>CAJMPU010000010.1 GCA_905215505.1 uncultured bacterium
ACTCGCAGTACGACTGGTCGCTCTACGGCACCGTGATCAACTGCGGTGCCTACACGGCCGTGGATAAAGCGGAGACCCCCGAGGGCCGTGTCATCGCCTGGAAGGCCAACGCGACGGGGCCCGCGCTGCTCGCCCGCACCTGCGCCGAGCACGGCATCACGCTCGTGCACGTCTCCTCCGACTACGTCTTTGACGGCACCGCCGAGATCCATGACGAGGACGAGCCCCTCAGCCCACTGTCCGTCTACGGCCAGACCAAGGCGGCAGGCGACATCGCCGTGGCCGGCTGCCCGCGCCACTACATCATGCGCTCGAGCTGGGTCATCGGCGAGGGGCACAACTTCGTCAAGACCATGAAGGCGCTGTCCGACCGCGTCGCCGACCCGGGGGATAAGCTCACCCAGATCACCGTCGTTGACGACCAGCTGGGACGCCTGACCTTCACGCGCGACATGGCCGCGGCCATCTTCCACGTGCTGGAGAACAAGGCCCCCTACGGCACCTACGGCTGCACCGGCAGCGGCCGCGTCGCCTCTTGGGCCGAAATCGCGCGTGAGGTCTTCGAGGCCGCCAACGGCAACGGCGGCAAGGTGGTCCCGGTCTCCACGGCCGACTACTACGCCAGCGCCGCCGGCCCCATCGCACCGCGCCCGGTCCACTCCGCGCTCGACCTGTCCAAGCTGGAGTCCGCAGGCTTCGACATGCCCGACTGGGAGGAAGAGCTGGGGGAGTACCTCAAGACGCTCTAGTCGCTCTTAATAAATATGCGAGAATCAAAGCCGCCGTTCTTTAACGGCGGCTTTTCTTGTGCCTGGCGTATAGCTCTGTGCCGGTAAGTGCGGTGGTGGTCACCAAGCGAGAACAGCCTGTCGAGCTCATGCTAGGAGTTCGCGACGGGGCGGTTGACGGCGACCTGCCCGTCCCGGGTGAGCATGCAGGCCCAGTGGAAGGACTTCCCGACATCGAGCTAGAGGACGGCCCTCCTCGCGGGCGCTGCGTTGTTGGCCATGGTATCCTCCAATCGTCGGTCGATCGGAAGCCGTTTCCCGCGACACCCACATTACCTGGCCGTGGCCATCTTCCCTGAGGTCCGGCAGTTTCCTATCAGTCGTCTGAAACGGCGACGCCTGCGTCGGCAATACCCCCCGGGACCTCTTCGGGGCAGGGAAAGACGGCCGTACGCGGGCGCCCGATCGGCGGCCCAGACGGGCTTGCTTGCATCGTATGCGACACCGGGAAATGCATCAACGGGGTATCGAATAGCTCGTTTCTGACTGTAATGGGGCTTCGTCGCCGGTCGAGCAAAGTAGCCGGACCTTATGCGCTCTGGAGCGTTATCCATCTCGTAACGTTTCCCCGCCATTCATGGGCGTCTGAGTTTCTGGCATCGCTGTGGGCACCGCATCAGCTCAGATGTACTATCTATTGGTCTATTATGGCGAGGCTGTGGACGAGTTCATCGACTCGAAGTCGGGGGCGAGGATAGACGCGAAGACAGGAGGGATTCTCTGATGGATAGCGTGTTCAATGACCATGTGTTCCCTAAATACAAGGATCAACAGGTCATGAAGCCTCAGATGCATGGCTTCAATGACCCCACTTTGAGGAATTTCATGCTGTTGGACTCGTCTGCCCTGGTGAAAGACGAGCTTAAAGCCGACAGGTTCGACGATGAGTTCATTAGATCCTTCCTCAATGCCGCCAAGGAGCTTGCGGCCGCCGGGAGGAGAGCGACCGACAGGCCGGGCATGTATGTGATGCTGGAACATTCCTACGCGATTCCGGTGATGTTCCTCACAAGGCACTGTATTGAGCTTTCAATCAAGAGGGCGATAAAAAGATGTGGGGCTAAGCCTAAGAAAGACCACAGCCTTACAAACCTGTGGAACTCCTTGCTCTCGAGGTTTCCGGGGCAAAAGTGCCGTGAAGACAATACAACCATCAAGAACATGGGTGCTTTTGTAAAAGCCATTGCCGAAATCGATGACAACGGCATCAGTCTCCGCTATCCGCAGGACAAATCAGGCAGACTGACGCAGGACAGGCCGCTATTCGTGAATGACGAGGAAGTTGTCTCGTATTTGGAGAAGTTCGTAGAGCAGCTTCAGCTGATTGACTTCGATTATCTTGTCGAGAATGGTAAATAAGTGGTTGGAAGCTGGTCTTTATCGTTTGTAAAACCAGTGGTTGGAATCATGGTTGTATTAGCCGGTTAATCAGAACAGCTGTTGATTATTTTTTAACAGCTTAATTAAGATACCTGTAATTTATGCATAAAAGGTAGTGAATTGCTACCTTTACCATATGGATCTGTGAGTAAGTGCTTCGAGATGATGATGCCGATCTCGCTTCAATTTATGGGTGTATCGAAAAATAAGGGCGGAGTCGCTCTCGCGTTCCCGCCCCGCAAACCCGAATGATTCTGACTTTCCCGTTATCCGGAACGGCCGGGAAAGTTCGCGTCTCAGTCCGGAAAACCCAATGCTTAAAGCGACGATGCCAAGGGGCTACTCGGTCAGCTTCTTGCATCCGTACCAGGTCAAGGGGAGGGGCAGCCTGTAGAACGAGGTCGGCTCCATAGGGATCTCCTCGAGACTTCCGTTGCCTCGCCGAACCCACGAAGTTCCGTTTGCGTCGGTGAAAGCCGTTTCGGGTGCCGTGCGTACTCCCATTCCGTGCCCTTCCGTCGGGAGCCATGTGTACCATGCTCCAGGAGGAAGCGTGCCGACGCAGACGCGGTCGGGAAAAGCGGGACGGTTGTCCTCTCCTTTGAAAGAGGGGCCGGCTCCGCTAATCCCGACACAGGTGACGATTACGTCGTAGACGGGGGACTCGCTTTCGTTTCGAAGCACGACTAACTGCCAGACGAATCGATTGTCCTTGGGCTGATCGGTTCGGTTTCGACCCCCTTCGTACCATGCCGATATGCGGGATGGCTGATACCGCTTGGTGTCGTCCTCCCTGTTCCTTTTGTTCTGGCTGCTTTGCCGCAATGCGGCAATCAAGGTCCCCAAGGTAAAGAATCCGATGAATGCTTGGACAATCAGATTGGCGATGTCTATTTTGTTGTCAAAAGTCACTGGATGGTCACCGGCTTAGCGTCGTGGGGCGATACTTCTAACTCCGAATAATAAGGGATGATCGATGGTTGCCGTTTCGTAAGCGTATAAATGGGTGCGTCTCAACAGCTTGTTTTTCTTAAGGCAAACATGCTGCAACGCCAATTCAAAGAGGTTGCGGTGATGCAAGCAAACGCCAATCGCAGGAACAAATGGGCCGACCGCATCGAGCGGTGCCTCTCGTCCAACATGAGCGCGGAAGACTGAGTAAGCTCAACCACTTGAGAGAGTCGCGCCTTTACAGGTGGTTTGCCAGATTCAGAAAAGAGGAGCCGCAACGCTTCCCCCGTAGGAACGCCGCCACGGCGAACTAGCTTGAAATCACAAGGGGCGGCATCACCGACGCGAAGTCATCGTGCCCGCGACAAACGGATCTTCTCCGATGGCCTCGGCCGCTAGCGCAGATCTAGCATCGAGTGAGTATTTGCACGTTTCCGTACCGCGAATATTGGGGGGCGCTCAAATACTCATTCGATCGAGCTTATGCCATCATTGTTGTGAACGGGGCGACCTCGGTTGCGGTTTGATCTAGCGCAGCGAAGGAAATCTTTCGCTATAAGTTTATGCAGGAGGAAATAATGGAGACATGCCGGTCAAAAGAGCCTGCTGATCAACTCATCGATCATATTGATTCCTATCTCAAGGATAAGGACAATCAATATGCAATTGCACTTGAGGGAGATTGGGGATCGGGAAAGACCCGATTCATCGAAGGGAAACTCAACGAGTATCTCGAAAAGGGCGAATACAACCTTGTCCGCGTTTCCATGTTCGGAATTGCCACTGCTGATGATCTATACGAACGTATTGTGATGGCGCTTGTACACCTTAGCGATAAAGGTATGAAGGCGCAAGCTGCTGCCAAAACTATAGGGGGCGCCCTCAACGGTATTTCGAGGGCTTTAATTAAAAGAACGGGATTATCGGTGAATCTCGCCGTCGGGATACAATCCGTTGCCTGCCTAATGCTCAAAAAGAAGCACTTTCTTGTATTCGATGATGTGGAGAGGCGTTCTAAACATAGCGACGATTTGGCGCTATTCGGAACGATGAACGATCTTGTCGAAAGACTTGGATTGAAGGTCATGCTGGTTTCAAATGCCTGGGAAGGAAGTGATGTGCAATCGATGCGAGAGTTCGATAGGGACGTACGCGAAAAGCTAATTTGGAAAGTCTATCCTTTCAAGCCGTGCCCGTCTGCATTGACCAAAGAAATTCTCATGGGAGATTGTCGCCCATCGGAAGACCTTGATATGCATAGCGCCATACTTGCGGGGGTAGAGGCCAGCGGATGCGTAAATGCTCGGGCAATGATTCGTGCTCATGAGCTAATCAGAAGAATTTGCAGCCTTGAGGTGCTTCAAAATACAGGAATTGCACTTCAAAACCGGTTTTACGCTCTACGGGACGCAGTCCATTTTGCTTTGTTGACCTCCATGGGGAACGCACCTTCCATGCCACAAAACGGAAAGCCAGAGGAATGGCTCAGTCCGGAGGCGCTGGAATACGATCGCAGAGTGTCTCTTTACGAGCAATACTCTGATTTCTCCGTGATAGGTAAGGCATTCGACCCTTCAGGCGATGTAGATATTGAAGATCTCGAACAAGGGTTTAAAACATACATTTGGAAACGGTACCCGAGCAACCGCGATACCCTCGAAGTTAGGGAGATCGCTAAAAGTATGCGGTGCGCTTACGATCTTGATGACGATAATGTAGATGGCCTCGCGCAGCGTTACTATGATTTAGTTACTAGAGCACATTATTCAGTCGATTGTTTGCACGACGTGCTCGAGGTTTATTACCTGCTATCTGACCTCAAATGGGAATGTCCATTTTCGCAAAATGACTTTATCAAATATTGCAAGAAAGTGATCGATGCCGATCTAGACAAAGCTTCTGAGCTCCTCTCTGGACCAGTATTTAGTGCAGACGAAAGGCGGAAAAGACGGGCGCTCGCCGAAGAACTTGAGCGTTATGCTCGGACAGAGCTGAATAAAAAGATGTCGAGTCAGTTGATGATATCTGAGGGAGCGGAGGGACTGACGGGCAGGGAGATTGCTCGACTTCTCAACGATGCTGCAGAACGCGATGTCAAAGTGTTGGTTAATGCTAGTCCGAGAGTCATTGTCGAGTCATTTTGTAGAGAAGATGCGGCGAATCAAGAGGCGCTTCGCAAGTTCTTTGTGCATCTTCATAACGTTTGGATTCCGGGTGGGGTGCCATCGGCGGATTTAGTTGAATGGATACTTGAGATAAAGACTGCACTGGAAGAAACGAACGTTGAAACGAAAACTGGATCAATGAGAAGGCGTTTGTTCTTGAGAAATCTGGAGGAGCTTGAGAGCCGATTTGGGTATCCCGTACAGAAGTAGCACCGATGCTCCACTTGCCGTGCGCTTCAGTGCCAGCGGTCTTGTTTTGCGCTTGCGCGGTGCCGGCTTGATTTCATTTGTTGCATAGATTGAAGGATGCGCCAGTCACGTCTTCTTCGCCGTGCTCACGGTCTTCTGTCCGTCTCGGCTGCATGGTGGGTCCGATTGCTTTTTCGGAGTGGCAATGATACGTATGGTGTGAAACGGATGGTACGCGGATAACGAGGGGCGGAAACAACGACAGCCCCACGCTAAAGGAAAGGAGCGGAGGAACTATGCCAGAAAATAAAATACCAGGCCTCTTCACCGTCTACTACATGAATCAGCAGAAGGTGTTCGAGACGAGGATGCTCCTGGACAACAAACTCAAGACTACAAGCTCCAAGGAAAACCAGAACGGGACGACAAAGAGAGCATCATTGAACGCCGAAGCGGAGCTCAACCCTCCCTTTCTGACGAAACTCAGGGCAAAACTCGAAGGAAGCGTCAGGCACGAAAAACAAGAGAAGATCGTGGACACCCTCGAATACGTGAACACAAATAGCCGGATGCTCGCCGACATAATGGAGCATTGCAAAGCCCCCGAAAGCGGAACAACGCTTGCAGAAGGCGACCTCGCATACATCGGCGATGTCTCGCTGGAGCTCATCAATGAGGAGGAGATTCGAGGCATCATGGCAATCATGAGCGGGACCTTCGACGGAATCACCGTCTCCGATGCCGGAGACCTCGACATCGGCCACATGATGCAATCCTTCATAGGAGACGGCGCAGCCTTCAAGCTCAGAGGAAACCGCGCAAGAAGAAGATCGCCGCTGTACGCGAAGATTCCCCTCGATGGAGAAGAAATGTTCGAAAGCGGGTACACAATCGACGACCTGCTCATCGGAAAGGTCGGCATCGTCGGGATATGCAAAGGGAAAATCACCCCGGCCCAGATGAAGAGCCCCCTCGATTACTTCCAACAGCCAGACGACCCGAAACGCACGCCGCAGAACGACATTGTTATATGCGGAAAGAACCCGTCACCCACCGCCATGACCGGCGGCGGCAATCGGGTAGAACAGGGCTATTACATAGACATCCTTGCTGTCATTCAGGCAGTGTCCTTCGAGGCTTGATAGGCAACGCCATGCGCAAACTCGTCACATACAACAAATCCCAGTATAAAGCCCTGATCGACCAGCTCGGAGACGGCGGCTTCAAGTTGATGTCGCTTCTCGAACTACACGGAAGCGACCAAATCTCCGAGCTCCTCTCCGAGAAAAAGCTCGTCGTGGACGTTTCATCACTTGTGGGGTTACTCTCGGGCGATCTTCAGCTGGCATCGAAATTCGAGCTCCTCGTCCACCAGCTACCCTTTGGCACCCTCTTCATCGGAGACGATAAAACCGTGAACGAAGGAGCATACCAATTGAGAACCATGTTCGACGACATTATAGAATGCGACATCGAGATCGATAAGGACGCCCAGAAGGACAAAAGAGTAAAGAGAACACTCGTATCCCTCGACGAACTCGAATTCAAACAGGTCCTCACCACCCTCGAAAGCGAGCTCATAGGCCAGATCGAATTCAAACGCTCCTTCGAATCCCGATCGCGCAGCTTCAGGCTCTTCAACGCGCTCGACGAGCAGCCGGTATTCTCGTTGCTCCTTCTTGGCCCTTCGGGTGTCGGGAAAACAGAAGTCGCCAAGATTCTCTGCGAGGCAATCGCGCCATGCCAGCCCCTCCCTAAAGTCAATCTTGGGAACTACAGCAGCAAGGACTCTCTAAACTCCCTGATTGGCAGCCCGAGAGGATACATGGGAAGCGAAGAAGGCGAGCTGGGAAAGAAGATCGACTCGTCCGATGCCGGAATTCTCCTGGTGGATGAGTTCGAGAAAGCTGAACCCGCCGTCTGGAACTTCTTCCTCGATCTCCTCGAGACAGGATCGTTCACGGACTCCCAAGGGATGGAGCACGATCTCCGCGGGTTCATCATCGTATTCACGACAAACTGCCCCCTCGGGAAGATCAATGAAACTTTCCCGGCAGAACTCCTCTCCCGCTTCAATTTGATGAGCCACTTCTCCAAGCTAAGCGTAAGCGACAAAAAGTTCTTTGTCGAAAGATACGTATCCATGTTTGCCAAGAAGTACAGGGAGACTGCTCCCATTGGCTTGCCGACATTGCCGGACGACATCGCCGACAGGGCAATGATGGAAATCGACATTGAAGCGACCGAAAACATCCGGATCCTCAAGAACACAACAAGATCTTGGATCAGCGAATTCGTAGAGAAGGCCCGAAAGAGCAGTTCAATCGCGACGCAGCCCTCCATCATCAACACCCAAACATAACGAATATATGTTCTTATTGCATCGCATCTACATTACGAAATTCAGATTGCTTGAGATGTCTTGACGCAAGTTCAGATTCACTTCGGAGTATCATGCTGTCAATTTGAAGGATGCTACCTGCGCTTTTGAAGAATCGAAACGGAGGTTGTAAGCCGATTCTTCCTTTCACCGACTGGCAAAACGATTTACACCTAATTGTGGGAGTTGCCCACGCGATTTCTCCTTGCTCCTGCATCGATCTCGCTAAACTAATAAGTGCTGCCACCAGGGCATTTTCTGGTGCATATTCTATTGGCTCCCGCGAAGATCGGAGCGGGTATGTTTGCTGCCGAGTCCTACACCAGCCGTCATTACATTGCGATTGTTGCCATGGCCTGCCTATGCGTTTTGCTGGGCGGGCCTTCTTATGCTGCGGGCGCGGAGAGCCTCATCATCGCGGGCGCGACATACTACGAGCCGGGCGTGTCGGGCCCCGGCTGGGCCTGGACCGATGCCGACCATCTGGAGCTCAACGGCTACGCGGGCGAGGCCATCGGCGCCGACGGCGACCTGGTGCTGACGCTTGCCGGGCAGAATTCCGTGACGGAGTCGCATGCGCCCGATGCGGACATCACGCTGTGCGGCATGGAGGTGTGGGGCAGCCTGACGCTTCGCGGCACCGGGACCCTGACGGCGACGGGCTCGCAGTGCGGGATCCACGTTTCGCAGGCGCTCGTGGTGGACGGATGCACCGTCGATGCCCGGGCAGACGTGGCCAATATTACGGACGAGGCGGTCGCCGGCGTGATCGCTGGCGACATGGCCGTGCGCGGCGGCGGGCGCATCGTTGCCGCGGGCGCCGGGTCCGGAGCGGGCGTGCGCGCCTACGGTGTGTATCTGCAAGATGCGGGCCTTGGCGATGGTGCGGCCGGCTGTCGGCTTTCCGTTGACGCCTCGTGGCTTGATGCGGCCGGTGCCGACGGCGGCGCTGCGTGTACGGGCGGGTCGCTTGTGTCCGCACGGTTTGTGACGCCTGCTGGCGGGGCTTTTGGTGCTAGTGGCGTGATGGATGCTGCAGGGGTAGTGGCACCGCATGTGGTGGTTGAGCCCGATGTCGCCACGCCTCCGGCGGGGGAGACCGACGGGAGCGATGTGCCTGGATGCGGGGCGGGCGAGCCTTCCGCCGATGCTAACCCCGCTGCCGGAGAGCCCACCACAGGGCCCACGACAAATCCGGCGCTGAAACCAGCGGCCGCGACAACCAAGACAACAACGACAGTAACCAAGACCACGGTCGCCAAAGCCTCCAAGCCCAAGGCTGCCACTGCGACAAGTGCGGCACTCCCCAAGACCGCCGACAACAACTGGATCGCCGCTTCCGTGACGCTTTTCCTACTTGGTACAATGCTTCTAGCTGCCGCATGTCGTTGTTGAGATAGCTGCCATTTGGAAGAAAGGGACATCCACAAGGTATGACTTTTGACAACTGTACAGCAGACGCAACCGACCCTATCGTGCCGAAAGCACCCCGTACTTTACCCGATGATCTGGACAGCATCGCCTTGATCGACGAAGCTGCCACCCCGAGACGTCGTGGTTCAAGCTGTAAAGCAGTGTTGAGCTGCGATTTTAGTGGTTACGGCGTTTGCCATGGCGCGGCTGACGCGCACGAATTTAAAATCGGGGGCAAAAAGTTCTTGGAAAACCTCGCGCGGCTATGTTAGTATCTCTTTTGCCGAAAGGCGACGGGCGATTGGCTCAGGGGTAGAGCATATCCTTCACACGGATGGGGTCACAAGTTCGAATCTTGTATCGCCCACCATCTAAAGCACAGGTCAGAGGTGTTAAGCCTCTGACCTTTTTCTTTTTGACACCAAAATTGAAGCGAAGTTACCTAAGGCGTTATATGTTACGCAGTTCACCTTAGGTGTCGTCATTGCGCGTTTTGCAAAATGCGTCTGCGTTCATTCATTGAATTCCCTGCGTAATCTATGTGCAATTGTGGAGACAGAGACCGCTGGCTCACAGCTTGTACCAGCGCGTTCATGCCTATGGCGGCTTTTCAACGGATTGCGTCAAGCTTTTGGTCAGCGTTTGGTCAGCTTCCGGTACTTACCCGCATGATGCCCCGGTAGATAATCGTCCACGACCACAACCGCACGGTCTACGGCCGATACCAGGGGAGGCGCAAATGGACGAAATCGTCTGCGCAAACACCGCATTCCGCTATTGGCGCTGCCCACCGCAGGTGCGCGACCTCTACCCGCGCCTACCCAACTCCGAAGAAGGCTGGCGAGCTCTATCCCAAGCCCCTTTCGTAACCGACGTCCTCAAGACCCCAGTCATCACAGCAGCATCAACTCGAAGCAACCTACATTCCGAGACAAGACGGACCATCCGATGGAACAGCGCCTATACAGAGAAGGTCTCGATCGACACGGGCATGGGCTTTAGCGTCACAGACCCTCTTCATACGCTATTCACCATGACTCGAAGCGTTTCTTCATGCGACCTGGTTCTGGCCATGTACGAGCTCTGCGGATGGTTTTCGGTTTTTAAACCATCGCCCGCGGTCGACATGGCACTTGAGCAAGCAAAATCAGAAGAAGAGCAGTACACCACAGAAAGTCTTTTTGAACTAGATGAAACCCAAGACGAGGCCCCATGGAAGCGAGTCTATGCTCGGGCGAGCCAGAAGGACAGCGAGAATGATCAAAGTGGGCAGCAGAATGACGGATCCGGAAATAAAGCAAACGGAAAAGGCACATCGCTCTGGATGAGAAAGCCTCTTATTGAAATAGAAGAACTGCACAAATTTGCAGCGAAGGTTAAGGGCGAGATGTGGGGAAAACAATTCTACGAAGCCGCACGGCAGGTAATGGGTATTGCGGCATCCCCGCTAGAAGTTGCTGGAATCATGTTGCTAAGTCTTCCGAGGCGTACTGGCGGAGCGGAGTTTAAAAACATATACGTCAACGACTTAACACCGCTGTCGAATTCAGCTCGAAAAATCGCAGGTCAGAAAATCTGTTACGGCGATATCGTCATCGTAAACCCAATAATAATGAAAGCTGTGATTATCGAACTTCAAGGTGAGGTTATTCATGGATCGGGCGCTGTGCTTGACCACGATGCCACCCGAATGACAGCATTGCAAAGCATGGGATACGACGTATTTCTTGTAACCCATGACATGCTCAATGATCACGATCAGCTTGATGCCATCATTCACAGTGTGTGTGAGCGATTGGAGTTGTGCTACAAACCAAAAACCGAGGCGATGAGATGCGCTGAGACCAGATTGCGGGCCAACGTTCTGTGCAATTGGCTTGGTATTGGTAAGTAATAATTTCAATGTGAGCAATTTTAATACTTTATATGCTGTTAGTAATTAAGTGCCATTTTAAAACCATGCCGGTTTACTACGTTGGATTGAGTGTGGCTGAGCACACCGAATTCGCCGCTCGTAAAACCGCAGGTAGATCGCCTGCCCGTTATGCGAAAGTAAGCCTGAGGTCGGAAATCCGGGAATCAGCGTAGTAAACCGGTCTGTTTATTAAGCGACCAGATGGATCGGGCATCGTGGGTCCTTTCGGCCCCACACCCGTTCCACGCGCCGCAAAATTTTTCCAAAAATGTCCTTGCATCGTGGTCCGAGTTCCCGTATAGTACTTCTACGCACGGGGGCGTAGCTCAGCTGGGAGAGCGCTTGACTGGCAGTCAAGAGGTCAGGGGTTCGATCCCCCTCGTCTCCACCCGAGCATTGAACTAGGCTCCAACGCAAGTTGGGGCCTATTTTCATATTAATCGATTTACACATCTGTTGGCTGGGCAGCATCTTGGCTACATATCCATTGTTAATCATGAATATGAATGTTAATAACTTTACGTCTGTGGATGGCAAAGCTAGTCCGCAGCACCAATAACAAAGAGGCCAGGCGTAACGCCCGGCCTTAAAACTCTCTGGTGGGCCCTCCGGGATTCGAACCCAGAACCCAGGGATTATGAGTCCCCTGCGCTAACCGTTGCGCCAAGAGCCCTTATGAACAGTGAATGCAATTCTAACAAAGGCAACTCAGACCTAATTTCTTCGCTTCACGACGTGAAATACTACCATGCACGAGCAAGTCGCACAACGCAAGATCAAGCCCGATGCTAATCAACAGCAATTCTAGGCGCGTCGCAGAAAAGACACGATCTAAAAAATTTAAGGCCTTTAATTCAGGGCTCCAACACACTTTTGCGTGAAATCAACCTGATGCCATTTCAAAACCATGCCGGTTTACTACGACGAATCGGCGACCCCCGAGCACCGTGTGTTCTCCGTTTGCAAAACCGCAGGTAGGTAGCCCGCCGGTTGCACGAAAAGGCGTGTGTGGTTGGACATTCCTGATTTATCGTAGTAAACTGGCATGGTTCTGAGGCGCTGGGGAGGGGCGCTTCGCAATCGGACCCGATAATGGGACTGGCGGCGCACGGAAAACCCTGTTGAACGGGGCGCGTCGTGTTCCACGCGCCAAGTCGGCCGGCGTACGGGCTGTGCGGGGGCCAGGCGCCCCGCGGGCTGGCGCGGTCCCGTGCGCGCCGACACTCGCGAAAATTTTTCCAAAATTGTCCTTGCATCGTGGTCCGAGTTCCCGTATACTACTTCTTCGCACGGGGGCGTAGCTCAGCTGGGAGAGCGCTTGACTGGCAGTCAAGAGGTCAGGGGTTCGATCCCCCTCGTCTCCACCCGAGCATTGAATGAGGCTCCAACGCAAGTTGGGGCCTTTTTTTATATAGGCACACAAGGTCAAAGGCGGCACCATGATCCTCCTGGTCGACAAGATCGAAAAAAGCTTCGGCGCTCGCGTCCTCTTTAGCGGCGCTTCCTTCCAGATAAATCCCGGCGAACGCTTTGCGCTCGTGGGCCCCAATGGCGCCGGCAAAACTACCATGCTCAAGATCATCATGGGCATCGACAGCCCAGACGCTGGCCAGGTCCAGTACGCAAAGGACTGCCAGGTAGGCTATCTAGAGCAGGAAACCAACCTGGAGCAAAAGGACACCACCATCCTTGCCGAGGTCATGGCTGCCGCCAAGGAAATCCGCCGTATGGGTGAGCGCGCCAACGAGCTGCAGGCCCAGATCACCGAGCTCTCCGAGCAGGGCAAGGACGTCGACGCACTCCTCAACGAGTACGGCCAGGTCCAGGACCGCTTTGAGCACCTGGGCGGCTACGAGCTCGAGAGCAACGCCCGCAAAATCCTGTCCGGCCTGGGCTTTAAGGTCACCGACTTTGAGCGCCCGTGCTCCGAGTTCTCGGGCGGCTGGCAGATGCGCATCGCGCTCGCCAAGCTCTTCCTGCGCCATCCCGACCTGCTGCTTCTGGACGAGCCCACTAACCACCTGGACCTCGAAAGCGTCCAGTGGCTGCGCGGCTTTATAGCCAACTATGACGGCGCCGTCCTCATCGTCAGCCACGACCGCGCCTTCATGGACGCTTGCGTCGACCACGTCGCCGCACTCGAAAATCGTCGCGTGACCACTTACACCGGCAACTACAGCAGCTACCTCAAGCAGCGCGAGGACAACCTTGAGCAGATGCGCGCCAAGCGCGCCGCCCAGGAGCGCGACATCGCCCACATGCAGGTCTTCGTCGACAAGTTCCGCTACAAGCCCACCAAGGCAGCCCAGGCCCAGGAGCGCATCCGCAAGATCGAGCAGATCAAAAAGGAGCTTGTCATCCTACCCGAGGGCCACAAGCACATCGACTTTAAGTTCCCTGACCCACCGCGCTCCGGCGATATGGTCGTGGGCCTGGAGGGCGTCTCCAAGTCCTACGGCAACAAACACATCTACAGCGATATCGACCTCAAGCTCTACCGCGGCGAGCACGTGGCGCTCGTCGGCCCCAACGGCGCCGGCAAGTCCACGCTCATGAAGATCATCGCCGGACTGGAGCCGCCCACCACCGGCACCCGGGACCTGGGCACCAACGTAGGCGTAGCCTACTACGCCCAGCACGCACTCGAGGGCATGACCGAGTCCAATACCGTCCTGCAAGAGATTGACACCGTCACGCCCAAGTGGACCGTGCCGCAGCAGCGCAGCCTGCTGGGCGCCTTCCTGTTTAGCGACAACGATTCCATCGAGAAGCAGGTTCGCGTCCTCTCCGGTGGCGAAAAGGCGCGTCTGGCCCTAGCAAAGATGCTCGTGGCCCCCGAGGCACTCCTGTGCCTGGACGAGCCCACCAACCACCTAGACATCGACTCGGTGGACATGCTCGAGAACGCCCTGCAAAACTTCCCCGGTACCATCGTGCTAATCAGCCACGACGAGCACTTGGTACGCGCCGTGGCCAACCGCGTCATCGACATCCGCGATGGCAAGGTCACGGTCTACGACGGCGACTACGACTACTACCTCTACAAACGCGAGGACCTCGCGGCCCGCGCCGCCGCCGAAGCGGCAGGGGAGAGTGCGCCGGCAACGGCCAAGCCCACCAAAGCCAGCGCCGCCCAGGCCGACACCCCCGCCGCGGCGCCTAAGCCTGCCGAGGGCAAAAAGACCAAGGAGCAGAAGCGCGCCGAGGCCCAGGCCCGCGCCGCGCTCATTAAAAAGCTAAAGGGCGTGCGCAACCAGCTCAAGAAGATCGAGACGGAGCTCGACAAAAAGCGTGCCCGCTATGACGAGCTTATGGAATTGATGGCGAGCGAAGAGCTTTATGCCGATCAGGATAAGTTCAACGCCGCGCTGGGGGAATATAACGGCCTTAAGCAAGAACTGCCCAAGCTCGAGGACGAATGGCTGGAGCTTTCCACCCAGATTGAAGAGGAGACCGCGCGTGAACTCTCGTAAGGCCGCTGCCGTGGCGATGAGCATCATCGTCATCGCGTGCCGCATCTGCGGCATCTTTATGAGCGCTATGACCGTGCTGCTGTGCTTTAGCGGCCTCACCGCCAAGCTGCAGATTGTCGGCTTTGTCGTCGAGCTTTCGCGCGCACTGCCGAGTGCCATCGCCGGCTACGGCGTCATCACGTCGCCCTTTGGCGGCGTCTTCCGCCTGGATTACGCCATCGTCGCTGTCATCCTGTTTGTGGCCGACTACCTGCTCACGCGCGCCTCGCGCCGCGTCCGCTAGGGGAGCGCCATGTCCAGCAGCTACCTCATGAACCTGCTTGCCAGCGCCGTCGCCGTCATCGTGGGCATCGTTATCCACGAGAGTGCGCACGCCGCCGCAGCCTGGGCGCTCGGCGACAAGACGGCCCGTTCGCGCGGCCGCGTGTCGCTCAACCCGCTTAACCATATCGACCCGTTTGGCACCATCATCCTGCCGCTGCTCATGCTCGCGGCCGGCGGTCCCGTGTTCGCCTTCGCCAAGCCCGTGCCGGTCTACCTCAACAACCTCAAGCACCCCAAGCGTGACGAGGTCCTGGTGAGTGCGGCCGGCCCCGCATCGAACATCGCACTCGCGTGCCTCGCGGCCGCCCTCATGCACGCAACGTACGGCAGCCTCTACACCAGCATGTCCTTTGCCCTGGCGTCGCAGATCATGAACTTCGGCGCCACGTTTATCGTGGTCAACCTGTCGCTCGCGTTCTTTAATCTTATCCCGATCCCGCCGCTCGACGGCTCGTCGATCATCGTGCCGTTCCTCAAAGGCAAGGCGCTCAACAACTATTATCGTCTGCAGCAATACGCTATGCCCATCCTCATCCTGGTGCTGTACCTGCTGCCCATGTGGACCGGCATCGACGTGATCGGCCGCTATTTCGACGTTACCGTGTATCCGCTTGCTGAGCAGCTGCTCAACTTCGCAATCGCCGGCATCTAGGGTAAACTTACAGGTCGACCGTGCAAAACGGTCGTGATATGCACCCAAACCGCGCCGCGAAGGCGCCGTCAAAGGAGGTCGAAGATGTCGTATCGCGTGTCGACGCAGGTCTACAGCGGACCGTTCGACCTGCTGCTGCAGCTGGTAACCCGCCAAAAAGTAGATATCGGCGCCATCTCCATCAGCGAGGTGGCTGAGCAGTACCTTGCCGAGGCCGAGCGCATCGAGGCGCTGGACCTGGACGTGGCGAGCGACTTTTTGCTGGTCGCGGCAACCCTTTTGGACATCAAGGCCGCCTCTCTGGTACCGCAGGAGGCCCCGCGCAAAGTCGATGACGACGATGACGAGTTCGACGAAGACCTCGAGGAGCTCAGCACGCTCGACGGCGACGCCCTGCGCGAGGTCCTGATCCAGCGCCTGATCGCCTACAAGCAGTTTAAGGGCGCGGCTGCGGCCCTCGGTGCCCGCATGCAGGCCGAGAGCCGCATGCATCCGCGTGTGGCCGGCCCCGACCCCGAGTTCCTGGGGCTCATGCCCGACTACCTGGCTGGCATCACCCTGCGCGGCCTGGCCGTCATCTGTGCCGACCTGGACGGCAAGCGCCAGACCTTCCTGCTGGAGGCCGAGCACGTGGCACCGCATCGCGTGCCGCTCGACCTGACCGTGGCCTCAGTCGACCGCTTTACCATGGCGCACCAGACCTGCACCTTCCGCGAGCTCTTGGACGGCGACGCCACCACCGAGCAGCTTGTCGTTACCTTCCTGGCCATGCTGGAGCTCGCCAAGCGCGGCTCGCTCACGCTGAGCCAGGACGAGATCTTCGGAACCATTCAAATCAACCGCGTCGAGGGCGCCCAGGCCTACGTGCCCGGCGAGGGCCCCGAGCTCACCGAATAGGAGCGGCAACCATGTCAACCCTTTCCACGCTGGAGGCAAACAGCCTCAAGGGCGCCCTCGAGGCGCTGCTGCTGGTGTCGAGCGACCCCGTAAGCGCGCCCGCGCTGGCAGGTGCGCTGGATATCGCCCCCGGCGAGTGCGCATCGCTTTTGGCCGAGCTCAAGGTTGAGTACGAGGAGGCCAACCGCGGCTTTCAGCTGCGCGAGGTCGCCGGCGGCTGGCGCCTGTTTACGCACCCCGCCTACCACGACGCAGTCGAGGCCTATGTGTTGAGCTGGGACACGCAAAAGCTGTCGCAAGCGGCGCTCGAAACCCTGGCCGTCATCGCATACCACCAGCCCGTGACGCGCGAGGTGGTCAAGGGCATCCGCGGCGTCAACTCCGACGGCGTCATCGCGTCGCTCGTCGACAAGGGTCTGGTGCGCGAGCTCGGCCGCGACCCCCAGCGCGGTCAAGCCATCATCTACGGCACGACCAACGCCTTCTTGGAAAAGTTCGGTCTGCGTTCCACCCGCGACCTGCCCGACCTGGAGCAGTTTGCCCCCGACGAGCAGTCGCGTCAGTTTATCCGCGAGCGCCTGAGCGGCCGCAGCATTCAGTCCACGCTCGAGGAGCAGGCCGATGACCTGGACGAAGAGCGCGAACTGCTCGATACCGATGTTGAAGATGTTGAGGCAGTCGAGGACTTGGAAACCGTGGTCGTCGACGAGACCTCGGAGGATTTGCATGACGAGGACTAACGAAGTAGGGGAGACGCGCGCCATGGGCAACGCAATACCCGCCACCGACGCCCAACCCGTCTATCCGCACACCATGCGCCTGCAGCGCTTTTTGGCGCGCGCGGGCGTGGCGAGCCGCCGTGGCTCGGAGGACCTAATGACCGCCGGCCGCGTGACCGTCAACGGCGAGGTCGCAACTGAGCTGGGCACCAAGGTTGACGTTGACCGCGACCATATCGAGCTTGACGGCATGCCCGTCAAGCTCAACCAGGGCGCCGTGTACCTGATGCTCTACAAGCCGACCGGCTATCTCACCACCATGAGCGATCCGCAAGAGCGCCCTTGCGTGGCAGACCTGGTCCCGCGCGACCGCTATCCGGGGCTCTTCCCGGTGGGTCGCCTGGACCGCGACACCACAGGCCTTTTGCTCTTTACCACCGACGGCGACCTGTCGCAGGACCTGCTGCACCCCAGCAAGCATGTCTATAAGACCTACCAAGCACTCGTGGACGGGCAGCTGACCGACCGCGATCTAGACCCGCTCCGCCGTGGCATCGAGCTCGACGACGGCCTGTGCCAGCCGGCGATCTGCCGCGTCATAAACGCGCGCGAGGCCGAGGCCGTAGCTCCCCAGGGCGTCAAACCCGGCACCACCGCCGTGGAGGTCATAATCCGCGAGGGTCGTAAAAACCAGGTCAAGCGCATGCTGGGCAAGATTCACCATCCTGTGATCCGCCTGCACCGCTGCAACTTTGCCGGCCTTGAGCTCGAGGGCGTGGCCAAGGGCTCATGGCGCGAGCTCACCGACCGCGAGGTGCAGATCCTTAAAAGCGGCGGCATCCCGCCCAAGCAGGCGAGCGCCAAGCGCAACGGCGGCAAGCCCCAAGATACGCCCGCCAGCCGCACGCGTCACCACGGCAGCCACAGCTCCGCACCCAAGCGCAACACCTACCGCGAGCGCTACACAGGCTAGGCAACCCGCCGCGCCCCAGCGCCCCGAACCATACCAGCACGTCAACCATCGAAAGGAAGCATTGCATGATCGTCGCCATCGACGGCCCCGCCGGTTCCGGCAAATCCACCATCGCCAAGGAGATCGCCCGCCAGCTGGGCTTTAACAAGCTCGACACGGGCGCCATGTATCGCGCCGTCACGTTCGCCGCGCTCGACCGCGGCATCGACCTGGACGACGAGGCGGCCATCGACGCCCTCGCCGAGCAGATCGAGATTCGCTTTACCAACGGCACCGGCGAGGACACGCGCCTGACCATTGACGGCCAGGACGCTTCGGCCGCCATCCGTACCCCGCAGGTCGACGCCAACGTATCCAAGGTCTCGGCCTACCCGGGCGTGCGCGCCGCCATGCTCATTCACCAGCGCCGCGCCGCCGAGGACCGCGATATCGTGGCCGAGGGTCGCGACATCGGTACCGTCGTATTCCCCAACGCGCAAGTAAAGGTCTTCCTGACCGCTGACCCGCGCGAGCGCGCCCGCCGCCGCGTGCTGCAGCGTCACCAAAACGACGCCCAGCCGCTTACTGCCGAGCAGCTCGAGGCCGAGGTCGACGAGACTCTCGACGCCCTTAAGCAGCGCGACAAGTTTGACAGCAGCCGCGAGGTCGCGCCGCTCGTGCCCGCCGAGGACGCCGTGCACGTTGACTCCACCGCCCATACCATCGACGAGGTCGTCCGCATTATCGAGGGCCTCATCAACCAAAGGAGGTAGCCCATGCGCCTGTTTAAGCAGACGCCCGAGGACTATTACAACGCCCCCTACGCAGAGTTCCCAGCGCTCATCCGCGGCACCGTCGTCGTAGTCATGGCCATCCTTTGGGCCTTCTCCAAGCTCATGTGGCGTTGGAAGGTCGAGGACGCTGACCTGCTGTTTGAGCGCCAGGAAGGCCGCGGCAGCGTGGTCATCTGCAACCACACCTCGATGGCTGAGCTCTTGGCCGTGGAGACGGCGCTATTCTTTGGCGGCCGCCGCATTCGCCCCATCTTTAAGTCCGAGTTCGCCAAGAGCAAGATTGTGCGCTGGGCTTTTAGCCGCGTTGGCGGCATCCCCGTGGAACGCGGCACTGCCGATATGAAGTGCCTGCGCGCCGCCCAGCATGCGCTGCAGCGCGGCGAGGACGTCCTGATCTTCCCCGAGGGCACGCGCATCCGCTCGCGCGAGCTCAAGCCCGAGGTCCACGGCGGCTTTGCGCTCATCGCTCAGATGAGCAAGGCGCCCGTCAACCCGCTCGCCATCTGCGGCTGGTCCGACATCACGCCCGCGGGCAAAAGGCTCATGCGTCCCAAGAAGTGCTGGATTCGTGCCGGCAAGGCCGTCTCGCTTTCCGATGCACCGGCCGAGCTCAAGCGCAAGGAGCGCTTGGCTTGGTTTGAGTCCGAGGCCATGAGCCGCGTATACGCCATGCGCGACGAACTGTGCGCCGAGCATCCGGGCAGGTTCTAGCCATGAGCGAGAACGTGACGAACACCGCCGCGACTGCGTCCGACCAGGACGGCGCGCCCACCATCGAGATTGCAGCTCACGCCGGCACCTGCTATGGCGTACAGCGCGCGCTCGACATGGCGCTTGCCGCCGCGCCCCAGGCAGGGGAGAGCACTCAGGTCCACACCCTGGGTCCGCTCATCCATAACCCCATCGTGGTACGCGAGCTCGCTGAGGCGGGCGTTGGCTTGGCCGACACCTTGGACGACGCCGCATCAGGCACCGTTATCATCCGCGCACACGGCGTAGTGCCGCAGGTGATCGATGCTGCCCGCAAGCGCGACCTTAACGTCGTCGACGCCACCTGCCCCTACGTGAAGAAGGTTCATGTGGCCGCCGAGCGCCTGGTGCGCGAGGGCTACCGCGTGGTGGTCGTAGGCGAGCCGGGTCACCCCGAGGTCGAGGGTATTCTGGGCCACGCCGGCAATGACGCGCAGGTCGTGAGCTGTGCTGCCGACGCCGATGCCCTGTCGCTCAAGGGCAAGGTGGGCCTGGTTGTACAGACCACCCAGACCGCGCAGAACCTCGCCGAGGTCGTGGCCGCTATCACCCCGCGCGTACAAGAGCTTCGTGTGATCAACACCATCTGCGCCGCCACGAGCGAGCGTCAACAGGCGGCAGCCACGCTTGCCAACCGCTGCGACTGCATGGTCGTGGTGGGCGGCAAGAACTCGGGCAACACCCGCCGCCTGGCGCAGATTTGCGCAGACGCCTGCGAGCGCACGTATCACATCGAGGAAGCTTCTGAGCTCCAGGCCGCGTGGTTTACCGAAGCTCACCACATCGGCATCACCGCCGGAGCCTCCACCCCGCAAGAACACATCGAACGCGCCGTCGAGCGCATCAAGGAGCTTTGCCGCTAACCATGGACCAGACCGTACCCGCATACGCCGCCGAGGTGGCCGATTACGGGCGCAGCCGCGACCCCGAGCCGGGTGAGGGCGCGCTCGTCAAGAACGTGCGTCCCGAATCGCCCGCGTGGGATGTGGGTATCGAGCCGGGCATGCGCGTGCTCACGGTCAACGGTGAGCAGCTTACCGACATGATTGTGTGGCTCTGGGAGGCCGACGATGATACCGTCGAGCTGGAGGTATTCGACCCGCGCGACGGCACCGTCACCCCCGTCGAGCTCGACCGCTTTCCCGGCGAGGACTGGGGCTTGGAGTTCGATGGCCCCATCTTCGACGGCATGCGTACCTGCGTCAACGCCTGCGTATTCTGCTTTATGACGATGCTGCCCAAGGGCGGCCGCTCCACGCTCTACATTCGCGACGACGACTATCGCCTGAGCTTTTTACAGGGCAACTTTGTCACGCTCACGAACCTCACCGACGAGGACGTGCAAAACGTCATCCAACGCAACATGAGCCCCATGAACGTTTCGGTCCACGCCGTGAGCCCCGATGTCCGCCGCCGCATGATGGGCCGCAACGCCCAGCGCGGCATGGACGTACTCGAGGCCATCATGGCCGCCGGCATCGAGATTCACGCGCAGATCGTGTTGTGCCCCGGCATGAACGACGGCGAGGAGCTGCAGAAGACCCTGCGCTTTTGCGAGGAGCACGAGCAAATCACAAGCCTGGGCATTGTGCCGCTCGGTTTTACCAAGCATCAGAACCGTTTTAGCTGGTCCTACAGCGACAAGCCCGAGCTAGCGCGCGAGACCATTGCCATGATCCGTCCCTACCAGGACCGCGCCTATGAGCGCTTTGGCCGCCACACCTTCCAGATGAGCGACGAGTTCTATCTGGACGCCGGCATCGATCCTCCCGAGGCAGACTTTTACGACGGTTACCCGCAGTACTACGACGGCATCGGCATGATCCGCTCGTATCTGGACGAGACCGACGACGTGCTGGCTACCGATGCCGAGCGACTGGCCCGCGTCCGCGAGGCCATCGCCGCCCGCAGCCAGCACCTGCTGTGCCTCTCCGGCGCCAGCGCGCGCGACACCGTGGCGCGCTTTGTGGAGTCGCCGCATGGTCTCGGCGGCACTGTTACGGCCATCAAGAACCGCTACTTCGGCGGCAACGTGGACGTGACCGGCCTCATCGTCGCGTGTGACATTCTGGAGCAGCTGCCCCAAGACCTGTCGGGGGTTATGCTCTTTGTGCCTAAGCTCATGTTCAACGCTGACGGCATGACGCTTGACGAGTATCATCGTGACGATTTACTCGCAAGCCTTACCAGTCGCGGCGCCGAGGTTCATGTGGTGTCGACCATGCCGCATGAGCTGCTCGATACCCTGGAGCATATCCTTGGCATTGTGCCCGCAGACTCTACTAATTCCGCTGACCCTATCCATTAAAGGAGAGCAGATGAAACCTATCGTCGCCGTCGTCGGACGCCCCAACGTGGGCAAGTCCACGCTCGTTAACCGCCTGGCCCAAACCTCGGACGCCATCGTCCATGAGTCCCGCGGCGTCACGCGCGATCGCTCATACCACACGGCCGATTGGAACGGCCGCGAGTTCACCATCGTCGACACGGGCGGTATCGAGCCGCTCAAGAGCGACGACGTCTTTGCCACGTCTATCCGCGACCAGGCCCTCGCCGCCGCCGAGGAAGCCGCCGTCATCCTGTTTGTGGTCGACGGCCGCACCGGCGTCACCGAGGAGGACGAATCGGTCGCTCGCATGCTCAAGCGCTGCGACAAGCCGGTCTTTCTGCTGGTGAACAAGCTCGACAACCCCGATCGCGAGAACGACAGCATCTGGGAATTCTATTCGCTCGGCATCGGCGAGCCCACGCCGCTCTCGGCCCTGCATGGTCATGGCACGGGCGACCTGCTCGACGACATCGTGGCCCTGTTGCCCGAGGAGGAGGACGAGGTCGCCGATGAGTTCCCCGATGCGCTGAACGTGGCCATCATCGGCCGCCCCAACGCCGGTAAGTCCTCGCTGTTCAACCGCATCCTGGGCGCCGACCGCTCTATCGTGTCCAACATTGCCGGCACCACGCGCGACGCCATCGACACCGTCGTGGAGCGCAACGGCAAGCACTACCGCATGGTCGACACCGCGGGCATCCGCAAGAAGAGCACCGTGTACGAGAACATCGAGTACTACTCGATGGTCCGCGGCCTGCGCGCCATCGACCGCGCCGACGTGGCGCTGCTCGTCGTCGACGCCTCCGTGGGCGTTACCGAACAGGACCAGAAGGTCATGGGTCTTGCCATCGAGCGCGGCTGTGCCATCGTTGTGCTGCTCAACAAGTGGGACCTGCTCGACGACGACCGTAAGCGCGAGGCCTGCATGGAGACCATCGACCGCCGTCTGGGCGTCATGGCTCCCTGGGCCCAGTACCTGCGCATCTCTGCCCTCACTGGCCGCAGCGTCGAGAAGATCTGGGCGATGGTCGACGCAGCCGAGAAGACGCGTTCGCAAAAGATCAGCACCTCGCGCCTCAACACGTTCCTCACCGACCTACGTGAGTTCGGCCACACCGTGGTGGACGGCAAGCGCCGCCTGCGCATGCACTACGTGACTCAGACGGGCGTCAATCCGCCGACGTTCACATTCTTCGTCAACCACAGCGATCTGGTCAACGACACCTACCAGCGCTACGTGGAGAACCGCATGCGCTCGACCTTCGATTTTGCCGGCACGCCCATTCGACTCTTCTTTAGGAAGAAGGAACAAAAGGATGCATAATCCGATTCTGCTGACCGCCATCTGCGCCCTGGTCTCGTTCTTTATCGGAGCGATTCCGTTTGGCCTGATCCTGGGCCGCGTGTTCAACCACACGGACATTCGCAAGGCGGGCTCCGGCAACATCGGCACCACCAACGCGCTGCGTGTGGCCGGTCCCAAGGTGGCCGCGCTCACGCTGCTGCTCGACTGCCTTAAGGGCGCGATCTGCGTCATTATCGCACGTCCGCTTATCGCCGACATGGGCTACGGCTTCCCCGTGAGCATTATGGCCCCCGGTGCCGCCGGCGACTGGATGCTCGGCGTCATCTGCCTGGCGGCCGTGTGGGGCCACATCTTCTCGCCCTACCTTAACTTCCACGGCGGCAAGGGCATCGCGGTCGGTCTGGGCGTTATCCTTGCCTGGTACTGGCCCATTGGCCTGTCGCTGCTGGGCATGTTTATCGTAGCCGTCGCCATTACCAAGTACGTGTCGGTGGGCTCGCTTGCCGCCGCCATCGGCCTTCCCATCGCCGCTTGTGCGGTCTTTCCGTACAGCAGCCTAGGTCTCAAGTTTTGCATGGCGATGATCGGCATCACCGTGGTGTGGGCCCATCGCGCGAACATCAAAAAGCTCACGTGCGGTAAGGAGTCCAAGCTCTCGTTTACCAAGCGCGTCACCGAGCCCGACGATAAGTAGGAGAGAGTCATGAATGTTGCGCTGATTGGCTCTGGCTCCTGGGGAACCGCCGTCGCCGGCCTTGCCGCCGCGCGAGCCGAGCGCGTGACCATGTGGGCCCATAGCGAGCAGACGGCCGCCGGCATCAACGGCGAGCACCGCAACCCGCGCTATCTGGTGGGATACGAGCTACCGGACAATGTGGTAGCAACGACTGAGCTCGCCCAGGCGCTCAACGGTGCCGACGCGATCATCTTTGCCGTGCCCTCCACACACCTGCGCAGCGTATGCCATCAGGCAGCACCCTTCATCGCCGCCGACACCCCGACACTCTGCCTCACCAAGGGTATTGAGCCCGAATCCGGCCTGCTTATGAGCGAGGTCATCGCCAGTGAGATCGGCAACGAGTCGCGTGTCGCGGCGCTCTCGGGCCCCAACCATGCCGAGGAGATCTGCCGCGGCGGGCTTTCTGCCGCCGTCATCGCCAGCAAAGATCCGCAGGTAGGGGAGACCTTTAAGGACCTGCTCCTATCCACGGCCTTCCGCATCTACCTGTCGCAGGACATGACCGGCGTCGAGGTTTGCGGCGCCATGAAAAACGTCATCGCCATCGTGTGCGGCATTTCCGCCGGTTCTGGTGCGGGCGACAACACGCTTGCCCTTATCATGACGCGCGGCCTGGCCGAGATCAGCCGTCTGGTGCACGCCCGCGGCGGTCAAGCCATGACCTGCATGGGTCTTGCCGGCATGGGTGACCTCATTGCCACCTGCACCTCCGAGCATTCGCGCAACCGCACCTTTGGCTACGAGTTTGCCCACGGCGTGTCGCTCGACGAGTACCAGGCGCGCACGCATATGGTGGTCGAGGGCGCCGTCGCGGCCCGCAGCGTCAGCGAGCTCGCCCGTTCACTGGGCGTAGATATTCCGCTCACCTTTGCCGTGGAGCAAACGCTCTACAACGGTGTTACGTTGGATAGGGCGCTCGAGATTCTTACCGACCGCGTACCCTCCCAAGAGTTCTACGGACTCACCGACTAGTGCAGAAAGGCTACTACCATGGGTTCCATTAAAATCGCTCCGTCCGTCCTCTCGGCCGACATGGCCAACCTCAAGGGCGAACTCGACAAGATCGCCGGTGCCGACTACGTGCACTTCGACGTCATGGACGGCCACTTTACCGGCAACCTCACCTTTGGCGTTGACATCCTCAAGGCTGTCAAGCGCTCCACCGACGTGCCGGTCGACGCGCACCTGATGGTGTCGAACCCCGACGAGACGGTCGATTGGTACGCCGACGCCGGTGCCGACATGATCACCGTGCACTACGAGGCTTCCACGCACCTGCACCGCACGCTCACGCATCTGCAGCAGCGCGGCGTCAAGGCCGGCGTGGTGCTCAACCCCGCCACCCCCGTGTGCGTGCTCGAGAGCATCATCGACGTCGTCGATATGGTGCTGCTCATGAGTGTGAACCCGGGCTTTGGCGGCCAGAGCTTTATCCCGGGCACGCTGCCTAAGCTGCACGAGCTTACGGCCATGTGTGAGCGTCACAGCGTGTCGCCCCTGATCGAGGTCGATGGCGGTATTTCTTCCAAGAACATCGCCGAGGTCGTCAAGGCCGGCGCCAACGTGCTCGTAGCCGGCTCCGCCGTTTTTAAGTCCGAAGATCCCGCCGCCGAGGTTGCGCTGCTGCAGAAGCTGGGCAATGAGGCCGCACAGGAGGCATAAACCCTTATGACCGCAGGTCAAAACCGCATACCCGTGAATCTTGACTATGCCGCCTCGACGCCCATGCGCGCCGAGGCGCTCCTTGCGCAGCGTGAGTACGATGATAGCGAGCTCGCCGGCGTCAACCCCAACTCGCTGCACTCACTTGGCCGCAAGGCCGCCGCACGCCTGGAAGTCGCCCGTCGCGAGATCGCCCGCAGCTTTGGCGCACGCGTTCGCCCGTCCGAGATCATCCTTACCAACGGCGGCACCGAGGCCAACCAGCTGGCGCTGCTCGGTCTTGCCGAGGGCGCTCGTCAGCGCGATCGCAAGCGTAACCGTGTGATCGTATCTGCCATCGAGCACGATTCGATTCTGGACAACCTGCCGCTGCTGCGCGCCGCCGGCTTTACCGTCGATCTGGTGCAACCCTGCCGTGCGGGCTACATTGAACCTGCCGCGCTCATCGAGCTGCTCGGCGACGACGTGGCGCTCGTAAGCATCATGGCCGCCAACAACGAGACCGGCGTGGTACAACCTATCCGCGAGCTTGCCTCGGCCGCGCATACCGCAGGCGCCCTGTTCCACACCGATGCCATCCAGGGCTACTTGCATATTCCGCTCGATGTCACCGAGCTGGGCGTCGACGCTATGACCGTTGCCGCGCACAAGATCGGCGGCCCCGTGGCTTCCGGCGCTCTCTACCTTAAGACCCGCACGCCACTGCGCCCCCGCATTTTTGGCGGTGGACAGGAAGCCGGACGTCGCGCGGGCACGCAGGACCTGCGTACACAGCTGGCTTTTGCCGCTGCCGCCCGCACGCTGGCGCCCCATGTGGCCCAGGAGCGTGCGACGCTGCAAACCCTTTCCGACAAGCTCTATGCCACGCTTACGGCCCATCCTCGCATTCACGCCACGATGGGCGACTACGCGCAGGCCGATCGTCTGCCGGGTATGGTTTCGATCTACATTGACGGCATGGACTCCGAGGAGCTCATCATCAAGCTCGACGCCGCCGGCTTTGAGGTATCGGCAGGCTCGGCATGCTCGAGCGGTAGTATGGACCCCAGCCACGTTTTGAGCGCGATGGGCATCGGTCGCGAGCAGGCATTGGGAGCACTGCGCATTTCCTTTGATGACCGCGTAAATCCGAGCGATCTGGACGAGTTCGCCCAAACGCTGCTCTCGATCGTGGGTGCCGTATGATCGTCGCCGAGCTTGAGCGCGCGCTGCTGGCACGCTATCCCAAGACCAATGCCGAGAGTTGGGACCATGTAGGACTCTCCGTCGGCGACCCTGCCGCGGAGATTACCGGTGTTGCCTGCGCACTCGATGCGACCGAAGCCAATGTGCACCGCGCCCAGGAGGCCGGAGCCAACGTGCTGCTGACGCATCATCCCATCTATATCAAGGCGCCCGAGGCGTTTTGCCCGCCCGGCGCGACGCGCCCCCAATGCAGCGCGGCGCTCTACGAGGCAGCCCGTTGCGGCGTGAGCATTATCTCGCTCCACACCAACCTGGACCGCTCGCACGAGGCACGTATCTGCCTAAGTAGGCTTTTGGACGCCGCGCCCGCAAGCTCGTTGGAGCACGTGGACGACCCCGAGGCCTGCGGACTGGGCGCACTCGCGACCCTCCACGACCCCTGCAGCCTGCGCAACCTTGCCGCACGCGCCGCAGCGGCGTTTGGCAGCGACCCGCGCGTGTGGGGCGAGGCCGATCACCCGTGCCGCACCATCGCAATTTTGGGCGGTTCGCTGGGTGACTTTGGCGAGCTTGCCATCGCCGCCGGTGCGGATGTCATCGTGACGGGCGAGGCGGGCTACCACGTGGCGCAAGACCTTGCCTTGCGCGGGCTGCCGGTGATCTTGCTCGGCCACGACCGCTCCGAGGAGCCGTTCGTTGATATATTGATGAACTCTGCAGTTGACGCCGGGGCCGACCCCCGTCATGCGATTAAAATACTGAACCCTTGCCAATGGTGGACTGTGACAAAAGGAGAGAACTTATGAGCGCCGGCGCTACGCTACTCAAGCTGCAACAGATCGATTTGGAGCTCGCCCGCAACAAGAGCGAACTTGCCAATATGCCGGAGCTCAAGGAGCTCGCTTCCAAGCGCAAGACCTATGTAAAGCTCAAGTCCGAGATGACCAAGCTCTACGCCCAACGCAAGGACCTGGACATTGAGCTCGACGATCTCAACACCACCGAGATTCAGACCAACAACGCCATCGAGGCCGCCAAGAAGCGCCACGTCGACGGCTCTGACTATCGCGAGGTTCAGGACCTGGAGAACGAGCTCGCCACCCTGGCCAAGCGTCTGGACAAGATTGAGCACACCCGCAAGGACGTCGTTGTCGCCCACAAAGAGGCGCTCGACCGCGAGACCCGCGCGCAGGCAATCATCGCCAAGTTCGAAGAGGGCGTGAAGGCCGATACCAAGGCCGCCCGCGCCAAGGCTGCCGACCTGCAGGCTCAGATCGAAGCCGCCACCAAGGAGCGCACCGCGCTGGCCGCTACGCTGCCCACCGACGTGCTCAGCGACTACGAGCGCCTGCTCAAGCAGTTCCGCGGCCTGGCCGTCGAGACCATCAAGGGCAACATCCCCACGGTCTGCCACACCGCGCTGCAGGCATCGTCCATGAGCGACCTCAACCACGACGGCAGTGAGATTACGCACTGCCCGTACTGCCACCGCCTGCTCGTGCTCCCTAGCAAGGAAGCCTAGCGATGACGGCGACATCCAACAATTCAATGCAACTTGAGGGAAAAACGATCCTGCTGGGCATTACCGGCGGGATCGCCGCCTATAAGTCGTGCAATATCGTGCGCCTGCTGCAAAAGCGCGGCGCGCGCGTCAAGGCCGTTATGAGCGAGCATGCCACCGAGTTTGTGGGCCCGCTCACCTTCCGTGCGCTCACCAACGAGCCAGTTGCCGTGGGCCTATTCGACGATCCCTCCGACCCCATCCACCACATTTCGCTGGCGCAGGAGCCCGATCTGGTGGTCGTGGCGCCCGCGACGGCCAATATCATCGCCAAGATGGCCAATGGCATCGCCGATGACCTTATTTCTACCACACTGCTTGCCACGCCGCGACCGATCGTGATCGCACCTGCTATGAACAACGGCATGTGGAAGGCACCGGCCACACAGGCCAACATGGCCACGTTGCGCGACCGCGGCGTTCACGTGGTGGGACCCGGCAGCGGCTACCTTGCGTGCGGCGACGTGGACACGGGCCGCATGAGCGAGCCCGAGGACATCGTCGAGGCTGTCTGTGAGGTGCTCAACCCCGTGCCGCAAGACCTGACGGGCAAGCGCATCGTCATCACCGCCGGCCCCACGCACGAGCCGATCGACCCGGTGCGATTCATTGGCAACCGTTCTTCGGGCAAGATGGGCATCGCCCTGGCGGGGGAGGCCGCACGTCGCGGTGCCGCCGTCACGCTCGTGCTGGGACCGACATCGCTCGATGTTCCCCGCGGTGTGGAGTGCGTGCACGTACAGACCGCCTCAGAAATGCTCAAGGCAGCGCTGAGCGCCTTCCAGACGGCCGACGCGGCCATTTGCGCCGCCGCCGTCGCCGACTACACGCCGGCGGCCCCGGCGGACCATAAACTCAAAAAGGCCAACGAGCGCCTGGATCGCATCGAGCTTGTCGAAACGGTCGATATTTTGGCTGAGCTCTCGCGCCAGAAAGGCGAGCGCTGTGTAATCGGATTTGCAGCCGAGACCGATAACGTCGTGGAGTACGCACAGCGAAAGCTCGACCGCAAGGGTTGCGATGCCATTATCGCCAACGATGTCTCACGCGCCGATTCGGGCTTTGGAACCGATACCAACAAGGCCTGGATTGTGAGCACAACGGGTACGCAAGAACTTCCCGTTCTAACAAAACCCCAGCTCGCAGATACAATTTTGGACTTGCTTCAAAATTTGTAAAAAAGTTCTTGCACAAGTCTAAAGTTTCGGGTTAATATACTCCCTGTTGCGAGCGAGAGCAGAGCAACAAACAAAAGCTTCGGGACGTGGCGCAGCTTGGTAGCGCACTTGACTGGGGGTCAAGGGGTCGCTGGTTCGAATCCAGTCGTCCCGACCAGAAGTTTGCAGGTCAGGCACCTAGTGCATGACCTTTTTTGTTTTAAGCAATTGCTTAATTTTAAGTAAGCAACAGGGTGTCAAAAATCTACCTGCGCGATACTCGCTTTTTGCGGCTACTTGCGCGTTTTGCACACGCTTGAGCCGATTTATTAACGCGATATGAATCTACATACGCGTAGCTGGTATGCAGCCGAGTACAGGCTGTATTTATCGCGGCGATTAACACAGATATAGCGACTATAACGGACAAGCGTGTCGCTGTATTTATTCCAGTAGTTCACTTGATCGGTGGACAAGTGGGCTGTTGCAACGAAACGCCAAGCAGGATGGGCTCTATACGAGGACGCCGCAGGGTAATGGCGGGGGAGTGCGGCGGGCGCTCTGAGAGCCGCTGTGTAACCCCATTTCCCCTCAACCCGACTACCTGTGCCACGAACATCAGACCGTTCGAGTAACCGCCAAAAGAAAAGCCCGCGCGAAGTTGCGCAGGCTTTTCGCTAGACAAGCTAGAAGACAGGCTAGAAGCACCAAGCGGGGCAGACGCAAAGCGAAGCGCTCGCGTCGTCGCCACGCGACGGCCTGCCAGTACCGGTGACGTCGAGGAAGTACGCAGAAAGTTTCGGTAACACCGAACGCTCCCACCATAAGCTGCTAATGGCAATGGCAGAGTTGGGATTATCGTTATTCGTCACCTTGCCCTTGAAGGCCTCGTACTGGCTACCCTCGGAGGAACTCCAGGGGTAGTCAGAGGCCCAAAGGGAAGTGAAATCGGAGGTCCAATGGGAGGTGCAGGGCGCGATCTCGGAGTAGCTGAGAAGGAACAGCCTGTCCGAGGTCGCGGTTACGGCGGCGTTCTTATCGATTCCGCCGACGTTGTTCGTGAGCTTCCTGACGGTCTTCACCTTGGACTGGAAATCGGGCGGCATGAGGCTCCAGATCTCGCCGGAGTTCATCTTCGCACGGAGCTCCGACTTCTCCCAGCCACCGGCGTTGGTGTCGGTGGCGTTCATGCGGGGCGAAATACCCGTCGAGGTGGTGAGGAACGTCAGCCCCGCCTAGCCCGAGCCGTCGGCCAAATCGTCATGGTTGATGCCGATGATGCGGTATTCGAGCGTCTTCCCATCGGTGAGCTTCATCGTGAACTTGGTGCCGGCATCCATGGCGGCCTTCGCCTTGGCGTAGGCGGGAGACGCCTTGCCCTTCGTGGCGATGTCCTCTGCCACGGCCTTCTGCTCACCGAGCGTCCAGTCCTTCGCGTCCTTGGCGATGGCCGCCTGGACGGTCGCGGAATCGGCCCCTGTGGAGCCGCCACCGGATGTTCCACCGTCCTCGACGCCACCGGTCGCCCCGCTGTTCACCGTGTTGCCGACCAGGTTGAACTGGTTTCGGATGGCCCCGGCCACGCTGGGTCCCGCGAACACGATCACCAGGCCGATGACCGCGATAATCAGGACGTACTCGATGATAGATTGTCCACGAAGGCGGATACCTCTAGGAGATACCCCCCCCCGAAGGTTAATTGCCGCTGCATGCATATGCGACTCCCTTCGCTCAGGGTGAATAGAAACGGCTTGAGCGTAGGACTATTCCAAAAGGTTGCGCTGGACTTGCCGCAGCGGCAAAGAGTAATTAGCCCAACGTCTGCGCAGATTAACCGACCGCTCACACAATCGAATTTGTTGCTCAACAAATCCGCAGGTGAGGACAGCAGAATTGGTGTTACCGGAAGTTACGGAGGACCGCCGGTGTCGAGGCGGGCGGTCGAGAAGAAGGGACCAAAAATGAGAAGCCTGGAGCTGATAATCTTCTTCCTGCCTCTCTTGGCGATCGCCGCCAACATCTGCGGCGTAGCGGAGCTCGTTAAGATTGCCAGGGCCAAGGGGCATTACACCAATGGCGCGGGAATCCTCTGGTTCATCGGCCTTTTCGGCACCGCGCTCATGGTCGGCCTGATCGTCTGCGCTCTGCCCGACCGAGCGGCACCGGCGCCCAGCGCACAAAGGGACGAAGACGCCCTGCCCGAGGTGTAGTAATGTCGAAATACAAGATAGCCTACCGCGACGCCAACCCCTCCTGGCAGGAGCTTTGCCCTGTCAGGATGTTAGCCATCCAAGTCTCCAGAGACACCGAGACGGGAGCCTGCTTCCTCCAAACAAAGATCGTCAACGTATCGACGAAACCCATCAGCCGCATAGAGTTCACTGTCGGGCTCGAGGGCGAGGGAGGGGAGACGGAGACCGTCGACTTCTCGCTCCTAGATGCCGACCTGCCCGCCGGCGAGGTGCTCAGGCCCAAGGCGGTGAGAATCAAGCTGTCTGTTATCACCGGCTCGCGTGCCGTTGTGACCCGAGCGGACGGCGAGACCTCCTTCGGCGACCCGATCGACATCGATAGCCCCGCGCCACTCGCACTCAACGGGGTCGAGGAGTCGGAACGCGATGTCCTGCTCTCCGAGATGGGGGCCGATACCTTCAAATGCGCGGGCGTCCATTCCGAACACGACGGGTGGTGGCAGTGCGGCTGCGGTGCGGTGAACCTCAAGCGCGGTACCTGCTGGAACTGCGGCGCCGTGCGCGAGAAAATGGCGGATCTGGAAGATGCCGCGTTCCTGGATGAATCCAGAAGGGACAGGGTCTACAAGACGAGCGTCGCGATACTCGAGAAGGGCAACAGGAAGGAAGCTGAAGCCGCCAAGGAGAGCCTCGAGAGGCTGGCCGAGCAGGGCTACGGGGATTCGGGCGAGAAGGCAAGAGAGGCCGGCATGAAGATTGCGAACCTCTCGAAAAGGAGGAAGAAGATAGCCGTCGCGGGCCTTGGAAAGGATTACGCCGGGGACGTTCTTGTTGGAGTCGCTATGCAGTGTATTCGGGCTGATGTTCCAGTCGGAACAATCCAGATGGAGACTCCGACACTGCTCGGACATTCCCGTTAAGTCATATACAGCACTGAAATCGCACTTGGCACCGAGACCAGTTACGTCCACATCCGCGTCCGGAACGAATCGAAGCGGTATCCCGTTTCAAAACGTATGCGTTTCACCATGAGAGAGGGATCTGTCATGAGCTGGAAACCGAGAAAATGCGTTATCGCTTTACTGACTCTGGCGACTCTGACGTGTTTCGCCGCCTTAATCGCCGTCAATATCAAACCGCAACACGATGCTTATCCCTCATCTTTTTCCATTAAAATGGGCCAAAATTTCAGCCTCGGCCGAAACGTGAATTATTTTAACAAGCTAAAACCTAATGAGGAAAATATCTTGATGTTCTGGGCATCGTGGTGTCAGCACTGCGAATCTCTCATAGAAGATATGCAACAACTTGATAATTTCGCAGCCTTAAGGAAGAACCTTTTCACTGTTTCCGAGGACAGCACAATTGAAGAAGCCTCGGTCCATGAAGGAGACTTTCCCATATACATAGATTAAGATAAGACCGTGTATGACCAATATGAACTTGAGCATATTCCGTCCATATTCATACTGGATGATCAAGGAAACATCATCGGCTTATCCGAAGGAGAGGAAGAACCTCTTGCCTTATTAAAGAAATACGCCAAATACAACGGATATAAAGCGGAAGGAGGCGACATCAAGTAACTATCAAAGGCCAGATTAAGGAGCCAGCCATGAAGAAATGCCTGCTCTCCATCGTCTCAGCAGCTCTTTGCCTCTCCCTTGTCATGACACCATTTGTGCCCGTTGCGGCAGCCTATGCCGACGAGGGGTCTCCCGCCGAGAGCAGCGAAATCTACGTCGGAGACAACTACGACGAAAATTACGATATATCCCTTTTTGAGCGCGGACGCTGCACGGATTCATATTCCAAGGCGTGGTGCGATTCTCACGGATTTGCAAATAACCGCACCGTCCCTCACAAGGTCAAGCTGAACGTGAAGGAGGAGTCTTGCCTGCGCGATCCCTACCTTGCTGGCACCGCTGAAGTTATCGCCGGTCTCGTGACAACCGGTCCTGGCGGCGGCTTGTTTGCAACCGCAATGACATCGTGCCGACTTTTCACTTGCATGTTCTAAAAGGAGGTTGCCATGCTGTCGCAAAATCAATCGAGATACTTGACCACAATCGGCTTTGCCCTGCTTGCATTACTCTTTGCTAGCGACCTTTTGCTGAAACCGCCCAAGGAACTCGTTTTGCTTGCCATAGACTGCCTTTCCGCCCTTTACTTTACGGCAACCCTATTCGTCGGACTAAAGGAGAGGAAAAAAGGCGCAGTCGTCGCATCCGCCGTATGCTTGATCATAATCATTGCATCATTCTTTATCTGACACGTTGGTGATTTAGGGGCGATATCGTAGGAATACGACCGGGAGAGTCGGGACCAGATTGCCTGGGTTGCCCGGTCGGCTCGCGCGACGGTGCGGCGGTTCCACAGAAAGCTCTCCGGACTTCACGCCGTTTCTGATCGCATTGTAGACAGCCATCTCGTCTTCGCAGTCGGCGAGCACGCGGTGTGCGTCGTCGTTTTGGATGTCCAGTAAATCTCGAAGGTCCTCCATGCACCAGCGTCCGAGATTTGGCCATGCGCGTTGCGCGAGCTGATAAGTGTCGATTGCGATGTTGTAGTTAAAGTCCAAGCCAATGCCGTCCCAGGCAGAACGGCTTTGTTTCCTTGATTATCAACTTCATCCGGACACTTCCCGCATTCATCCGTGTGTGTACGGATGAATGCGGGGTTCAATACCCCGGCGGTCTGATCGGCAGGCCGCCGGGAACTCTCACTCCTCGATAAAAGCCGGCACCCGGTTAGTCCTGCGCATCTTGAAATTGCCATTTTCGTGGGAGACGTAGAGGATGCCGTCCATCCCGTCTCGCGATGCATATGAAAGGTGAACAGAACCGCAATCCGCCCCATCATTGTCGAGAAGATCGAACGAATTCGGGTCGCTCGTTGCGGCCAAACGACCACTCATACAAGAACCATCGTCATTACAGATTTGCCATTCCATGTCTTCGCCTGCAAGAATCGCCATAGACGGCCTGGTCGCGCCATCGTTGACATACATCCCGTCTATGCCAAACCCATTTTCAGCGCCATCGATGAACGACTGCTCGGACCTATACCTCGCAAATGATGCACATAGCACCATTGCAAGACAAAGTACAAAGCCAACAATCGCTATCTTTGCATAGCTCTTGCCTATCATGTCATTCACCTCCCTCGTATGTATCGAGGTATTCCTGCTTGAGCGCCTGCGAGGACGACTTGATCTTTTCCACGAGCGTGCCGGCCTCGATGAAGTAGAACGAGTCGGTGAGGTCTGCCAGGTCGTCGAGCAGATGGCTTGAAATGAGCACGCTTCGTCCCCGCGCCACCTCGCTGCGCATCGCGTCGCAGGAGGTTTTCCGCTTTCCCGGATCGAGGCCGTTCAGCGGTTCATCGAGGATGAGGTACGGGCAATCGGTCGATATCGCCATGGCAAGCTTTACCTGCTGCTTCATTCCTGTCGAGAGTTTACGGGTCGGCTTGTCGAGATATGGGGAGATTCCGAGGGAGTCGCAGAGCGAGTCGATGTCGGTGGCCGATTTCCACGCCTCCCTAACGAAAGCAAGGTGCTCGAGGGCTGATAGCGTGGGGTAGAGATCCGTGCCGCCTGAAGAGCTCAGGTAGACGAGTTCTGCAAATTCGGCTGATTGACGTTGGCTGATTCCGTCTGCCACCAGGCTTCCCGAGTGGATACGGGTGGGAAATTGGCCCGACAGCGCTTCAAGAAAGGTGGTTTTCCCCGAGCCGTTGGGAGCAATGAGGCCCGCCGCCGTTCCCGGGCTCAGGAAAAGCGATCCGATTGAAAGTATCGTCGTGCTTCCGTATCCCACGCTCGCGTCCAGAAGCTCGAGCCCATGGCGCTTTTTCGCGGGTCCAGGCTGTTTGGGCGAACGTGTCGCAACGGCGCCGACCGCAAAAAAGACCGCGACGTATGCCAGGGCCACGGCAAGCATCGATGCGCTGCCTGAACCGGAGCCAATGAATTCTGTCGGGAAGCATCCTACGTAGCCCGTTGCCTCGATAGGCGAGAACACGGCCAGCGGCAGGAGATTGAGCGCGGCGTTATGCTCCAGCGCCGAATCGGACAGCAACGGGAATGCCGGGGCCGCGACAAGCAGCGCTGAGGTAAGGGGGCCCGCGAAGACGCGCCTCGTTGCGGTCGATAGGACGGCGGAGCAAACGGATATCAAGGTTCCGCCCGCAAGCAGCGCGAGAAGCAGGGTCGTGAAGACGTTTCCCGCGGTCGTGGTGGCAAGCGCGCCGTCATGGAAGAAGGCGATCGGGTACCCAATTTGCCCGAAGCCGTTTAGGGCCAAGGCGTAAATGCCCCCGGGCGCGAGGCCGGCGAGGAGCATCGCGGTCCCCGCGGCGATTATCGAAAACACGATCTGGATAAGGCGCCGGAATTTGGGCACGGGCGCCTTCGCCGCCAGGGTCGCAGGCCTTGTGGCGCCGAGCACGAGTATCGACGAGAGAAGGAAGGGGATGAAGGGAAGGAAAGACGGCGCCGTGGCAATGGCGTAAGGCAGGAAGGAAAGGAATGGCAGGTCGTTTGCGGAGGCCGGGATATCCGTGATGCCGGAACTGCTCAGAGCACGGCAATATGCGAGCTCCGCGTCATTGGTCTCTCGGTCTCCCACGATGGACCCGGATTGGAAGCCTTCGCCCATGAGCGCGTAGTAGCTCTCGGCAGAATCGAGAAAGGCGGCGTCGGTTTGAGCGGCAAGGGCGGCGTTCGCGTATCTTGAAAGCTCCGCGTCATTTTGCTGCTCTGGAGATAGGTCTGTGCCGCTGGCCCGGGGCGCGCGCGTATTGAATGCGTCGACAAAGCTCTGCATGCCCTGTTTCATAAAGAAGGGTCCGTAAATGGGTGAATTGAACGCAATGGGGATGGAGAAGGCCGCGGCAAGAACGAGCGTAGAGATCCATACGGCCCTGTCTCTTAGGATTAGTTTGAGAAGAAGTCGACAGTACATTTAGAAGCACCTACATTTCTCAAAGCATCGTTAGATTAATAATGACAGACCGGATGAAGATACGTGCGACGGGGGCGAGGCGAATGGCTGAGCGGTATCGATATGCGGGTTCAACGGTATTATATTGACCACGTAGATTATTAACTTGCATTTCTAACAGTTAAGGAGACGGGTGCTTTCCAGCACACTCCTTCGATGATGCCTTCCGCTAGTTGCTATGCCGGTTTCAGCCAACAAAGAATGTGCCCGGGCGCTCAGGTTCACCGTTAGCGTTGGCAACATATGAGATGGGCCAGACCCTTGCCGCGCGCCGATTGCGCGAGAGGTGTCGGGCTCCATGTTTATTCCACCTGCTTGTTATCAACCAGCTTCGTTCAACGTCAGACATTCAAGATGTCAGACGTCGAACCTGCGCTAAAGACGCAGCTGGGGCTACTAGTTGCCTACAATCGCTCGCGAAGCTCACCTGTTCGTGCGTGAATGTCTGACAGCTCCGTCAGACATTGTCGGACATTTGATTGTTCGACAAATGCGCACGTGGTCGCGTTCGCAAAGATAACTGAACGGTCGATGGGTGCGTTGAGACCGGAGCAAACGGCGGATGCCAGAAAAATGGCCTCACAGAATCGCACCCATGGTTGATAAAATTGACCGCCCGGGCGCAAATACCCGGGCGGTCAATTCATCCCCTCGTTCGCGATCCTGTTGGGTTTTGGGGCTTTGACATGTTGTTGACGGATGGATCAGCCGTACAGCTTGATCTCCCGGGGTTCCATGTGGTCGTCCCCCAATAAGACGTCCCTGATGTAGCCCTGCGGCAGGAACTCGACGGGCAGCACTGGGTCGTCGACGTAGCCGGGCACTGGGAGTAGGCGTGGCCTTTGGACATAGCGTGGCCGCCTGCCGGCGGTCGGACTGCCACTTCAGCCAAAAGCTCAGGCGCGCGCATTAAAATAATGAATATATCGCTTGATGGGCTTTTGACCAAGCATGAACATCGCAGGTAAATCCGTGTACCAATTTTTGGTACACGGATTTACCTGCGGTTTGTTGAAAGCTCTGACACGCGCTGTCGACTTCATTAAAATCGATTGCCGATCAAGTCTTCCTATATATGCGAGCCCCAAGAAACTGCGCTGTGAACCTGAGTCCTCTATCGATCGGCCCGGTGCACCGGGCCGCTGTCCTCGAGCCGGCAACAGCTTGCCGGTCTCAAAACGTATGCCGTCCGGCACGACCGACAGCCGAGCCTTGTGCCCCACTCGAGCAGTGCCAGAACCCCGTGCCGGAACCCACGCAGACGATGGCAGGGGAATTCAGCCGCGGCCATCGAGGAGCCGACCTAGGGACGGCGCCCTCATTCCTCAATGGATTTCCGCCGCCCCTTATAGGTCTGGATTGATTTAATGCTTGATTTAATCCGGCTGAATAAGCCGACCATGGGCCGGTTGACATAATGTAAGGTAAAAGAGCAGATGCGGCCGTACGCCGGTGCGGGTGATGTGACAGAATGTAATACACGTATTGCATCTAACCGGGAGGTGCATCATGGCAACCGCCACCGCAGTCCTGAGAATCCCCGAGGACCTCTCGAACAGGTACGACCACCTGGCGAAGTCGACGGGCCGCACGAAAACCTTCTACATGACGGAGGCCCTCGCCGCGGAGATAGACAGGCTCGAATACGAGTACGGCCTCATGAATTATTCGGGAGGCGTTTGGTTGCGAGGCATGCCAGTGTGCGGGGCCTGATTCGTCAGGCCCCGCACAGGGGGACCGCGATGGTGACCACCGCGCCGCCCGAGGGGCTGTTGGCGAGCGAGACGGAGCCCCCGTGGGCGCTCGCGGCCTCGGAGGCGACATGGAGGCCGAGCCCGTAGTGGCGGCCTCCGTCGAGCGAGGAGCGGGACGAGTCGTCTGTGAAGAGGCGCTCGCAGCCGCGTTCGAGGGCGGCGGGAGAGAAGCCCGGTCCGTCGTCGGCCACCTCGATGACGAGGTGTCCGCCCGCGACGTCGCAGGAGACCGCCACGCGCGAGCGCGCGTGCTCGGCGGCGTTGGCCACGAGGTTCGCGGCGGCTCGCGCCAGGGCGGTTCGGTCGAGCGGGGCCTCGGGCGCGCCCGCGACAGCGGGGCCCGTGGCCGCGTCGAGCGTCACGCCTCGCGCCCGGGCGATCTGGGCGGCCTCGGCGAGGACCTGTTCGCAGAGCTCGGCCGGCCGCATGGGGGCCCTCTCCGCCCCGCCGGACCCGCGCGAAGCCTCGATGAGCAGGCGCACGTAGCCGTCGAGCCTTTCGACACCGCCGGCTATGTCGCGCGCGGCGGCCGAGAGGTCGCTGTCATTCTCGTCTTCCAGCTCCTCCGCCACGAAGTCGGCGTTGGCGCGCAGCACGGTGAGCGGCGTCTTGAGGTCGTGGGCGAGCGACGCCATCTGCTCGCGCTGCCCCCGCTCCGCGGCCCAGCGGGCCTCGAGCGACTCGGCGAGGGAGGCCCGCATGGCGTCCATCGCGGCGAGGACGTCGTTCACCTCACGCACGTTGGTGCTGCCGACCGCGAAGTCGAGCTCCCCCGCGCCGACGCGCCCCGCCGCCTCCGCGAGCGGCGCCATCTTGCGCGAGATCACGCGGCTCGCGCGGCGCGCCACGAGCGCGAGCGCGAGCGCGCTTCCCGCCGCAGCGCCGACGAGCATGAGGTTCTGCGGGTTAGGAAGCAGGCCGGCGAGGTCGCGCGAGACCCACTGCGGCAGGTACTCGCTGATGAGTGCGCAGGCCCCGCCGTCCTTGAGCGGGAACGCGGCGTAGGTGAGGCCCGAACCCCCGCCCTCGATCTTCACTGTGCCCGGTTCCGCGGCGAGTGCCGTACGGGCCATTTCCTTCGCGTCCTCGAGCCGCGTGCCCTCGAGGTCTGTCATCAGCACGTATCCGTCCTTGTTCAGGATGAGGTAGCGGTACGCCGTCGGCACGTCCTGCTGCCCGCAGACGCCGTCGCGTCCCAGGCCCTCCGCGACCTCGCGAACATTGGCCGGCCCCCAGCTTGCCTCGTAGACGATGCCCGCGTTGATCGCCACGGAGAGCACCATGAACGAGGCGAGCCACGCCGTGGCGACCGCCGCGAACGCGTAGGCGAAGTAGCGCGCGATGACGAAGGAGAGTGGCATGCCCCCGCGACCTCGCGCCCCGATCTTCAGAGCTGCCACTTGTACCCCATCCCCCAGACGGTCGCGATCGGATCGGCGCCGGCCTCGGAGAGTTTCCTCCGGGCACGGCTGACCTGCATGGATATGGCCGCGTCGTCGGCGTCGCTCTCCCAGCCGAGCACCGCCTCGCGTATCTGCGCGCGGCTCATGACCTGCCCGGGGTGGCGCGCGAGGTACTCGCAGATGGCGTACTCGGTGGGCGTGAGCGGCACGGTCTCGCCGCCCACGGCGAGGTCGCGCGCCCCGAGGTCGATCCGCACCTCCCCGAAGGAGAGAGCGTGCGAGCGCGGCCGGCGCTCACGGCGTAGATGGGCCGCGACCTTGGCGCGCAGTTCCGCGGCACCGAAGGGCTTGCGGACGTAGTCGTCGGCGCCCAGGCCGTAGCCGGCCACGGCATCCTCCTCGGCCACGCGCGCGGTCAGGAAGACGATGGGCCCGTCGAAGTCCGGGCGGATCTGCCGCACGAGCTCGAAGCCGTCGAGCCCCGGCATCATGACGTCGCAGAGCACGAGGTCGAAGCGCGAGAGGTCCATCCCCGGGACCGCCGTCGGGTCCGTCGCCCTGACGACCTCATGGCCGTCGCGGCCGAGGACGCGCGCGAGCGCGTCGAGGATAGCCCGTTCATCATCCACTGCCAGTATCCTCGCCATGTTCGACCTCCTGAAACTCTCGTCGGAATTGTACTAGCGCCGCACTCAGCGGTCCAGAGCCCTGCGCGCAGCCGCGGGCGCCAACATGACGATCTCAGGGTTGGGCAGCACGCAGTCGGCGATCGAGCGCAGCGCCGAACCCCAGCCGGCGTCGAGCAGGGCATTCCCGCCCAGGACAAACGCTGCGGAGAGGGGGACGAGCACGGCGGCGAGCGGCTTCCTATGCATCTGCCTTCCCGTCCTCGAAGCGGCAGAACCAGGCGAGAAGGACGGCGGCGGCTGCCAGGGTGAGCACGAGGCCAGCGAGCGCAGTCGTGAGGAGTGGGCCCGCCGCGCGTACGGCGTCGATGAAGGCCTCCACCCCGAGCGACCCCAAGCGCGCGGGCCAGGCGAGCGGCACCCAGCTCAGGGGCGTCGCCAGGGCACCGGTGAGCTCGCCGGTCATGAGACCGTGCGCAAGTCCGCCCACTGAGAAGAACGCGAGGAGCATCCCCGCCGCGCCGGCGCCGATGGTGGCGTTGCGGCCGAGGCGCAGGGCCACGCCGAGCCCCAGCGCGTAGAGGGGCAGGCTGCCCAGCACGATGCCCGCCCAGGCGGCCGCAAGCGGAGCGGGCCCGAGCGGCAGGCGCCCGGCGACGGCGAGCACGGCCCCGAAAACGCCGAGCGCCACGGCCAGCGCGCCCGCGCCGAGCGCCGCAAGGGCGAGCAGCTTCGCCGCGACGGCGCGCCCGCGCGAGGGGACCGCCGTGAGGTTGGCGAGGCGCCCGGCAGCGCGCTCCTCGTCCACGGCGAGCCCGCAGACGATGGCGGACATGAGCGGCATGAGGGCGCCGAGGAACTGGGCATAGGCGTCCGCGCCCAGCGCCGGGTCCCATCGGGTTACGGAGAAGTACTCGCCGCAGGCAAGACCGGCTGCCAGGCCGCAGGCGAGGTGCACCGCCGAGAGCGGGGAGCGCGCCAGGCGCAGGGCCTCGGAGAGCAGGGCCCGCGGGAGAGTCATGCGCGGCGTCGGGTCGGAGAGTCGTGTCATGGCCATCACCTCTCCTCGGAGCGCGCGAACCAGGCCGCGCCCGCCGCCGTGAGCGCGGCGAACGCGAGCGCGCAGACCGCAAGGCCCGCCAGCGTGAGCATGCCGTCCGCCGTGAGCGCCCCGCCGAGCGCCATGTCCGCCGCGAGCGGCTCGCCGCTCGGCAGCACGGGAATGAAGCTCGTGGGGATGACCATGCTCGCCGACGGCGGAAAGAGCTGCGGCAGCGGCATCAGCGACCAGGCGAACCCACCCACGAGCTGCGCGGCGAGCGGGCAGAAGATGCCCGCGAGCATGCCGAGCCGCGCCGTGAGGAAGAGCCCTGCGGGGATCATCCACGCCGCGGTCACCGTGTTGGCGAGCGCGCAGAGGAGCATCGTGAGCGTGCCCGCGGCCGTGAGGCCCTGCGAGGAGAACGCCGATCCCGCGAGGTAGATGCCGAAAACCACGAGGTTCGAGAGCGTGCAGAGCGCGAGGCACCAGAGCGCCTTGGCCCACCAGGCGCGCCCGAGCGGGAAGCCCAGGCCCAGAAGCCCCCGCATCCGCGTGCGAGCATCAGCCCGCGCGACGCACGCCACCACGAGCGAGAGGCACACGGGCAGGAAGAGCGCGTACCAGTAGTTCCATGCGCTGAAGATCTGCACGCCCCGGTAGGGCATCGCGCCGAGCAGCGGCATCGGCAGCGCCATGAGCACGGCCAGGCGAACCGGTGCCGCGTGGCGCGACTTCAGGGCCTCGGCGCGCAGGGCCGCGAGCAGGCCGCCTTTCTCACCCGTCATGCCGCCACCTCCCCGCGCGCTCGTCGCCCTTCCCGACAGAAGCTCATGAAGAGTTCCTCGAGGTCCTGCCCGGGACGAAGCGCATCCTCGTAGGCGAGGCGCCCCCCGCAGATGATGCCGATGGTGTCCGCCATCTGCTGCACCTCGGAGAGGATGTGGCTCGAGACGATCACCGTCGTACCCGCCGCCGCGAAGCCGCGGATCTGGTCGCGCAGCTCCTCGATGCCGATGGGGTCGAGGCCGTTGGTGGGCTCGTCGAGCACGAGCAGGCGTGGCCGGGCGATCAGCGCCAGCGCGAGCCCCAGGCGCTGCCGCATGCCCATCGAGAAGCGCCCGGTGCGCTTCTTCCCGGTGTCCGCGAGGTCCACGGCGGCGAGCACCTCATCTATGCGGCTCTCGGGAAGGCCCAGCAGCGTGGTGCGCACGCGCAGGTTCTCGCGCGCGGTGAGGTTGGGGTAGAGCGGCGCCTCCTCGATGAGGCTGCCGATTGCGTAGAGGTCCTCGCGGCGCCAGGCGTGCCCGGCAAAGAGGATCTCCCCGGCCGTCGGCCGCAGCATCCCGCAGATCATCTTGAGCGTTGTCGACTTGCCGGCGCCGTTGGGACCGAGCAGCCCGTACACCTCGCCCTCGCGGATATGAAGGCTCACGTCGGCCACGGCGTCCTGCGCCTGGTCGCCGCGGCCGAAGCGCTTGGTGAGCCCGCGCGTCTCGAGCATGTAACCCATGGGTTTATCCTTTCTCTTCCGGGCGCGCGGGCCGAGTCGCCGTGCCCGCGCGCCTTACCTTTCGGGTTCACCATCCATGGTGGGGCGCGTTTCTAACGAAGCCGTAACGTCCGTTGGGCTCTTTTGGCGCCAACCCTTCTCGACCCGCACATCATGATTAATTTGCTTAAGGCAACAACTTTCCCGATCGATGTAATCACCGAATCAAAACGTGTACATCACCCTCCAAAACCGACTTTTATCGGCATGTTTGGAGGCTGATGTACACGAATGTGAAATCCACCGCCGCCCAAAAGCGCCTTCCTCATGTCTGGACTCTCTATGCTTACGCTGGATAGACATCGCCGGAACGGGTATAGTATCGAAAGTTTTGTCGTTAACCAGCGGGGGAGTCCTGTGGGCATCAAAAAGAAGATCAAAAAGGAGCTTATCGGCACTTCCGATTACCCGTCGAATAAGATCTTTACGATCTCCAATTTCATCACCTTTACGCGCCTGATCCTCACCCTGGTATTTCTGTACCTGTTTGTGACGGATAACAACCGCGTCATCGCCATCGTTATCTACGCCGTTGCCGCCTCTACCGACTGGATGGACGGTCAGATCGCCCGCATGACCAAGACGGTCTCGTGGCTCGGCAAGGTCATGGATCCCATCTGCGACCGTGCGCTGCTGTTCACCGGCGTACTTGGGCTGGTGGTCCGCGGAGAGCTGCCCATCTGGGTCTGCGTGCTCATTATTGGCCGCGACATCTATCTGGGCATCGGCACGCTTATCGTTCGTCATTATCACCGTCGCCCCATCGATGTCGTCTTTCCCGGAAAGATTGCCACTGCACTGCTCATGACCGGCTTCTCGCTCATGCTGCTCGGGTTCCCCGTTATTGACGGCCTGCATCTTTTACCTTCAACCCTTACGGCCTTCCCGGGCCTCAACGGAAGCTCGGTGCCCCTCGGCATCTTCTTTGTGTACGGCGGCGTGATCTTCTCCATGCTCACGGCTGTCATCTATTCCATTAAGGGCGGAGTGGCCATTAAACAGGCTCTCGCGCATCCCGAGGACGAGGACATCGACTTTCTGAACCCCGAAATCGAAGACTGATTCGTTGGGGTATGATTACGTACGGTTCATTATTTGCGGCACGTCCGCGATAAGTTAGGGGTTGTCATGGACAACATGGTTAATAATATGCCTCAGAATGATAAGACTGCTGACGCTACCTGCGTATTCCGCGTGCCTTCAAGCGACGTCACCGTTCCCGACCTCATGGCCAACGTGCGCATCACCGCCCCCGTTCTGTCCATCGTCAAGGGTCCGCAGACTGGTGCCGCCTTTGAGCTCGAGGACGACGTGACCACCATCGGCCGCGATCCTGCAAACGGCATCTTCCTCAATGACATGACCGTTTCGCGCAGCCACGCGCGCATTATTCGCGAGGGCCTCGGCGCTCGCATCGAGGATCTGGGTTCGCTCAATGGCACCTGGGTCGACGGTGCCATCGTCAACGCGGCCCCGCTGCACGACGGTTCTTCCGTCCAGATCGGTACGTTTACGCTCATCTACCACGAGAGCACGCCGGAGCGCATCGAAACCGGTGAGTAGGGCATGGCCGAACGCAACTATCTGAGTATCGGCCAAGTCGTCAACCTACTTCGAGGCGCATACCCCGATCTTTCGAACTCAAAAATTAGATTTCTAGAGGATGAGGGGCTCATTACCCCTCATCGTACGCCTAAGGGATACCGTCAGTACTCCAAGGAGGACGTTGATCGTCTGGAGGTCATCCTGCACTTGCAGAAGACTCGCTATATGCCGCTCAACGTGATTAAGCAGCGCTTGGAAAACGCCACGGACCTGTCAACGCTCGCCTACGAGGTGGGCTTGCTGTCCGATGTTCCGCTCAAGACGGAGCCCAAGGAGACTAAGCAAAAGCTGCATCCCATCGAGACCATTCCCGATATGCTGGGCGTCGAGATTTCGTTTATCCGCTCGCTCGCCGAGAACGACCTCATTCGCATCATCAAGAGTCCGCAGAATCGTGAACTCGTCGATGGGCGCGATTTTCCGATCATCCGCTACTGCTCCGAGCTGTCACGCTTCCATATCGAGCCGCGCAACCTGCGTCAGTACGTGTCTTCTGCCAACCGCGAGTCCTCGATGTTTGAGCAGGTGCTCGTGAGCATGCTCGGAATGGATACCTCCGATGACGAGCGCGACGCCAAGCTCGAGCGTGCGTTTAAGAAGCTTCACGACCTGACGGAAGGTGTGCACACTGCGCTGCTCAAGAACCGCGTTTTTGAGTCGCTCAATGCCGTGGTCGAGGACGCCGACATCGATGCACTCGATGAGGAAATCGCTCGCTCCGAGTCCACCAAAGCCAAAAACGAAGAGATAGCCACGCCGGCTTCGCACGAGGATTCTCTCGTAAAGCCGCTCAAGGTCGTCGCCCCTTCGCACTCCGGCACCGCCACGGCGGGCAAATAACCGCCGCCGCTTATCCGGCAACCCATTGAAAGGTCATGCAATGTACGACTTCGAATCTCAAATCGTCGACATCCCCGACTATCCCGAGCCCGGAGTCATCTTTAAAGACATCACGCCGCTCTTTGGCAATCCCGAGGCGCTCAAAGCCATGACCGATTCCCTCGCCGAGCACTTTGCCGGCATGGGAATCACCAAGGTCGTGGGACCCGAGGCTCGCGGCTTTATGGTTGGCGTACCGGTGGCTGTAGCCCTTGGCGCCGGCTTTGTTCCCGCACGTAAACCGGGCAAGCTACCCCGCAAGACGGTGAGCCAGAGCTATGAGCTCGAGTACGGCACCGATTCAATTGAGATCCATGCCGACGCTATCAGCTCTAAAGATACCGTGTTGATTCTGGACGACTTGGTCGCGACGGGCGGAACCGTCGAGGCAACAGGTAAACTGGTGCGAGATATGGGCGCAAAGCTTATCGGTTACGGTTGTATACTTGAGCTTGCGTTTCTCAACCCGCGCGAGAAGCTCACGCCGACTGACGACGATGTTGAGCTCTTTAGCCTGGTGACGGTAGACTAGCCGTTACCCTTAGTTACTGGAAAGGAAGCTACATGCGCACAGCAAACACGCACAAAAACATGGCACGCTGCGCTGCTACGGCAACCCTCGCTTGTGTTTTGGGCTTGGGCCTCGCGGCTCCTGCCTACGCCGATACCGCATCCGACCTTGCCGCTGCTCGTACGAAACTCGAGCAGATCGGCACCCAAACCCAGCAGATTTACGATGAGCTTGCCACGCAGACGCAGGCGCTCGATCAGACTGCCGGCGAGATCACGCAAAAGCAGCAGGAGATCGCCGATGGTCAGGCCAAGCTCTCGACCTATGTCGCCGGCGAGTACAAAACCGGCGGTCTGAGCCTGCTTCAGGTTTTGACGGGTGTCGATGATCTGAGCGATATGCTCAACCGTTTGTTCTACTACGGCAAAGTTTCCGACAAGCAAGCTCAGACCATTCAAGAGGTCAAGGAGCTTAAGCAGCAGCTCACCGATAAGCAGGCCGAGCAGGAGAAGAACGTCGCCACCACGCAAAAGAAGGTCGACGAGCTTAACGCCCAGCAGGCTGAAGCCCAGAACGTCGTAAACTCCCTGGATTCGCAGCTGCAGGCCGAGCTTGCCGCAGAGGCCGAGGCCAACGCCGCGCTGCAGGCCGGCATCAACGCCAGCACTGCCGAGAAGGCCACGGTGAGCAACGAGACTGCCGGTACGACCGAGAACACCAACAACGGTGGTCAGACCAGCAATAACAACAACCAGGGCGGCAACACTCCGGCTCCTACGCCGACACCTGCTCCGACGCCGCAGCCCTCCACGCCTGCTCCGGCTCCGACGCCTTCTGCTCCGAGCCAGTCCGTCGATGGTGGTTCTGTTGTCTCGCGTGCATACAGCAAGCTTGGTTGCGCTTATTCCTGGGGCGGAATTGGCCCGAACAGCTTCGACTGCTCTGGTTTTGTTAGCTATTGCCTCACTGGTCGCTATTGCCGCCTGGGCACCACGGGTACCTTTATGGGCTGGACGCGTGTGTCCGATCCGCAGCCCGGTGACGTTGTGGTCAACTCGTACCACACCGGCATTTACATCGGTGGTGGTCAGATGATTCATGCTTCCGACTACAACACGGGTGTTATCATCAGCTCCGTTGCCGCCGGCATGAACAACAACTATATCTTCGTGCGTTACTAAGTCATCTTACACAGCGTGTGAATGTGGACCTCGTGGCTTTAAGTCGCGAGGTCCATTCTTTTTTTCTCTAATCTTGTACGGCTATCTAGTATTCAAAACTAGATAGCCGTACATTCAGTTTGCAAGATGGCTATAATTGTTGAGGAACAATTAGAAAGGACCCTCTATGAGCTGGGCACTTATCTCCGATTCAAGCTGCAACCTCCGCGATTGGCAACCGACCGCGCCCCATACCACCTTTGCATTTGCGCCCCTCAAAATTCGAGTGGGGGAGCGTGAATTCATCGATGACCTTTCGCTCGATGTTCATGAGCTCAACTGCGCTGTTCAGGCGGAGACGAACGCTTCTTCGAGCGCTTGTCCCAGCGTAGGGGAGTGGGCCGAGCTCTTCAAATTGGCAGACAAGACCATCTGCATGCCAATCTCTGAGGGCGTGTCGGGCAGCTACAACGCAGCAGTCACGGCTCGCGATATGGTTCTTGCCGAGGAACCGGACCGCAATATTCATCTTGTCAATTCGCGCGCAGCTGGCGGCAAAATGGACCTCATTTTCTTGCTGTTCGACCGCTATCTTGCAAGCAATCCGGATGTCTCATTCGAGGACGCTTGCGCATACTTCGATAGCCTTGAGCAGAACAGCAAAATCCTCTTCAGCTTGTGCAATTACGAAAACCTGGCCAAAGCCGGACGTATCCCTAAGGCAGCCGGCGTCATTGCCAACAAGCTCAATATCCGCATTTTGGGCACGGCGAGTGAGGCCGGTAAAATCGAACTCGTCGGTCACACGCATGGCGAAAAGAAGATGCTCAACAAGATCATCGACACCATGGAAGCCGAGGGTTTTACGGGCGGCGAGGTCGTCATCGACCATGTGGAAAATGAGACAGGCGCCCAGGCACTTGCCAGCCGCATTGTGGAGCGCTGGCCAAGCTCCAAGACTATCATCATGCCCTGTAACGGGCTAGATTCATACTATGCCGAAATGCATGGGCTCATTATCGGCTACGGCATGGGCGTGGCTTCGGGCCAATAACGTCCAACCAAGCAAAAATACGGGCGGGACAAAGTGACAGATGGCCCTTTGCTCCGCCCGTTATATACGTTGGCTAGCTATTAAACCCATTAAACTTTAGATAGCTCATCAGGTACGCCTTCGAAACGAAGGATGAAACCGCACTGCGCACAAGCAGCGACTCACGCGTTACCTGATGCGCCGTATCGGGAACCGGCGTCTGCTCGACGGAAAACGCCGAACGAATCGATGCCTCGAGCTGATCGACCACATAATCGAAGGCCGTCGGGGCATCGTAGCTCAAACGCTGAATGTTAAAGAGTGCCTGCACCGCAGCAATAGGTAACACCTGCTTAAAGAGGCAGATAGCGATCAGGCGGGCAATCTGCTCGCGGCCATATTGCTTTTTAACCGGAGCAGGCACCAGGCCGACCTTCACGTAGTTGTTGATCATCGATGGCGTAATGACGGGCTGCTCAACGCAAATGGACAGCGGCTCCATCCACAGCGCAACATACTCAATAACCTGGTCGCGATAGAGCGTCACATTGGGCAACTGGTCATAGCGCGACAGACTCAACGTATTGAGTTTGCACACGATTTCGGACTGAATAAATGCATCGGGCAGCACCGTGGGCTGAATATCCTCAGGCTTAATACTGACCGACGAATCGGACATCGGAATAACGTGTTTAACGTGGTTCATAAAGGTCCTCCGTTCATTTACTATATTGTATTCTAGGTTATCTAGTTTTGCATACCACATAGCCGGCAAGTAAAAGTGGTTGGACAACACATTGATGCATCGTCCAACCACTTTGTGTAAAGATAGCAACCTTACATAAGATATATTATCGTACTTATCCACGGAGAAACGCGTATGCGCTCGTTGCCGCTATGGCTCCGTCCGAAACAGCGGTCACAACCTGGCGTAAACGTTTGGAACGGATATCGCCAGCGGCAAATAGACCTGGCGTGCGGGTCGCCATGGATTCATCAGTCAGAATGCCGCCATCAGGCGCCAGATCGACTAGATGCTCAACAAGCTCGGTATGGGGCTGCGTTCCGGTAAAAACAAAGATGCCAAACGAGCCGGGCTCAAATGACTCGGTATGAGTCTCGCCGGATGCATTGTCCTTAAAGGTAATCGTCGTTGGCATGGCTTCGCCCGATAGCTCCACAATACTAGTTTGGTACCTAACTGTAATATTGTCCTTTGCGAGTACTTTCTGAACAACACCATCGGGCGCACGGAACTGGTCGCGGCGCAGCACGATGGTCACACTGTTGGCAATGTCGGACAGGAACAGAGCCTCTTCGCATGCCGAATTGCCACCACCGATTACAAAAACCTGCTTGCCGCGGAAAAACATGCCGTCACATGTTGCGCAATATGAAACGCCACGACCGCGATACGTATCCTCGCCTGCGAAACCTGCCGGACGCGGCGTGGCACCCATGCAAGCGATAACGCTCGAGGCCAGCGTATCGCCCATATCGTGATGCACCGTAAACAACGCTGCATCGGCATCGTAATCGATACCCGTAACCATGCTCCATGTAACCTGTGCTCCCAGGCCCTCTGCATGCTGCTGAAAACGCTCGCCGAGTTCGGCGCCACTCAGGAGCGGGAAACCCGGATAGTTCTCGACCTCATTGGTTGTGGCGATCTGCCCTCCCGACATGCCCTGCTCAATCACGGTCGTCGTAAGGTTGGCACGCGCAGCATAAATGGCGGCAGCATAGCCCGCGGGGCCGCCACCGATAATCGCAACATCGATCGGCTTATCGGTAGTCATGAAGCGTCCTTTCGTCGAAACGTTGTCGTTCTTTGCGCTCGTACCCAAATTTACGTGAACGTGACACTCATGCACTACAATGATAAATCCGTATTACAAAGCTGAAGGGGAGTTATCGATGGACCAGGCGCAGACGAGTGACGACGCTCCCCTGCTCACGCACAGCACTCCCCAATCGGAGCAAACCACGCTCCTGGCTCAGCAAAAACCTCTCGTGACCATCGTGCACGCCTCCGTTGGCTCGGGCCACAAGGCCGCCGCAAATGCGATAGCGCAGGCATTCGACCTCATCCGCGGCACCAATGGCATCCCCGAGGATATTGAGATTGAAGTGCTCGATATCCTTGATTTTGGACGTATTAAATTCGACGGCAATAAGACCGCGGCTTCTTTTACGGGAGCCACGCGCCCCATTTACGACCTGACCTGGCGATATACGCTTACGGGACATCTTCTCTGGGGTGGCGGAACGGCATGGTCGCGAATTATGTTCCCCGCCTTCAACGAATATATTCGTAGCCGCAGGCCCATAGCCGTGGTTGCAACGCACATCACAGCAGCCAATGTTGCCGTGGGCGCCCGCGTAATTACGGGTATCGATTATCCGGTCATCTGCGTACCGACCGACTACGAAGTCGAGGGATGGTGGCCCCATAAGGACACCGACCTATTCTGCGTGGCAAACGAGTTTATGGCCGAGACGCTCCGCCCCCGTAAGGTTCCCGAAGCAAGGATTCGCATTACCGGCATTCCTATTCGCGCCGGATTCGACACGGATTACGATCGCGAGGAAGAGCTAGCCAAGTTCAACCTCCCCACCGACAAGACCGTCGTGCTGGTAATGGCCGGTGCCAGCTTGCCTCAACCGTACGTTCGCTTTCGCGCGGAGATGGACCGCACCCTCCCCTTCCTACGCAGCTTCGAAGACATGCACTTTGTCTTTTTGCCGGGCAAGGATAAGGAATACGCCGCCCGTCTCAAGACGCTCTTCGATGCCATGAAGCTCGAAAATGTCACGGTGCTGGACTATGTCGATGATATGGCAGCGCTTATGCACGGCTGCGACCTCGCAATTCTCAAATCGGGCGGACTCACCGTCACCGAATGCCTGTGCGCACACCTGCCGATGATCCTGCTGGGCAAGTCCTATGGCCAGGAAAAGGCCAACACCACCATGCTCACCGGCATGGGCGCCAGCATGCATGTCACCACCGCACGAGAGCTCATCGTGACGTTGCGTCATCTCCACGATCATCCTGAGTCGCTCAAGGCACTGCTCATCAACGGCGAAGTACTACGCCGCCCACACGCAGCCGAAGACATCGCCATCGCCACCATAGAGCTCGTAGGCAAACCCCAAAAGCGCAAAAGAGCCTTCTGCCGCTTCTACTGGGGCGGAAAACCCGCGCATATCCGCTAGCGTCTTTATGTCCGCTTACCTGCGGGAGGCCCCTATATATCATCCCATGCTCAAACATTCTCGCTTCGCTGCGAAACTGCGCGTGGGACGATATATAGGGGCCTCCCGCAGGTAAGCTGCGTTTACGTACTAGCAGCTATACCAGATTCCCCTCCAGTAGAATCTGCAAAGGGGAACCAGAAAATATAAATACAGTAAGTCGATGCGACAAAGGAGGCGACCCTTCATCGCATCGACTTACTAGAAAAGTAAATATTGTTTCAAGCGAGTAGCCGCCCGCCCGGGGCTTACCTATATCGTTCCACGCGCAGTTTCGCAGCGAGCGAAGCGACGCGAGAATGTTTGAGCATGGAATGATATAGGTAAGCCCCGGGCGGGAGGGATACGAGCGCCCTAGGCGATGCCGCTGGAGCCGAAGCCTCCTTTGCCTCGGTCGGTTTTGTCTAGTTCTTCTACTTCTACGAGGTTGACCGTGGGGACTTCTTGGATGACGAGTTGAGCTATGCGGTCGCCTTTGTTGATTTGGATGTCGTTGGTGGGATCCAGGTTGATGAGGATAACCTTGAGTTCTCCTCGGTAGTGGGCGTCGATGAGGCCCGGCGTATTGACTATAGACAGGCCCTGCTTGATGGCCAAGCCGCTGCGGGGCTGGACGAAGCCGGCGTAGCCATCGGGCAGGGCGATGGCCAGCCCCGTAGAGACCAGACGGCGTTCGAAGGGCTTCAGGACGCAGTCCTCGTTGGAGCGCAAATCCAAGCCGGCATCAGTGGGATGGGCGTATTTGGGAAGCTCGACGGTGGGATCGAGACGCTTTATGTTGACGGTAATGTTGGACATGGAATCACCTTAGCTTGTCGAGCTCTTGCAGAAACTCATCGACGTCTTTGAAATCGCGGTAGACCGAGGCAAAGCGGATGTACGCCACCTTGTCAATCTTGGCCAAGCGCTTGAGCACCATGTCACCCAACTCATGGGACGTAACGGCCGTCAGTGTGCGAGAGCGCAGCTCGACCTCGATGTCATCGATAATCTCATTGAGCTTCTTAGTGTCGATATCGCGCTTGATGGTGGCGCGCATCAAGCCGACGAGCAGCTTATTGCGATCGAACCGCTGCTTGGTTCCGTCTGACTTAATGACCTCGATTGGGTCTTCGCATCGCTCGAACGTTGTAAAGCGATAGTTACACGAGCAACATTCGCGACGACGCTTAATGGTGTTATTTGACTCCTGCATACGGGAATCAACGACGCGGGTATGTGCCTTGCCGCATTTGGGACAGCGCATGGTACCTCCTCTTAAACGATAACAAGGGTACCATGCGCAGCGCGATAATGATTACGAACGATCAGGAACCTTAAGATGCGCACCGGCGGCGAGCGAACCATGCTCCAGATGATTGACGCTACGGATCATGTCGGAAGTCTCTTGCGTGGAAAGGCCTTCGATTGGATATTCCTCGGCAAGCGACCAAAGAGAATCGCCAGGCTGAACGCGAATGGTCTCGTAGGTAATGTTGGAAACGGACTCGGCATACGCGGCGTGACGAGCGCTAAAGACCGACATAGCGAGGACAAAGAAGAGCGTAAGCGCAACGGCGACGGCGACAATCGTCGGAACCTTCGGGGCAACGCGGGCCGGCGCGACTACAGCCTGCTGATTGCGCGCAGGCTTTACGGTCAAAGGCTGAAAGCCGGAGCGGCCACCCTGAACAACCGTAAAAGTGGGTTCTGCAGGCGTCTCGAGCTTAAGGGCGAGGTTTCCCTGGACCATATTCGTTACGTTCATCATGTTCTCCTCTCGCGTGTTTTGCTGAGAACAGTTTTATCAAGCCGCGCGGACAAAAATGTCTAGCGCGAGAACGAATGTTCGGTTATTATTATCTTCGAACAGTTGTTCCTGTCAAGCAAAATTCGAACATTTGTTTGACATGGGTAGAGAGGATGCCCTGATGGCTCGCAAAATTACCAAGCGTCAGCAGCAAATTTACGACTTCATCAAGGAATATCAGCAGGAGAAGGGTTATCCGCCCAGCGTGCGCGAGATGGCTTCTGCCGTGGGCCTTTCCTCCCCCAGCACCGTGCACGCCCATCTCTCTGCCCTGGAGGCGCGCGGGCTACTCAAGCGCGATGCCACCAAACCGCGCGCCCTGGAACTCTTTAACGAGGATGGTTCCTCTGTCTCAATTTCTAAATCTGACGAGCCCACCGCACCTCGCGGAACGGTCTCGCTACCGCTCGTTGGTCGCGTCGCGGCTGGGATTCCCATTCTGGCCGAGCAGAATATCGAAGACACGTTTACTATCCCGACCGAAATCGCCACTGATCAGGGTTCCTTTATCCTTGAGGTGCATGGGAGCTCAATGATCAATGTCGGCATCTTCAATGGCGATTACATCATCGTCCGTGAACAAAAGAGTGCCATGAACGGCGAAATTGTCGTGGCCATGATTGATGGTTCGGCGACCGTCAAGACGTTCTACAAGGAGCAGGGGCGTGTGCGCTTGCAGCCCGAGAACGACACCATGGAACCTATCTATGCAACGAATCCCGTTATCCTGGGCAAAGTCGTCGGCTTGATGCGCCGGTTCTCGTAATGCAAAAACGCATAACCATATTTGATACCGTCCGCGGGTTTACGATGATTTCTATGGCAGGTTTTCACGCTTGCTATGATCTCGCCTACCTGTACGGCTGGGATATGCCCTGGTTTACCCAGTCAGTCTTTCAAGACATCTGGCGCGCCAGCATCAGCTGGGTATTTTTGTTTATCGCCGGTTGGATGTGCACCCTTTCGCGCAACAATATCAAACGTGCCGCCAAATACGCCTTAGCAGCACTCGTTGTCTGGTTGGCAACAACACTTGTCTCAGTCGACGATTCGGTTAATTTTGGCATCATCTACTGCATGGCCGCATGCACCGGCATCGAAGCGTTGACCGATCCCGTCCTTAAGAAGATAACGGCGAGATGGGGCATGCCCCTATGCCTTATGTTGTTCGCAATCACCTGGAGCATCCCCAAAACGATCTACCCTGTCCCCTACCTGGCGTGGCTGGGATTTCCGAGCCCTGGGTTTGTCTCAGGTGATTACTACCCCATCATCCCGTTTATCTTTATGTATCTTGCAGGATACTTCGCCGCACACATAGCGCAGAGTATCGATAAGACCGTCCCTAGCTGGACCTACGCCAACCCCCTGCCGGCGCTCGCCAGCCTTGGACGTCACGCTCTCCCCTTTTATCTGCTGCATCAGCCCATCATTCTGGGCATTTTGGAGCTCGTCTACTCGGTGCGATAACGCTCGAGCCGCGGTGCAATACGAGCCGGCAACTTCGCCACAATGCGAACGCCGTCCTCGAGATATTCCTCATGCAGAAGGGTTCCCTGCTCATGCACCAGCGTGATGAGAGCGCCCTCGCGATACGGGATATCAGCGGAGAGCAACACATCGGTGGCAGCTGCCTCGCGAGCAATCCGGTCGACGAGATCGTCGAGCCCCTCGCCCGTTTGGGCCGAGAACAGAACGGCCTCCGGATAGCGACGACGGAAACTCAATCGATCGACGCTATCGAGAAGATCGATTTTATTGAATACGGTCAGCGTTAAACGCTCTCCGGCGCCGATCTCATCAAGCACGCGGTCGACAGCCTCCAGCTGCCGCTCATAGTCCTCGTCAGACGCATCTACGACTTTGAGAATTAGATCGGCACCCAACACCTCGGACAGCGTCGATTTAAAGGCATCGACCAGACCATGCGGCAGCTTTTGAATAAAGCCGACGGTATCGGTAATCGTCATGCCGCGACCGCCGGGCAGACGATACGAACGCGTCGTCGGGTCGAGCGTAGCAAACAGCTTGTCCTGCGAAAGTACCGTAGAGCCGGTCAGACGATTGAGCAACGTCGATTTACCGGCATTGGTATAACCGGCCAACGCGACGCGAAACGCCGGTGACTCAATGCGACTCTTGGATTGAACATCGCGACGCCGTTCAACCTGCTTGAGCTCACGACGAAGCGCAGCGATCTTATTACGAATAAGGCGACGGTCGACCTCGAGCTGACTTTCGCCCTGACCAAAACGTGAGCCGATGCCGCCGCGCGTCTGCTCCTTGGCGAGATGGCTCCACATGCCACGCAGGCGAGGCAACAAATATTGAAGCTGTGCCAGCTGTACCTGCAGGCGTCCCTCACGCGTCTGAGCATGCAGGCCAAAGATATCCAGGATCAGTGCTGTACGATCGATAATCTTTACCGGCTCGCCCACAGCTTTCTCCAAATAGGATTGCTGCGAGGGCGTCAGGTCGTCGTCAAAAATAACGACATCGGCATCCATGCGATGCACCAGGCCGCACAGCTCTTCTACCTTGCCGGAACCGATAAACGATTTAGGATACGGCTTTACCAAACGCTGCGACAAGCGTGCCACGCACTGAGCACCAGCTGTGTGGGCAAGACGCTCCAGCTCATCAAGCGAGCGATCGAGCGGCCATGCATTGTCGCGCCACTCAACACCAACTAAAATGGCACGCTCGGGCTCGGGTGCCGTGGGAACAAGGGGGAAACGGGCCATTAGGCAGCCTCAATACGATGCAGGATATCCTCAACGACCTCATCGATCGTACATTCATCCATATCAAACCACACGATACGGTCATCGCGCTTAAACCACGAAAGCTGACGCTTGGCATAACGACGCGAACGCATCTTAATGAGTTCGCGGGCCTCATCCATGCTCATCACGCCATTGAAAGCATCAATGATCTCTTTATAGCCAATTGCCTGCATCGACGTCAGGGCATCTCCCAGACCCTGGGCCATAAGACCGCGGACCTCATCGACAAGACCCTGCTCAAACATCAGATCGACGCGCAGATTAATGCGCTCGTAGAGCACCTCGCGATTACGCGTCAGACCAAACCATAGGGCATGATAATGCTCGCGCGGAACACTAAACTGACTTTTTTGCTGTGCATAGGAGATACCATCATCATGCATCTCGAGCGCACGAATCACACGGCGCACGTTATGGGGATGAATAACAGCAGCCGATTCTGGATCGCGCTCGGCAAGCAGGGCATGCAGTTCTTCCTCGCCAATACGCTCGGCAAGCTCCTGATAGCCCGCACGGCAATCGTCCTCAAGTTCACCCGAGGGAAAGTCCATCTCATCGAGGGCTGCCTTGAGATATAGCCCCGTACCTCCGCAAAAAACCGGCAGGCAACCCGAACCAAGGAGACGTTCAACATGCGCGCGAGCGTCAGCCTGATAAAGCGCAGCAGAATATGCCACACCCGGCTCTACAATGTCGACGAGACGCAGCGGCGCCGTGCACTCATCGGGCGCCATCTTTGCGGTACCGATGTCCATGCCGCGATAGATTTGCATCGCATCGCACGACAGCACTTCGGACGAAAGACGAGCTGCCAAACGGTCGGCAACATCACTCTTACCAACCGCCGTCGGACCGACGATCGCAACGGCGGAAAGACCTGCCCCGGAAGAAACCATTAGCGCGGCTCGCCCACAACGGAACCGGATAAATACCAGGTCTTGGCAACGTCAACGTCAACATCAACGATCTTGCCAACAAGCTGATCGATGCTGTAACCCTCGGGGATAGGCGCATGCACGGTCTGATTCTTGGGACTCTTGCCCAGCAGGACCGCATCGTTCTTTTTACTCGTTCCCTCAATGAGCGCGGGAACCACAGTATGAAGCTCGCCCTGGTTATACTCGTGTGCCGTGGTCTCGATAACCTTAACCAGGCGGTTGAAACGCTCGAGAATAACCTCATGCGGCGTAGGATCGTCAATCTCGGCGGCCGGGGTACCGGCACGCTTGGAATAGATGAAGGTATAGGCCTGAGCATAGCGGACCGTCTCAGCAAGCGAGAGCGTCTGCTCAAAGTCTTCTTCAGTCTCGCCCGGGAAGCCAACGATAATGTCGGTCGAGAGCGCGATATCGGGCATGCGGTTGCGAATGCGATCGACCAGGCCCAGATAGTCCTCGCGTGTATAACGGCGATTCATCTCTTTGAGGATCCGCGTCGAACCTGACTGGACGGCCAGGTGCAGTTGCGGCATTACGGCAGGCGTCTCGGCCATGGCGTCGATGGTCTCGGGCAGCAGGTCCTTAGGATGCGAAGACGTAAAGAAGATACGCTCCACACCCGTATCGCCCACGGCACGCAGCAAATCGGCAAAACGCGGCTTGCCAAACAGATCGCGACCATATGAGTTAACGTTTTGGCCCAGCAGCGTAATCTCACGCACGCCCTGGCGCACCAGACCGGTCACCTCGTCGACAATCTCCTCGAAGGGGCGGCTCTTTTCGCGACCGCGTACGTACGGCACGATGCAATAGGTGCAGAAATTATTGCAGCCTGTCATGATGGGCACCCAGGCGTGATACTGGGCCTCGCGATGCCACGGCATGCTCATGGCGTCCGTATCCTCATGCTCATTGGTGCGGATATGACGCTTACCATCAAGGAACGCCTCGGCAATGAGCTCGGCCACATGTGCAATGGAATGCGTGCCAAAGATGACATTGACGTTATCGACGTTGGTGAGCAGGCCCTCGCCATCGCGCTGCGCGATGCAACCGCCAACGGCAACCACGCGCTTGCCCGAAGGCGAAGGCGGCAGGCTTTTGCAGGAATTGCACTGACCGTACAGGCGAGTATCGGCGGCCTCGCGCACGCAGCACGTCATGAAGACAACGATATCGGCATGCGCGGGATCGAGCGCCATGAGGCAGCCATACGAATCAAGCAGACCGCTCACACGCTCGGAGTCGTGCTGATTCATCTGGCAGCCAAAGGTGCGGATAAAGTAGGTTTTACCGGCAAGAATATCGCGTACGGAACGCTGGTCCATGTGCATAAGTCCTAACGATGGGGAGCGAAACAAGGCAAGCAGAAGCTATGCCACAGGCTTAACATCATCCATGACGACGTTATCCATAGCAGCTCGATTGATCTGGTGAACGTAGATAGAAAGGCGGATGGCCGTGCGCGACTCCCCGTTAATGAGGATGTCGGAGAACACGGGCGCGCAGGAAATATCAAAACCGGTTGGAATCAAAAAACCGCGCGCGATAGCAACGGCCTTAATAGCCTGGTTGACAGCACCGGCGCCGACACACTGGATGTTGACGGGTACACCATCCTTGACCATGCCGGCGATGGCGCCGGCAACGGACGCGGGCGATGATTTGCTTGATACCTTCAGGCAATCCATGAAGAAACTCCTGCATTTAAAAGTACGTTTTAACTGCAATAACTGTATCGTACCGAGTGGACTCGGTAAAGGCACTATTCCTCTTTGGCAAGATCAAAGGTCACGGTGATTCGATCACGCGAAACACGAATCTTTGGGTCGCCGCAAAGGTTGAGATAGTACCGGGTGGCAAGGTCATTAAAGTCGCGTTCCACAGCGCGCGAAAACTGTGCCATGTCATCCTTGGCAATACGTAGCCCGCGACGATCCTTCGCGAGATCGACAGGAGCCGGCGCATGCGAGGACGAATCACGCTCGCGCAGCAGACGCGCGGTCACACCGCGAACGGGCTTAATCTGCCCTGCCAAAATGCGATGGGCCGTGCGCTCGGACATCTCAAGACCCAAACCCGAACAAATACGGATAAAGTCCTCGGCATCAGAAGCAAGGCCTAAACGATCGACAACCGGAAGCTCGCTCTCGTCATCAATGAACAGGAGACGAGACGTATCAAGCCGGCTTGACGCCTGAGCATAAAGGGTCGCGGCAATCTCAGACGGAGAACCAAGATAGACATCGCAACCACGCAACTCCTCGAGCGCAAACTCACATGCAGCGCGAATAATATTATGCGGACCGCGAGCACAGACATAACGTCCGTCCTCATCCTTGACGGCCTGGGGCCAGCTGGACTGATCGGCACGCTCACTGAGGCGGTCGGCCGCGACGCTCACCTTAAAGGCTGAACCAAGATCGACACCGGACGTGACCACACGGGCCTCATCGGCGTTCTGCTTGATCGAAAACAATGCCATGCCACGACCGTGAACGCCCCAACGGTCCATCTTCATGCTCTCGAGCTTGGAGGTAACGCGGGCATCAAAGATTCGCTCTTGCATATCCTGCGGAACGCCAGAACCGTTATCCAGAAAGACAAGCGTGCGGACGCCATCTTCCTTGGTCGTGGCGAGATAGACCTTGTCGGCGCCGGCATCGCGAGCATTACGGAGCATTTCGATGACGATGTCCTCGACATGCTGAATGTCGTGCTTAGCCTGGCGCCGCTCGGCCTCCGAAACGCGGAGGCGGACATACCCCTCGCCAAGGTTCTCCTCGACGCGAAGGTTGCCCTCCCCCGACATCGACGCGATAAATGAGATGAGCTCGTTCGCGTCGCTCATGTTATTTAGCGATATCGACAGCGCGGCTCTCGCGAATCACGACGACGCGCACCTGACCGGGATACTCCATCTCTTCCTCGATCTGATGGGCGATATCGTGAGCCAGGACCGTGGACTGGGCATCGGAGATCTTGTCCGGCTGGACCATGACGTGGACCTCGCGACCGGCCTGCATGGCATAGGTACGTTCGACGCCGTCATGGGAGTTGGCGATCTCCTCAAGCTTCTCAAGACGCTTGATGTAGTTCTCGGCAGACTCGCGACGGGCACCGGGGCGAGAGGCAGAGACAGCATCGGCGGCCTGCACCAGGACATCGAGCACCGTGTTGGGGTCGACATCGGCATGGTGAGCCTCAATAGCGTGGACGATAACGGGCTTCTCGCCATAACGGCGGGCAAGCTCGGCGCCGATGACGGCATGCGGGCCCTCGACGTCGTGGTCGATTGCCTTGCCCAGGTCATGAAGCAGGCCGGCGCGCTTGGCGGTCACAACGTCCAGGCCAAGCTCGGAAGCCATCACGCCGCACAGATCAGAGACCTCGAGGGAATGCTGAAGCACGTTCTGACCAAACGAGGTACGGTAGCGCAGGGCACCAAGGGTCTTGACGATCTCGGGGTGCAGATCGTGGATGCCGGTATCGAAGGCAGCCTGCTCGCCAGCCTCGCGCACGCGCTGCTGAACCAGGTCGGCGGCCTTGTGATACATCTCCTCGATACGGGCAGGGTGAATGCGGCCGTCGGCGATGAGGTTCTCGAGGGCGACACGGGCGGTCTCACGACGGACCGGGTCGAAGCTCGAAAGAACGACTGTCTCGGGCGTGTCATCGATCACGAGGTTGACGCCGGAAACCTGCTCGAAGGTCCGGATGTTGCGACCCTCGCGACCGATGATACGGCCCTTGAGGTCATCAGAGGGAATGTGCACGGAGGTAACGGTGACCTCGGCAGTGTGGTCGGCAGCGCAGCGCTGAATCGCCAGAGACAGAATCTCCTGGGCGGTCTTGTGGCACTCGGCGCGAACCTGCTGCTCGGACTCGCGAATGATCGTGGCGGCCTCGTGGGTGACCTCGCCGCGAACCTTATCGAGGAGCTCCTTGTGGGCGTCCTCGCGGGTAAGGTCGGCGATACGCTCGAGCTCGGAAGTCTGCTTTGCACAGAGCTCCTCGAGCTCACGGGAGCGCTTCTCGACCTGACCGGCCTGGCTGGACAGCTGATGCTCGCGCTTGTCGAGAGCGTCGTTGCGGCGATCAAGGGATTCCTCGCGCTGCATCACGCGGTTCTCGAGCGTACGAATCTCGTTCTTACGCTGCTTGTCCTCGGCCTCGGCGGCCTGCTTGTTCTTGATGATCTCCTCTTTAGCCTCGAGCAGAGCCTCTTTTTTGAGGGTCTCGGCCTGACGCTTAGCATCACCGATCAGGGACTCAGCCTGTGCGTGTGCCGACTGGATTTTTTCGTCGGCCTCGTGAAGACTACCCTGCTTGGCGGTGCGCATGTAGGCAATGGCGGCGATGGCACCCAAAACGATGCCAACGAGCGCTGCGATGATAGGCATGCTCACTCCTTTTTATGGATTCGTTACACAACAAAGCGAACCGTCCTTACGAACGGCTCGCGACATTTGAGTAATATGGGCGCAGCTTATGCGGGTCGGATACAGATAAACATATAAACAAACTCATCACAGATGAGCACATATCACAAAGCAAATGACGCTGTTTATCGTACGTTGAACCACAACAACTGTCAAATAAATGCCCCCAACACGGCGGCTAAAACACGGTGAGCGGCAGGGCCACAAAACGCATACGCCTAAACCGCACATTCCTCGCGTTCGGCATCGAGACGTGCCTTAACGGCATCGGCGGCGATATGATACGAGAAGCCCTTGCCCATCAAAAACCGAACCAGTTTTTCGAATCCGCGCGTCTCTGGAACACGCCGCTTGGCGAGCAGGGCTGACGCACGCGCCAAATCGTCTTCGACGGCAAAATAATCCTCGGGATAACCGGGAATGTCATCGAGCACGACATGACGGCGCTTGAGCTCGGTCTCGATTTTGCGCTGTCCCCAACCGCGCCGCTTGCGCTCCTCGATAAAGTACGAGCAAAAGCGGTTCTCGTCTAAAAAGCGATACTCGGTGGCGCGCTCGACGGCGAAATCGATCGCGGTCTGGTGAAAGCCGTAGCGAGCCAGCTTGTCACGGACCTCGCCCGTCGCATGGTCGCGGCGCGATAACATCTCGGTCACCATGGTAAGTGCACATTTACGCTCGACGAGCTGCACCGCCTCACGAAAGTTGTCCCAATCACAGGGAAGATCGGGGCGGTTTTTGACATACAGGCGCGCGACCCGCACGGGAATCCAAATGGACCGCTCAAAACCGCCCTCAAGCTCACAATCGATATGTGCGCAAGGCTTTTTGGACGCATACCCGCTCGAGAACGAGGAGGCCGCCTTCTTATCGGGAAAGACGACCGTGGCCTCGGTCACCGTATACGACATGAGCGTAACCGCTACTCGTCGTCATCATCGAGCATGGCGGAACCATCGATGGCGTAAAGCTCGTCAAACTCCTCAGGCGCAGGCTGATCGGTCAGCTCGACCTCGGATGGAGCATCGTCGTCAAACTCAAGCCCGCAGGCAAGGCGGACCTTATGCTCAATCTCGTCGGCGCAATCAGGGTGTTCGCGCAGGAACGCCTTGGCGGCCTCGCGACCGTTGCCGAGCTTGTCCTCGCCATAGGCAAACCAGGAGCCCATCTTCTTGCAAATGCCGCACTCGACAGCCATGTCCAGAATCGAGCCCTCCTTAGAGATGCCCGTACCGTACATGATGTCGAACTCAGCAGAACGGAACGGAGCTGCCACCTTGTTCTTAACGACCTTGGCGCGCACGCGGTTACCGATAACTTCATCCTTAAGCTTAATGCTGTCGATGCGGCGAATGTCGATACGCACCGAAGAGAAGAACTTAAGGGCGCGGCCGCCCGTCGTGGTCTCGGGGTTGCCGAACATGACGCCGATCTTCTCTCGCAGCTGGTTAATGAAGATGCATGTCGTGTTGGACTTGGACAGCGAGCCGGCGAGCTTGCGGAGCGCCTGACTCATCAGACGAGCTTGCAATCCGACCGTGGTATCGCCGATCTCTCCCTCGATCTCGGCACGCGGGGTCAGCGCGGCGACGGAGTCGACGACGATGGCATCGATGGCGCCGGAACGCACGAGCATGTCAACAATCTCGAGCGCCTGCTCACCCGTATCAGGCTGGGAAATCAGTACCTCGTCGATATCCACGCCAATGCGCGCGGCATACGTGGGATCGAGCGCGTGCTCGGCATCGATAAATGCCACCACGCCACCCATTGCCTGGGCTTCGGCCAGGATCTCGAGCGAAAGCGTCGTCTTACCGGAGGACTCAGGACCGTAAATCTCGACGATACGGCCGCGCGGCACACCGCCGATACCCAGAGCGGCATCGAGTGCCAGAGCGCCCGTGGGGATGGCCTCAACCTCAAGCTCGGGGCCGCCGTCACCATACCTCATGATGGAGCCTTGACCGAACTTCTTCTCGATCTCGGCCTTGGTGGTGGCGATCATCTCATCGCGCTCTTTACCCGTCGTGCGAGCATGAACGGTACGTACGGGACCTGAATTCTTGGCCATGAATAGCCCTCCTCTTAACAACCTGCATCGATAATAAACGAACGGCTGTTCGTGGTCAACCGTTCAGGCCAATCATATGCAGGCAGTCTTTCCAAAACCCAACCAAACGCCGACCAAACACTGACCAAATGCTTGACCACAAAGGGGCAAATAAGAACAAGAAAGGCAAAAATACACCTATGACCAGCGCAAACGCTAAATTCGTCAGGGGTCCCTATCTCCACATTTAAGGGGCCCGAAGGCCCCTTAAAACACGTCTATTCCATAGAGTTAAGCACAAGGGCAATGCGTCCCAATGCCTCCGCGACCGCATGGGCACGAATACACGAACGGTCGCCCTCATAGTGGCAGCGCACAGAGTCCACGACCGGCACTTCCCCATCAGCCGCGCGATACGCCCAGCCAATATAGAAAGTGCCAGCCGGATCGTCCTCAGTGCCGCCGCCGGGGCCGGCATAACCCGTTGCGCTCACTGCAATATCGCTCTGGTACAGCTCCAGCGAACGCGCCGCCATCTCGCGCGCGGTCTGATGCGACACCGCGGTATAGCGGTCGAGCGTCTCCTGATCAACACCCAAAACGCGATGCTTGATCTCATCGCAGTAGGTCACCGCACCGCCACGCAGCACCGCCGAGGCGCCCGGGATATCGGCAATCGTCGAGGCGATCATACCTGCTGTCAGCGACTCAGCCGTCGAAACCGTCACGCCCCGAGCGCTCGCGCGCTCGACAATATGACGCGCCAGCTCCTCGTTATGTGCGGAAATCTGCTCAAAAGAGTCCGTCATACCCACCAGAACCTAGACCGAAAAGACGATCTTGCGGCAGTTCCAGAAGTACTGGGCGCCCGAGATAACGGTCAGGACAACGGCAACGGCGTACAGGAAGCGCGACACCGAGTAGATGCCGAGCGTCAGCGCCAGCGGGCCAAGGTGCAAGCCGGCCATCGCAAAGACGCACAGGTAACCGCAGATGGAGACCATCGTGGTCGCCGTCTTGTACTTGCCAAGCTTATCGGCGGCAACGACCACGCCGGCGGCACTCGCAACCATGCGCAGGGCGCTTACCAGCAGCTCGCGGAACAAGATGATGAACACGGACCAAACCGACACGGCACCAAAGTCCAAGAATAGCAGCAGGGCCGAGAATACGAGCAGCTTGTCGGCGATGGGGTCCAAGAATTTACCGAAGTCGGTAATCTCGTTGCGCGAGCGCGCCAGGTAGCCGTCAACCTTATCGGTGCACGACAGGATGACGTACAGAATGAAGGCAGCGGCGGCGAGCGGGCCGTCGAAGGTGCTCCAATCTGTACCGGCAACACTCGTGTGAGAAAGCGCCGACACAATCATGAACACCGGGATAAAGACGATGCGAACGCACGTCACGATGTTGGCGGGCGTCCAAACACTCGTCAGTTCCTTATTGCTCTCGTTTGCCACGACGCTCTCCTACTCCACAACATGGCCGATAAGCTCATAGCAGAAGCTATCGGTAAACTCGACCGTCAGAATATCGCCCACAGATGCCTCGCTGGCGTCCAAGTGCACCGCGCCATCGGAATCGGGCGCCTGGAACCAGGCATGTCCGATCAGCTCGGCGCCGTCCTCGGTCTCTTCGATACCGTCGACAATCACCTGGGCGCGCTCGCCCACATGTGCGGCAGTTGCAGCAAAACCGAGCGACTCGGCCAGGTCCATGGCCTCCTGGGCGCGCTCGAGCTTGACCTCTTCGTCGACCTGGCCCTCCATCTTGGCGGCCAGGCTGCCCTCCTCCTGCGAGTAGGCAAAGACGCTCGTGTAGTCGAAGCCGACGGTGTCCATAAAGTCGATAAGGTCGCGGAACTCGTCGTCGGTCTCGGTCGGGGAGCCGACCATGGCCGTGGAACGGATCACGATGCCGGGGATGCGCTCACGCAGATCGCGGAACAGGTCCTCGAGCTCCTGGCGCGAACCAGAACGGCGCATAGCCTTGAGGATGCGCGCGTCGCAGTGCTGCACGGGGATATCGATATAGGGCAGCACCTCGGGCGTATCACGAATGGTCTCAATGAGCTCGTCAGTCATGCCCTCGGGCTGCAGGTAGAGCACACGGACCCAGACGTTCTGCGGACGCACGGCCTCGGCGACGGCGCGCAGCAGCTGCGCCAGATTGCGCGGCGAGCCATCGGTGACGTCTTCGTCGGCAAAGTCGGTGCCCCAAATACCCGTGTCCTGGCCGATCAGCACGATCTCGCGCACACCGCCGTCAACCAGGTCGCGTACCTCGGAGATAATGCTCTCGGCATTGCGCGAATGATAGCGACCGCGAATATAGGGGATCATGCAGAAGCTGCAGAAACGGTTGCAGCCATCGGAAATCTTGACGTAAGCAACGGCGCCCTCGACAGTGCGCTTGACTTGCGGAATATAGGCAGCGATCTCACGCTCGACACCCAGCACGCCATCGATGACCGCCACGATGCCGTCCTCCTCGTCGGCCTTCACAAAGGCAGCGACCTCGGGCAGCTCGTCAGGCAGGTCGTCGCCATAGCGCGACGGCACACAGCCGCACATGACGATGGGACAAGAACGAACGCCGTCCTGAACCTCGTTGGCGAGCTCGAGCGTGGTCTCGATGCTCTCGGACGTTGCGGAGGCGAGGAACGAGCATGTATTGACGATGGCGATATCGGCATCCTGTGGGTCGAATGCCTCCTCGTAGCCCGCGGCGGTTAAAAGAGAACGCATGCGGTCGGTGTCAACCTCGTTCTTAGCGCACCCGAGGGTGATGTAGAGCACGGAGCCCAACGGTGTATCCATGTTGGAGAGCAGTCCTTTCGAATGATATTAGCGGTAGTTGGTGAACTGCAGCGGCTGGCCGTAGTCCTGGTCGCGCAGGAACTGGATAACGGTCTGCAACGCGTCCTTCGAAGCAGAGGAAACACGCAGCTTCTCGGCCTCGATGGTCACCTTGACCTTGAGCTTTTGGTCCTTGATGTCCTTATTGATCTTCTTGGCGGTCGCCTGGTCGATACCCTCGACGATATGGCCGAGCACGCGCACGGTGCCGCCCGATGCCGCCTGCGGAGCATCCCACGAGACAGCCTTGAGGTCGATGCCGCGCTTGATGAGCTTGGAGCTCAGGACATCGATGATCTGCTTGGAGACAAAGTCGGCCGGGGCGTTGATCGTAAAGAGCTTGTCGCCCTTCGAAAGCTCGATCGTGGCGCCGGAATCCTTCAGGTCATAGCGCTGGGAAATCTCGCGCGTGGTCTGCTGGAAGGCGTTGTCGACCTCTTGCATGTTGACCTCGGACACGACGTCGAAGCTGGAATCTTTAGCCATGATGTTTCCTTTCGCGTACGAACGGCTTAGTAGCTATCGTACGAATAGTCGGTAGAATCGGTGGGCGTCTGGCCGTCAGTTGCGGTATCGGCGCCATCCGTGGACTGGGCATCGGTGCCGTCGGTGGTGTCGGCACCATCAGAACTTTCACCATTCTCGGAATCAGTCGTCTCCTTCTTGGGAACGGTGATCGTCACGCGCGCCACGCCCGAGGTCTTGGTATCGTAACGGACCTTTTCGCCGTTCTTGGTAACGGTGACATCGGAAGGCTTAGACGTGGTGATCTCGATCGAGGACTCGGGCGTGTACTCCTGCTCAAAGGGGCCAGTCGCCTGAGCGCCATAAACCGACTTTCCGTCGACCTTGACCTCAATCCACGCGGTCTTTCCCTTGGCAACGGAGACCTTAACCTTTGTGACCTCGTTCTCTTCCTTCTTGGCCGTCGTCTTGGCGGCGTCCGAATCAGTCGACTCGTCAGTCGGCTCATCGGTGTCTTCGTCCTCGTCGACCGTTTCGGTCTTCTTAGAAGACTTCTTGGTCGTCGTCTTGGTAACAGCGGGCGTCTCGGGCGTGGTCTCGGGCGTCGAAGATGCGCAGCCGCGCAGAAGTACCACGATGAGCACGATCAGCAGCAACGCCACGGCACCGATACCGGCGTAGACGATACGCGGATCGAGCCCGTTGTTTTGAGGAGCACGGGAACCGCCGCGTCCACGACTGGAACTGTTGCGGCCGCCTCCCTGAGGCATACGGCCACGATTGCTATCGGAACGGCCGCAATAGCCACCCTGGCCCTGAAGGCTGCGCTGACCCGAGCGGGGCGCAAGTTCACCGCGGCCTTGATAGCCACGCTGGCCCGCACGCGGAGCCGAAGAGCGCTGGCCATACGGCTGTGGTTGAGAGCGAAGACGCGGCGTCACCTGCGTGGTATCGGCGTCCGCATAGCCACTGCGAGAGCGTCCGGTGGAGATACCACGGTGACCGCGATCGGAATAGCCGCCGTCGCCGTAGCCGGCACGAGGGTCACGCGCCACGCCGCGGGCAGCGGGAAGTGCACGGTCCTCGGGCATCGGCGTACTGCGGAACCGGTCACGCTGCGAGCGAATCTCCTCGCCCGAACCCGTCTCGGTAATATAACCGGCCTGCTGAGGACGCTGTCCATAGCGAGTCGAACGACCGCCCTGAACCATCAGAAAGCGCCCGTTATCGACAGAGGAACGCGAATTGACGTAGCCGGCGGCGTCCTGGAAACGACCGCCCTGCTGCGACGTCTCGCGTTCGTATGCCATCAGTTCGTCAAAGTAGGCATTGACGACCTCGCGCGGATTGAGTCCCAAAAAACGAGCATAGCTCGAAATCATGCCCTGCGCATAGCCGCGCGGCGGCATCGAAGCAAAGTTACCGGTCTCGAAAAACTCGATGATCTGCGGCCTGATTTTGATGGTGTTGGCGACCTGCTGAATGGAAAGGCCCATTCGGCGACGCTGCTCGAGCAGCATGTCACCAAAGCGTGCAGCCATCAGAATCCTCCAAACTCACGATCTTCACGTGCCATCTCGGCGTCGACAGATTCCAGCGCGGCAAGCCCCTCCTCGTCCAACAGGACCTCGCGCGGCTTGGAACCGTCGGGCGGGCCGACGACACCCTTTTCTTCCAGCATGTCCATAATACGCCCGGCACGCGCATAGCCAACCTTCAGGCGGCGTTGCAGGCCAGATGTGGAGCCCAGCTGCGATTCCACCACAATATGGGCGGCTTCCCAAATGAGCGGATCATCGTCTTGCGGCTCGGCGACTCCGGTGCGGACAATGCCGCCGCCACCAGCCATGGACATGGAAGCGGGCGCCACGGCGGACAGAATCTCCTCGTGGTAGTCGGGCTCGCTCTGCGACTTGACGAACTCGACAATCTCGTTGATTTCGTCGTCCGAGACAAAGCAGCCCTGGATACGGCGGGGCTTGCCCCAGTCGACCTTGGAGAACAGCATGTCGCCCAAACCGGTGAGCTTCTCGGCACCCATCTGGTCGATGATGACGCGCGAGTCGATGCCCGTGGCGACGTTAAAGGCGATGCGGTTGGTGATGTTGGCCTTGATAAGGCCCGTCACCACGTTGGAGCTGGGGCGCTGCGTGGCAACGATAAGGTGAATACCGGCGGCGCGGCCCAGCTGTGCAATACGCACGATCGAGGCCTCGACATCCTTACCGGCGACCATCATCAGGTCAGAGAGCTCGTCAATGATAATGACCAGGTAGGGCATCTTTTGCGGCGGGTTGTCGTAATGCTCAAACTCGCCGGCGGCCTGCTTTTCGTTATAGGTCGAAATCTTACGGACGTTGAGGCGTTCGAATACCTTCAGGCGGCGCTCCATTTCGGACACGGCCCACTGCAGGGCGCTCGCGGCCTGCTTGGGCTCGGTCACCACGGGCACATAGAGATGCGGCAGACCGTTATAGCCCGCAAGCTCGACGCGCTTGGGGTCGACCATGATCAGGCGAACGTCCTCGGGAAGGGCGCGCATGAGCAAGGTCGTGATGATGGAATTGATCATCACCGACTTACCAGAACCGGTCGTACCGGCGATCAACAGGTGAGGCATCTTGGCGAGGTCGGCGACGACCGGCGTGCCCTCGGCGTCGCGGCCGATGGCAAGCTCGAGCGGACCGCCCTTCACATAGGGCAGCACGTCGCCCAGATTGACGTTCTGGCGCTTGCGGTTGGGAATCTCGATGCCCACGAGCGAGGTGCCGGGGATCGGGGCAAAGATACGAACCGACTGGGCGGCGAGCGAAAGCGCAATATCGTCCTCGAGGCTCGAAATCTTGCTCACGCGCTCGCCCTCGCCAGGTTGCAGCTTAAAGGTCGTCACCGTGGGGCCGGCGATCCAGCCGACCACGCGGGCACTGCGGCCAAACTCAAGCAAGGTGGATTGCAGTGACTCAGCGGTCTGCTCCAGCTCCTTATCCGAAGACGCGGCAGAAGCCGACTGCGGGTTGGCATGTAGGATTTCGAGCGGCGGAAGCTTGAGGCCGTCCTCTTCTTCGCCCTCGTTATCTGCGGCGCCGCCGTCCGCTCCCCCATCACGAGCCGCAGCCGATTCGACAGCACTCGTGGCAGGCGTATCGGCAACCTTGGGATGCTTTAAGAAGTCGGGAATCTGAGGTGCGGCCGAAACAGGGTTCACGGCAAACGGCGGCTCGGACTCGTCAACCTTGTCCGGATCGTCCTCCATCGAAAGCTGTCCAGTGACCTGACCGCGCTTGGCGTGGCGACGCGGCAGCAAGGTTGTCTTGGCGGTCTCGAGCGGAGCCTCGTCGTCCTCGTCGTCACCCTCGGTGAGCTCAATCTCGCTATCGGACCAAGACGGGTCGGGCTCGCTTGTGTTGAGCTTGGGCGCAGCCTTGCCCTTCTTGGCATGGCGGCGCGGCAGCAGCGTGGTCTTGGCGCGCTCGGCTTCAACCGACTCGGATACGTCGACAAATGGGTCATCGTCCTCGTCGTCATCCAAAACCGGGTCGACATCGCCACCCATGACCGTGGTCACCGCGGCGTCAGTCCCCTTCTGGCGCAGAATGCTCAGGTGCGGACGAGCGACGCCGGGAACAGACAGGGCCTCTTCATCGCCCCACGGGCTCGCATTGACATCGGCACGTCGACGCTCGGCAAAATCGGCAGCGCGATCGCGTGCGGAGCGCAAAACGCCACCCACCGAAAAGCCGATAATGACCAAACCAACGACGACAAGCCCCAGCAAGACAACCATGGCGATAGGTTTACCCAGGGCGTTTTGCAAGGCACTTGCGATAAAGGCGCCAATGTAGCCGCCCGACACGGAAAGGTTCTGCGGCGTAAACATAAGGTCGCACGAATCGCTCGTGCCCGGCACCATCAGCGAAAGAATGGAGACGACGGCGATAAAGACCAAGGCGCCGCCCGCAACAGAGCGCACGTTGAGCGGCGAGTCCTCACCCAAAAAGAGCGTGGCGGCAAACAGCAAGATGACGATCGGCAGCACGTAGGCGCCCAGACCAAAGCCCAGGTGGTAGAAACCGGCAACCGCAGCCGTCACGGGCGCTGTTGCCGGAGAGATCACGGCAATGAAGGACGCGATCGCCAAAACGGCGATGACCACACCGGCGATATCGCGATTGGCCGAAGGCTCGACCAAGGGCTCAAACTCATCGAACTCGGACTCGTGGCCCTTATTGGCACGCAGATGGGAACCGGCACCCTTAGCAGATGCCGGTTGGTTATTGGCCTTATTGCCTTTGGCGTTTTGTGCAGATCCGCGCGCCAAACTAAACCTCCATGACGACCGGGATGATCATCGGACGGGTGCGCGTACGGCTCCAGATAAAGTTAGAGAGCGAATCGCGCACGGCCTTGCGAATGGCATCGGAACCGCTGCTGGTAAAGCTGAACTTACCCTTCTCGATCGTCTTCATAATGGACGCGGAGGCATCCTCGGAGAACTGGTCGTCGATGGCAAACGAGACGCCGCGGCCCGAGAACTCGATGGCCTCGATCTTCTTATGTTTGAGGGAGACGATGGCAACGGCCGTGACCATACCGTCGTTGGCGAGCTTCTGGCGATCGCGCAGGACGATGGGGTCGGTATCGCCGATACGCAGGCCGTCGACGTAAACGACACCGGACTCGACGGGCGTACCGCGCTTGACGATACCACCGCGCATCTCGAGCGTGTCGCCGTTATCGAGGATAAAGATATGATCGTCCTTGATGCCCATCTTGCGGGCCAGCTGGGCATGGGCGCGCAGATGCACGGCCTCACCGTGAACCGGCATAAAATACGTGGGCTTGGCCATGGCCATCAGGAGCTTGAGCTCCTCCTGGCTACCGTGACCCGAGACGTGGACGAGAGCGCGGTTCTTATCCCACACGTCGCAGCCGAGCTTGGCCAGGCTGTTGACGACCTGCTGGACGGCCTTCTCGTTGCCAGGAACGGGAGTTGCCGAGAGGATAACGGTATCGCCCTCGTGGATGGAGAGCGTCTTGTGCTCGCCATTGGCCATGCGGGACAGGGCCGACAGCGGCTCGCCCTGCGAACCAGTGCACATGACGACGATCTTGTCGTCAGGCAGGTTATCGATATCGAAGGCATCGATGATATCGGCATCATCGATGTTGAGATAACCGAGCTCGCGCGCCACGCGGGTGTTCGTGAGCATGGAGCGACCGGTCACAACGACCTTACGGCCGCACTTGCGGGCGGCATCGCAGATCTGCTGCAAACGATGGATGTGGCTCGAGAACGATGCGACGAACACGCGACCCGGGGCGTTCTTGATGGCGTGCAGCAGGTTGGGACCAACCTCGGCCTCGGACTTGGTAAAGCCGGGAACCGTGGCATTGGTGGAGTCGGAAAGCAGCAGGTCGATGCCCTGCTTGGCAAAGCGGCTGATAGCGGCATAGTCGGGCGTGACGCCATCGATGGGCGTCTGGTCGAGCTTAAAGTCGCCGGTGTGCATAACGGTGCCCTGATTGGTGCGGATGAACACGCCCAGAGCGCCGGGGATGGAGTGCGTCATCGAGAAGAAGTCGAGCGAGATGCCGCCGAGGTTGACATGGCTGCCGCCCTTGACCTCGCGGAACTTAGGCGCGCGGATGCGGAACTCGGAGAGCTTGCCCTCGATAAAACCGAGCGTCAGCTTGCTCGAGAAGATGGGCACCTTGTTGTTGAGGTCCTGCAGCAGGTACGGAAGCGAACCGGTGTGGTCCTCGTGGCCGTGAGTGACGATGATACCGCGGAGCTTCTCCTCGTTCTCCAGAACATAGGTGTAGTCGGGAAGCACCAGGTCGATACCGGGCTGGGAGTCATCCGGGAACATAAGACCGGCGTCGACGAGCACCATGTCGTCGCCGCACTCGAAGACCGTCATGTTCTTGCCGATGCCGTCAAGGCCGCCGAGCGGAATGATCTTCAAAGGAGATGATTTTTTAGCTGCCATAGGTAAGTGTGGTTTCCTTTCTTCGAAACGGGTCTGGAACAACCGACGGGGCGCTTCTGGCAAACCGACCGCCGGGAACGTACAAATATGCATCGCAGAGTCGATGCAATAACCACAGTATGATACCCATTTGCACAACAACAGACCACCCATGCATGAAAGCCCCATCCAAACCGGTCTATCCCGCCGGTTTCCCGTGGGGCGGGCACTGATGAAGTTTCCTGCTCTACAGTCCTGCTCACGACGGAGGCCACATTAAGTGGCCTCCTGTTCGTGCGGAACTCGCGATAAACTTCATCAGTGCCCGCCCCACGGGAAACCTGCCAAAAAGGGACAGGTTTATTATGGTCGGTTTTATCTGGGAAGATGCTGCTGCGGCTATCTACAGATCTGAAATCTGACTACTGAATAGACTGTCTAACTAAATAGCGAGCGGCACTAACCAGTCCTTTTGCTTGCGCCCGGGAGGGCCGCATATGAAGTTTATCGCGAGTTCCGCACGCAAAGGAAAGCACTTAATGTGCTTTCCGTCTTGCGCAGGACTGTAGAGCAGGAAACTTCATATGCGGCCCTCCCGGGCGCAAGCAAAAGGGCGACCCCTGTCCGGAGTCGCCCTTGCGGTGCTGGTTATGTACGGCTGTTACTCGGCGTCGTGGTGGCGGCGGGGCTTGCGGCCTCCGTTGTCGCCGGGACGGCGCGGACGGTCGCTGCGCTCGGAACGCTCGCGACGCGGACGCTCACGGCGCTGGAAGTGCTCGCCGTCGCCCTCGGAGGAACCCTCGGCGCGAGCCGGGGCCTCGGGCTTGTCAAGACGATCGAGCGAGATCTTGCCACGATCGTCGACCTCGATGACGACGACCTTGACCTCGTCGCCCACGTTGAGGACGTCCTCGACCTTCTCCACACGACCCTTGGCGACGCGGGAGATGTGCAGCAGGCCGTCCTTACCGGGCAGCAGATTCACGAAGGCACCGAAGGGCTGAATGGAGACCACGCGACCGGTGTACTCCTCGCCCGGCTCGGGGACCTTGATGATGAGCTTGATGCGCTCGACGGCCTGATCGACGGACTCGCCGGTGCCGCCGACAAAGACGGTGCCGTCCTCCTGGATGTCGACCGAAGCACCGGTCTCGTCCTGGATGCCGCGGATGACCTTGCCGCCGGAACCGATGACGTCGCGGATCTTATCGGTCGGAACCTGGATGGAGACGATGCGCGGAGCGGTGCTGCGCGTGGTGTGGCGCGGCTCAGGGATCACATCGAGCATCTTCTGCAGGATGTACGCACGACCCTCCTTGGCCTGCTGCAGGGCGCGGGCCAGAATGTCGAAGGTGAGGCCGGTGGCCTTGTTGTCCATCTGCAGGGCGGTAATGCCCTCGGTGGTGCCGGTGACCTTAAAGTCCATGTCGCCCAGGAAGTCCTCGAGACCCTGGATGTCGGACAGGACCACGGTCTTGCCCTCCTCCTGGATCAGGCCCATGGCGATACCGGAGACCGGGCGCTTAATGGGCACGCCGCCGTCCATAAGGGCGAGCGTGGAGCCGCAGGTCGAAGCCATCGAAGAGGAGCCGTTGGACTCCATGACCTCGGAGACGACGCGGATGGCGTAGGGGAACTCGTTCTCGTCGGGGAGCACCGGAAGCAGAGCGCGCTCGGCCAGGTTGCCGTGGCCGATCTCGCGGCGCTTGGGGCTGCCCATGCGGCCGGTCTCGCCGGTGCAGAACGGCGGGAAGTTGTAGTGGTGCATGTA
>CAJMPU010000011.1 GCA_905215505.1 uncultured bacterium
CGGGCCGTGTTCCGCTATGCGGTTGTCAATTTGCGAAAGAAATTATGCGTCACCAGGCGCTATGTTTACCGCTTGCTTGATGCTCTTTACCGTCAAGACTGTAAAAACGTCGCTCTTGCGGGCTCATATGGAAGCGGCAAGAGCAGCATCCTTGAGAAGTTTATAAGTAAAGCTCGTTTTAGGGGTCATAAGGTCGCCCGCGTTAGTCTTGCGTGCTTTTATCCGACAAACGATTCGGGGATTAGTCAACAGCGGGATGTTACTGCTTGGCATCGTACAGATTGCTACCAACCTTCGTTTGATCAGCTTGAGCGGGAAATATTGGGCCAACTTTTATATCAAGGTAAGCCAAATAAAACAAGGAGTTCTTTGTTCAACCAGACGCATCGAGTTTCCCTACACCACAGGTTGTTAGAGCTTTTGGCATGGCTCTTCTTATCTTCGCTTTTTGTTGTTGCAGTTTTGTATACGATTGATGACAACCCCAACAAGCTGACTGCTTGGAAAAACGCCCTAACGAGCGCACTTTCCCTTCAAAGTGAAATTAACGTATATGCAGCGGTGGCTGTTGTCTTCCTCTTTTCTGCCACCTTGTTTATTTGCGTTCGCTTGGTGATTGGAAGACTAAAGGTTAGGTCGGTAACGGCCCCCGCGGTTAGTTTGACGCTCGACAATGATAGGGGTGGTGAAACATACTTTAATAAATATCGAGACGAACTCATTTACCTGTTTGAAGAGAATCGGTTCGACACCGTTGTTTTCGAAGACATTGATCGTTTCGATGATCTGCACATTTTTGATGAGCTGAGAAACTTGAATAATATTCTCAACCTTGCTCCCGGTGTCGTTGGCTCCTGGGGGAAACGTTCGGTACACTTTGTTTATGCCGTTAAAGACGGGCTCTTCTCATCGCATGAGGATGAGGAATCTTCAAATGAAGTGACTGGTTCTGGGCGCGTAAAGTTTTTTGACATGATTATCTCCGTCGTTCCTTTTATTTCGGAGTTCAACGCGAAGGAAATGATTAACGACACCTTTAAGAAAGAAATAGAATCTGCATCCAATTCGAAAGAGGCAAATCGATTTAATACGCTTCTTCGCACTGCGGCACCTTACCTCGCGGATATGCGCTTGCTTACAAGTATTCGTAATGACTATCTGGTTATGGTTGAGGAAATGGGTAGACCGAGTTTTGGTAGGCCTTCGGACCTGGGTTTGACCTGTACCGGGCTGCTGGCCATCTCCATTTTCAAAAACTTATTACCTTCTGAGTTTGAGGACTTACGCCTTGGAAAAGGGAAACTTGACAAGCTATACGTAATTTATCGAAATTCGATTAGTTCGCAGCTTGATCAACTGAATGCAGCAAAAAGGTTGTGTTCCGCTTGTAAGGCGGAGGGTGACTTATCCGATGACGTGTGTCAGCTGCTGGGGTCTTCACTTGAGAAGGCCCTTTCAAGGCGCATGGAATCAATTAATTACATTACAATCGGGGATACGCGCTTTACATTTGGGAATAGTGGTGGCGCAGATATTTATCGCGATGATTTCTGGAAAGCATTCTTTAGCTTGACGCCGTTTGACTCAATATATCTAGGTGAGCATCGCGGGTATGCAAGTAGTCCCAATTTTCGGTTTAGTAAACAGGAACTTTTGCATTATCTTACTTTTGACGGGTCTGGTTTTGCCCCTGCTATCTTGATGGAAAGCGGGGTAGAAGAATCGGGGCTCACCAGTCTGGACGAGCAGATCGAGCATTTTCGAACGGCGGATTTTTCCACGATGGGAAATCTCGAGTGTGTTGTTACTGATGAAAATGGTCACGAATCTGTCATGCCGTTTTCGGATGTTGTTGCGTTGCATTTTGACAACAAGCTTGTCGTCGAACTAATTAATCGGGGATTCATTTGTAAAGATTTCTATTTATACGTCTCGAAGTACCCTGCGGGTGCCAAGCCAGGCGCAGTTTATTATGTGTCTCATTGCTATCGAAACGGACAGCAAGATATTGACGCTAATTTGAGTGCAGAAGACTGTGCGGAAATCCTTGATACTGTTCCTTTTTCTATTTTCGATCGTTCCTACTGTTTGAATTACAGTTTATTACGTTATCTCTTGGGCAGTGAGGCCAATCGCGAGGCAGCGGCAAAGATGATTGATGGGCTGGTCGCTGACTACGAAAACTCAGGTCAGAATCTGATTCACCGCTTGCTGTCTACTTATGATGCTGAAGACAATCGAATCAAGACGTTCATTGCTTTGTTGATGGAACGGACAGATTTGGCCATTGATTGCCTGGTGGACGGGTTGTCAGTAGTTTTCGATCTTCATTCTCAATTTAAGATAATGCTTGAGGCTTTTAAAAACATTGATGCCCGCTCTTCTTATACATCGGTTTATGGTTCAGTTTGGCTAAAAGAACACTTCGAGCACATGGATATACGGAGCATCGATCATGGGTCAGATTGGGCTTCTTCGATGGTTGGCTATCTAAAAGAGTGTCAAATTGTTGTTAGCGATCTGTCCGGCGTTGGTCCCTCTTTGAGAGTCGCGGTAATAGAACGAGGCATATATGACATAAACCGCGACAATTTGCTAATTGCCTGCGGTACTCAACGACTTCCCAAACTAGATACGCTTTTGGAGGTATATGTTCCCGTTGGCAAGAATGTACTTTCAACCGGACTCGCTTTTCGCCGGTATCTTGAATCGCTTGATGAGTATGAATCTGCTATTACAGAGTTTGCACCCTTTGTATTTAAAGCTGTTTGTGATGCCGCCGATACGTGGTCGGACTCTATTAAGGCCGAGTTCCTTGCAGAGGAGCTAGTAACGAAAATCAATCCCATAGCCCCTAAGATACAGATGGAGGACTTGTGTTCTGTTCAAGAGCTGACGGAATTAAACGATATGGGATGCGCGATATTTTCTAGGCTGATTCCGCACGGCTTTGTGGAGCGGTCACCGTCCAATGCGGTATATCTGTTGAAACTTGAAGGGTTGGGATGCGGTTTTCGTTTCCAGGGCTATTTTAACCGCTTTGTTAAGAAAGGATTGTTCAATAACAAAGATGAGGTTGCAAAGCTGGGTCTTGAGGATGCCCGCCTTTTGGCAAAGGCAATTATCAGCAGGGATTGCATGGGCGAGAGCGAAATCTATTCAACTTTGCAGAAACTGCGAGCTGTGGGAGATGAACTGTTTCCTTTGGATGTTGAATCTGAAACGATTTCAAGTCTATCGGAAGGAGCCGGCCCGGTTGTCTCGCTGTATGATCGCGGTTTTATTCAGCCCGTTTCCATTGTTTATGAGGCCCTTGCAAAGGCGGACTGGAAGTACCGCGAGTGTGTTTTGAGGAAATGGGTAGAAACGCACACGTCCGACGATATCAATGACCTTCCGTATCTGTTTTCTTATGATTTGGCGCCTATCGTTGCCGCTTCATCAAGCTGGGGCTCGTGGCTGACAGCGGCTGTCCGACAGAACCTCCCTCGTTATCTTAACGACTGTCTCGATGAGTGCGATAAGGCTAAAGTCGAAGGGGAAGTGAAAAAGGTGATTGAGGAGCTGGGTGATTGATTGTCTGAAATAAATATCAGCTCACATGTTCATGGGCTTCTTCTTTGGGCAGTGCGTCGAGCGACCCATCGTCGATCGACGTGATGTTCGCAGACGCGGCTCGTGCTCCTTTCGTCGATGCTCTGTTGTTTAGTCGCCTGAAATCATATGACGACACGTGGACCGTGTTCCTCTATGTGTTTGTCAATTTGTGAAAGAAATAATGCGTCACCTCCTTATGCGCAACTATTTGCCCTATGGGTTTATCGAGACTGCCCAAGATGAATCGCTGTTCGTCGGAGAATGGTTTGCTCAACTATGCTTAAGGCCCTTGATCTGGATTTCCCAGTCTCCGTATAACGCTCTTGCAATGAGTGTCGTAGCGGTCATTGCCCAAACGTTTCTGGCAATCTATGCGCTGTTTAGGAATATGAACTACTACGACATGAACGCACCATTCTTGGAGAGCTTCTTCAACACCGTTAAGGCTGCGGCGCTGAAGCTGTGCACAGCAATCTTGGGCGAACACGCGATGCAGGTGCTGCGCAAGAAGAAGGGGAGTGGCGATGAGGTGCAACCCTCCGCGAGTAGCGACTGAGAATAGGTCGAGAATGGGCGACTTGCTGTTTCGCGCGCATCGAACGGTCCAGGCCAGTTCAGTTGTAAGACGTTGGCGATATAAACTATTGAATCGAGCGCTGTAGCGACCGATTTCTCGTCCGCACAATTGGTCCGCGCCGCTTGTTATTCTATGGATCTACTCAATCATTAGGAGGTTCTATGGATGCAAATGAGATGGACGCCGAGGTCATTGATCGTGACCGTATTGAGGTGTTTGTTAGCTCTTCGATGAGCGATGAAGGCGATTTTAGCTGGCAGCAGCTGAGGGATGAGCTTAATCGCGCTTTGTTGAAATCGGATATCTTTAAACCCTTCGCAATCGAGTCCCATGCGAGCATTGAGCCATCATCGTCTTATTATCTTAATCGCTTAGTACAGAGCGATATAGTGATTGGAATCATACGGTCAGAATTGAGGCCAGGAACTAGTAAAGAGCTATATCGGGCTATCCAGCTCAGAAAGCCACTCATTCTCGTTAAGCTTGAAGGCGAGACATCGTCGGATATCGAGTCTCTGTTTCGTTATGTTAGGGAAATGGATGCGTGCACATATGTCGAATTGCCGAGTGATTCAGGTCTCGTTTCTTATCTGATGGATCAGCTTAATAATGTGATGGTAGATTTGTTTCACAATCGACGATTTGAAATTGAAGATGGTAAGCCGGCAGTTTTTGCAGACATTGCTCCGATCTCTATTCCCGAAGATGTTCTTGATGCTTTTGGCGCTTCTGTCGCCTTGATTTCAAAAAAATTTAACTACCATGCTGAATGGCTTGAGAGAAAGTCTGACAATCCTCACCTGTTCTTTCTTGGTGAGAAGGCGGTTGAGTGGCTACTTTATGGCACCCCCTTTTCGGTCGGTGCATTCAAGGCTGGCATTCTAGAGATTATGAAAGACAGCGGCATTCCCAGAGACACTCTTTCACTAAGGCTTGACGCCCTCGATGCTTCTATTGAAGGTCGCTATTCCAGATGCTATGAATTACTTCAACTTGCTTGTGATTCAATAGAATCGAAAGATTGTTGGGCTTATGGTAATTGTTTAATTGACAAGCGGACTGTCGCTGGCATGCTTTCCGAATATGGATTTGGCACCCAGTGGTCAATTCAGAAACAAATTGATGCGCTCTCCGCTCCAGCCTATATTCCCCTTGCGCTTAAGTTCGAAGAGGAGGTGGGGACTGCTGTCTTAAACGCTTCGAGAGAGGCGAGGGCGGTTAATCCTTACACAACGATTCGACATGACGCTAGCCTTGCTTCCGTCATGTCGAATATATCGTGTTTGTTATTTAGTTCAATATTATGCGGGAGCATATCGAGCGCCTTATATTCTCGCAGCCTGCTTGCTAATTCGCTTATCGACTACTCCTCTATTTACAATCGGCCCGAACTTGAGCTCGAGGGAATTAAGCTGCTTGTTCTTCAGGGGGATGCTAAGGGCTTCGAGAATAGGTTTGCTTATAAGAGCGATGGTTTAAGGTCATATCTCCCCTCGTGTGCCGAGGAACTGTGGCATCTGACTACTTTAACGGCCCAGGCATATCGTCCGAGTATGATTTCCGTCGTCATTAAGGAGTGTGCGCCTTATTTTTCGGATGATACTATTTGCGATGCTTGGAACACGTTAAACGCTGCAGATGATTTTCGGCAATGTGAATCAAAATGGATTAAGGCGATCGGCATGATCAAGATGCGGGTTGATGAGAAGTCGCTTGTAAGCCTACTTTGTCAGGTTGTCGATCAACATTTATATACCGTCGCTTCTGATGTTTCGAACGTTATTGGCGGAATGGATTTAGACAAAATCGACAAAGAGCTCGTTGATCAACTGGGCAGTAGCCTTAAATCGAATTCTGATGAACTGCTTAAATACAATTTCTCTGCTGGCGTTTTCGGATGCGTTGAGAAGCGTTGTGGCTTTTCTATTTTGAGCGAAGAACAAGTGGGGCATCTTTCCACTGTTGAGCGGGGTTGTTATTTAGACAACAAATCTCCAGCATGCAATGCGGAAACGGCTTGTATCGATGAATTGCGCAGGCAATTCGACTCGAATAATCGTTCTGATTTTCACTCAGGGTTTTCCATTCGTCCCTCTTCTTTGCTATGTCGCTCACTCGATGATGTCCCTTCTGAGTCATTTAACGCATCCTTGGCTGGCGTGCTGGAGCATTGTCTTAAAGGGCTTCCGACATATCAAGGATCACCCTGCTCTGCAGGAGAGGCTATGTCCGTATTAAATAAGTTTGTATGTTGTTGCGTGCGCGATGGAAAGGCACTTCCCGTCGGTTGGACGGATTTAATTTCTGAACTTCCGGATGAGTGGCCCGAAGACCCGGTATTTAGAGAGCCTATATCAATGGACTCATGTGCATGGTCTGTAAGATGCTTAGCTCTAAAAGTTGCTACCGGCTTTGCAACAGACATAGAGTTCCTGACATTTGGTATTAAATTTGATGCCCTTACAGCCGCCGGTCAGCGTGCGTTTTTAGAAGTACTTGAGCAGCTGATTGTTTGTAATGCTATCTGCGATCAATACCGTGGCGTCGTTTCTGCAATCTGTTCGAGCGTTATGCTTAGTGAGGACTCTGCTGTGTGTGAACTATTGCTTGATAGCGTTGCTGCAGGCTATCGTAGATGGGAAGCGAGCTCTTTTAGCGATTTGGCGTTTCAATCGTTACACGATGTTTCCCCTAATGTTGCATTTAAGCTTGTGCGCTTATGCAAGGAGGGGAAATTCGATGATGCTACTCTCGAGCAGAAGTTACTTGGTGAGCTCTCGAGTGATTCTAACTGGTTTATTCGCTGGCATGTTGCGAATGACTAGGCGTAGGTTTGGCGCCGGGACAACGTGGATCTCGGCGCCTTCTTGCCATCGTCTGATTAGTCCGGACCTATCCCGGTGCCAATTTGTTGCTGGCGGCTGATCTCGCAGCGCTGCCGCATGTTGGTCTTTCCTATGCCGACCCAGACTGTCCTGCTTACAGCCATTCGTCCATAAAAAACGTGGCTCGCGGAGTTGGTGGGCAGTTTGTTTGCTTGCGGATTCATAATCAATAAGACGCAAACGCCTCTTCCATGGAGATCAAATGTCTGAACCGATTGTCGTAAAGCTTGCCTGTTGTAACAACATTGACTGCGCAACTATTACGCTAAAACCCAATGCAACCACTGTTCTGCACGGAATGAACGGCTCCGGTAAGAGCTCGGTTGCAAAAGCGATTCAGCTTTATAACGGCGATGACGGGCAGACGTTAGAAGTGTTGAAACCCTATGCCTCAGAATCTCTGCCATCTGTCGAGGGCTTGCCGCCGGATGCGAATATCCTCGTATTTAATGAAGACTATGTCGATAGCACGCTGTTTAAGGGCGACATGGAGCTAATCGAAAACGGATACAAGATCTTTGTCGATACTCCCGAGTATCGTAAGGCTGCAAAAGTGACAGATGAGTTACTGGCGGATGCCGTCAAAAGGTTGCGGGATGAGGGCAAGGTGGCTGAGTTGCTCTCTACAGTTAATAACTTGCTGTCTTGCTTTGGGAAGGTTTCTAAGCAGACCTATTCGAAGGTTAGCCCAATTGCGAAAGGCATCGTGTTAATGGGAAACCTTATTGAGCATGTTTCTCCAAAGTTCGAGTCGTTTACCCCACTAATCCAAGGAGACAATGCCAAGGATTGGCTGCAGTGGCGTGACAAAGGCAGTAAATACAACTCGCGGGGCGTATGTCCGTATTGCGGTAAGGCTCTCGAACAGCCTGAACTTGAAGTGTGTAACGAAATGCAGGCCGTATACGGCGGAAAATATATCGATAACTGTACAAAAACGATTGAGACTTTCGGGGAAGCCGAGGTGCTTCTTAGCGAAAACGCCCGTGCGCAGTCTGACGCGATTTTACACGGGAAGCTAGAAGAAGAGCCCAATCCCGAGAATGATGCCTTTCTTGCCTGCATCAAAGCAGATGCGGAGGGACTTAAGGCCAAGCTCGAAAAAATCCAGCAATTAAATTATTCGTTCCTGAAGAATGAAGAAAAAGATGCCGACTATTTTGAAGGCTTAAAAATTCATGTCGAGCGTCTCGAAAAGATGAATTCGCAATTCGCAGTTGAACGCATCAACAGCATTAATGCTGTACTAGATGATCTTTCATCCAAAGTGAGGGACATCCAAATTGCCATCGGTCGTCAAAGCGCAGCATTAAGGAAATCCATCAAGGCATCGATGGCCGAAATGAATGCTTTTCTGGAGTCGGCAGGATTTCCCTACGAGATCTCAATCGCTTCGCCAGATGGGGCTCGCTGTGCCGTCTCACTGAGGCCACGCGGGCTCGCGATGAACATCGAGGATTTAAAGTCGCACCTAAGCTATGGCGAGCGTAATTCGCTTGCGATTGCATTGTTTTCCGCTCAGGTGAAAAGTGAGAAGCCGGACATGGTTGTGCTCGACGACCCGATTTCTTCCTTTGATCAAAATAAGAAATACGCGATTCTCCAAAGGTTATTTTCGAAATCTAAGGGTGTCTGTCGTGGGATTACAACGTTGCTGCTGACCCATGACTTTGAAACGCTCATCATGATCGGCAAAGTCCACAAGGATATTCTGTGCGATACATCCTGCTTTTATGCGCGCAACGATTGCGGGGAGTTATCCCTGATACCTGTTGAGGATGATGATTTTAATAGTGCGGTACAGTGCTTTAAGGCAATCGTGGCGAGCGACGCATCCCTGCCTTATAGAATTGCGCTTGCTAGGAGAGCGGTTGAAATTGCGTACGGAAAGTCGTCTGCCTGGCACGTTTTATCAAGTTTGATGCATCGTCGGGAAGTTGCGACGATGCGTGAGCAAGAGCTTGCTGACGAAGAGTGGAAGGAAGCAAAAAAGCAGCTTGAGGATATCGGTTTAAAGGACTTTAGCTACCAAGACTTATTGAGCCAGCTTGGAAATGCGGAGCTGCTGTCCGTTTATGATCAAGCGCCTTCACCCGTTGAGAAAATCTGCGCGTTTAGATTACTCGCTGACAACAATGCTGGTGAAATGAGTCAGGTCTGCAATCGTGCCAATATCGATGAGACAGTGTTCAAGTTTGCAAACGAATACTTCCATATCGAAAACCTCATGGCGTATCAGTTTGATCCCGTTAAGTTCAATACTGTTCCGGCAGGGATTGTCGAAACCTGCGACAAAGTGATTGCCGGGTTTAAGAGACAATGCGAGCAGTGGGCTAATGCTGACAATTAGCGGCATCTCCTTGGTGTCCCTCTTTTATAAAGGCATTCCATTTGCACACTTTTGTGCCTGGTTCAAGGATTGATTTGGAAGATTGGTGGCACCGGATTGACGGACCCCGGGTTCTCGCTTAAAGTAACTCTTGTGATGAGGCCTTGCGACGGTACGTCCGGCTTGGTCCGTGGGAACCGCCGAAAGGCGGTTTTCGCGTTTAAGGGGTCCAAATGGATAAACCATTTAAATCTATTGATGAGCAGATTGCTATTCTTGAAAGCCGTGGACTCGAATGCGATAACAGTACTCGTTTAGTTTTGGAGCGCGAGGGGTACTATCCGGTTGTTAACGGCTACAAGGATTTGTTTCTCGGCCAACGGGGAGATTCTTGCCAAGAGGTTTTCGTAAAAGGGACCAAGTTTTCTGATATCTATCGTTTATTCGAATTCGATCGAACGTTGCGCCTGCTGATGTTTGAGTATTTTAACAAGGCGGAAGCAGTTCTTAAAACCGTCTGCTCTTATCGGTTTGCCATGGCTCATAAAGATAACCAAGAAGCATACCTTGATAGAGATTCCTATCGTGCTGATGCCGGCTATCGAAAAAAGATCGACAAGCTTATCGGTGATTTCGAGAAGGTGTTATGTAGGTCTAAAAAATGGAACAGTGATTATAAAAGGGACTACATTCGTCATTATGAAAATAATCACGATAATACGCCGGTATGGATTCTTATGAATTATTTAATGCTTGGCCAGGCATTCAAGTTTTTTGAGTTTCAACCAGAAAGTATGAGAAATTCCATTGCCAAGTCGTTTTCCGATCTTTATTCCGAGACGCATGAAGTCGATAAACGCATCAGCCCTCGAAGGCTGAGGCTCGCATACGATCACATCAAAGATTTTCGAAATATCTGTGCGCATGACGAACGTCTATTCTGCGCCAGGGTGTCTCCGTCTCACGATGTCAATCTAGTAGGGGTTTTAAGCGATCTTGAGCTAGTGCTGACTGAGGATGACTATAAGATGTTACGCCGAAACATACTGCTTGATGCACTTAAGTTGAGTGACGAGCTCAGCAACGATGCCAGCGCAAAGGTGCTTTTCGCTATGGGCGTTAACGATTTGCCGAGCGTGTTTCCTAAGGAAATATTGGGGTCGTAATCGCCGCGAGTGATGAATTTACCCTACAAGTTGGATGCGCATGAGATCGCGCAGAGCGGGCGGGACGTTGCCCATTGTTGGCGTCCCGCCCGCGCTTCGTTGGCTATACGCGATGCGGGAGCTCCAGCATGAGGCCGTCTTGCGACTCTTCGAGGCTCGGCACCGAAGCCTTCCAGGAAAAGTCTGCGAGGCTGCTGCTTAGGTCAAGCTCTGCATGGGCGTAGTTTTCAATTCTGCGGTCGGTGTGATCCTCGTCTGGTAAAAGGGGACATTCGACCGGTCGCGACCCGATGATTCGATACTCCTGCTGATATGCGTACTTGGGCGTTTTGATAACGAGATTGTACGGGATGCCCTCAAAGATCTCGCGGATCTGTTTTGGCCTGGGGACGCCGTAGGAGATGGGGCCGTGGGCGTAGATGCTTCCGTCGTCGGCGATGCGCCTGTCGGCGAGGCGCGTGAAGCTGTCGTACCGCACAATGCCGATCCACCCGTCCGCGCACCCGAACTCCTGGATCATGCATATCGGGATTTTCACGGTGTTGTCGACGATATCGTTCTCGCAGACCGTGTACATGCAGTAGATGGGCAGGCGGGAATATCCGTAGAGGCATACCCCGGGGGCCATGGACGCCTCGAGCGGATCGCCCTGCTCGCCAGGCAGGCCATGGTAGTAGCCGGCCGCGCTCATGTAGAGGCGGTCGTTTATCAAGTCGTCGATGTATGCTTCCCTGGGTGCGAACTTAAGTAGGTAGACAATGCCGTCGTTGGGCATGGTGTTTCCTTTCTTTGGTAGTGACGTCCCGGGTCGCTTTGCGGGTCCGACTTCTCACTGCCAAGATAAGGGAATTCTCAGAACCATCGTGCCGGATTGGCGTGGATCTGCGCCGCCTGGGTGTGTTGGCTCATTGGAACGATGGTACAGGCGTAAAAAGAGTTTTTAAGAGACGTCTCCTCAAGTTGCGGGATTCGTTGTCGGCGATTGCCCGCTATCGGGTTCCCCCTTAAAGGTATTTTACGAAGAGACCATGCTGCGGCACGCCCGGCTTGGTTTACAGAGGCCGCCGAATGACGGTTTCTGCGTTTTTATGGGTACAGGTGGATGAGAAAATTGAGTTATTTATATGCTGGCTGTCGCGCTTGATGCCATGGATAGGATTTGCTGTCGGTAAATGCGTGCTGAGGTCATTCCCTGATCTTTTGCGTTTCCTTGCCGGCGATGAACTGAATCGCCTCCTGAATTGATAACAGTTGACACTATGTTTAATTTAAATGTATGAAACTCATTTGGCCACATGGCCAATTGGCTATGTGGCTTTATTGGGCTTGTTCGTTTTTTATAAGAGGGGTGGTACTTGATGTGTGCTGTTTTTGAATTTCTTCAGGCCTTGTGTCCGGTTGCAACTATTTTTTTGACGGGATTTGTTGCATTGCGTGACACGACACATATGCATAAGGAAGAAGCTCGTCGAAGAGAGGCGGACATGCTGTCTCAGCCCTCTTCGGTTGCCGCTTGGCTCGAAGGCGATTTACGGGGCTTATCGCATATTGTTATTCGAAATGACAGCGATCTTCCTATTTATGAGGTTGTGGTTACCGTTGTTATCACTAAAGGACATGGATGTACTAAAGGAGAAGACTTAAAGGGCTGCAGCGAATATCGGAAAAAGTTCGCCCTGATTCCTCCTGGGCTCTATATTGCCGATGTCGACATGAATGGTTTTGGTGGCATGCACAGATTTCCATTGATTGAGATTGGTTTTATATGTGCAAACGGAAAGTCGTGGGTTCGCCGTGGAGATGGATTACTTGATCAAATTGACTCATCTCCCATCCTCCATTTTGAACTGGGTTTGCCCGTTGAATTTGACCCCGTCGTTCCTTACCAAATCGGATGATGCAGTTTTGTTCTAACCGTTGTTGGTTCACGGTCGCTTCTAATGGGTTGGCGGGAAGTGGGATTCGGTCGGCGTCGCGCCTCGCCTTTCTCAGTGCCGCTACGGATCTCTGGCGGCACATATAACGTTTGACATGCTGGTCGGGTACCAGTTGGAGGATGGTCTGAAAAGGGGCGAGAATCTAGGATTCCGTTGATGGACAATAAGGGATTCATGAATGAGCCGAACATCGAATGAAATACCTACATGCGGCGCGATGGCTATTGATTTAAGATGCAATGTCGGTAGTTGTTGACGGTGTCGTTCTTGTGGACCGTATACGTGCAGTAAATGGGCAAGCGGTAATTGCCGTAGATGCATGCCCCGGGAACTACGGACGCTTCGAGCGGGTCGCCCTGTTCACCAGACTGTCCATGATAGTGGCCGGCCGCGTTCATATAGAGATGCCCGTTCAGCAGGTCGTCGATGTACGCTTCCTTGGGTGCGAACTTTAGCAGGTAGGCGATGTCGTTGTTGGGGGGCATGGTGTTTTATTTCTTGGGTAGTGATGTCCCGGGCCGCTTTGTGCGTTCGGGGTGCTTGCTACCAAGGTAATGGCGCTAGGCTGGACCCTCGTGCCGGGAGTGGTGTGTGGCGTGTGCCCGGGCTGTGCTATTTCGAGTTGACTGGGTGGTCAAGAAATTAAGACCCGCGTCGACTCCATTTGTCATGTCCACAAATCCGTTGGCGTTTGGTGTTAGCATCCCTAGTGTTCGCCTTGCTGGGGACATTGTTAATTGCCACAGGTATGGCTATTGCTCTATTAGGGGGATTCCCTTGGCAGATCTAGTCCATGTTTTGCCGTTCAAATCGGTGAGTGTCGAAGCTCAGAAAGCGCTCTCAAAGATTGAATATCTCGAGGGCGATTCTGTAACCAAAGTGAAAGAGTATGACGACGTTGTACGGTCACTTTGGGAGGCTAACCAACTGTATGAACAGTTTCGATGGAACTATGGTGAACTGAGGCGCTTGGTTCCGTGCGATCAGTTTGACTTCTTACCCGACGGCTTTGCCAATGGGGGTTTTGGCGAGAGGACTGTCGTTAACGCTGCCTTTGGTAATTATGTTTCCGCAGCCCGTGGTCTTGTCGATAGGATGCAGGCAGTTATGCGGAAGTATGACCGAGGTTCAAATAAAGAACTATATAAAGACTATTGGAAACTACCTTCTTCTTGGTATGACCAAAGTGGCCTCTATGTTTTTATGTATGAGATTCGAAATCCAGTTCAGCATGGTCAAACCGTTGTTTCGCTTGTCAGGGAAAATGATGCGACTAGGGTCAGATTTGATCTTGATCAAATTGTTGATATGCGCGAATACAATACCTCGCCAAAACTTTGCGCTTTTCTAAACAAGACAATTTCGAAAATCAAAGACCATGATTCATCCGATTGTCCGTATCTTTGTTTTCGATATACAAACATGAGGTACAACGAACTTGTTATTGAGTTATTCTGTCATTTCCTGAAATGTGCTGAGCCTAGAATACGCGCCGCTCGTAAGGATATGCAAAGTTTGCTATTACAACACAGCAAAGCAGTCGGCAAGTTGGGCGGCTCTTCCTTTGTTGCATATGTTGATGGCGATATGACCCATGTTTATGATGAAGTTGATGTTGACCCAGTTAAGCAATTAAAAGATATACACCGAAAGGCACAGAAGCATCTAAAGGATGCTCGAAATGCAATTGCGGCTGAGCGAAGGTTAATCCGCTAGAGAAGATCACACTCATGTTTCGAACTCTTTCTTTCTTAGTCGGCCGAGATATCGATCGAGTTCGTATAAAGCGTCAATGTAGATTTCGGCTGAGTTGCGGATATCGCGCATATCTAGGCAACACCTTTCAAAATGTAGCTTGCCTTTTTCTGATTGAGTGCTGCGGCAGGTCATTAGCGCGATTTCATTATCCTCGACACTGTCGGTTTCTTCGAATCCTTTTGGTGTGATGCGATAGATTACTGTGCCCGGATATGAGTCGATAAGACTTTTCCTTCGCACATCAATACAAATTCGCCCTTCTGGACCAAAGCCGTACCCCTCATGCTTCGTCGAATTTAAGGGGTGTGCAATTACGATTGAGCGAACCGCCTCAAGATAATTACGCGCCTCTGTGAGTTCGTTCTGTCTCGAGAACTCGAATTTGGTTCTAATTTTTTCTTTCAAGCAAGTGTAATTAATCTGCCAGTATGCATCTTTAATCCAGGTGGCAAGTGCTACCAGAAATACAGTGTCCTTAATGTTGGGAGTAAATCCGTCTTTGATGACAGCATTGAAGTCCTGAATGCTGTAGTTGGCCTTAAGAATAAGATCAGACATTAATTCATGGTGATCTGGGTCTTTCCAGGGCCACTTCTTGCGAATGCCACCTTTGCCTTCGCCCAGACCGTCCGTGGACTTTAGAGGCTCGATTGATTGCGCGTTGTTCCCGTCTACTTGAGTTTCGCTTGGGCTCCTCATTGTTGTACGTTGTTAATTATCATAAAGATTCGACGGCAAAGCGAGGGGTTGGGTCACATTTACGTTTTGCTGTAATTCTGTTGTGAGTCCCCACGTCTGTCTCCTTTTTCTTCATTGATTTAGCGCGTTACTATTAACGCCCGAGCCTATTTATGAGATTGGAGATCTGATGACCGATGCAAACAAAAAAGCCGTGACTTACGGCGTCCGAGCAGATAGATCACCTCAAATCCAGGGGCTTCCATTTCTCACTGATGAGCGAAGACGATGCCAGAGCTTATCTGGAAAAGAACAGCAACTATTTTCGCCTGCGTGCCTATCGGCTTGGGTTTCCTAAGGTCGAGGAGGGAATCCGCAAAGGGGAGTATGTAAATCTCGATTTTGAGAGGCCGTACTGGCTCTATGTGTGCTAAGGTCTCTACCTGCAATACAAAAGCTCTTCGGGAGCTTTAAGGGCGACGCTTTCAGTTGGAGAGTGTTGCCCTTTTTTATGCGTTCAATGTTTTGCATGCTTGCCAGGTGTCGTTTCATTTGGTTGGTAATCAAGGGTGGTGTCTGAATTAGGGTTATAGAGTTGCCGTTCGGGTCACATTTAGGTTGTAGGGCTGTCTGGAAAGCGGCTTTTCGCCCAGCTTTTTGGAGTCCTTCCTGCTAAACTTTGTGTTTGAAGTAGGAGGTGCATTATGGATCGAGAAGCTAAAACCGTTCGACTACACATTAACGATGAACAGCTCGATTTTGACTCTTTTAAAAAGAGCGTCAATTCTTTTGCCGATATGGTTAAGGCTCTTTCGGACGATGCTGCTCCTTTTGCGCAATGGCTCTTTTCTGTTGACCATGGATCTATGGTATTTAATGCTGAGCTCGTAAGCGAAGAAGAATACGATCTAGATCCTTGCTTTGAAGTCATTTCTGGGTTTATCGGCCGTTTAAGCAGCGGGCGTGATGTTGGATTGTGCCCAAAAAAAGCAAGGGACGAGTATCGAAAGCTTGTCTCTGTTGTGGGCGCAAAGGATAGTGATCCCATTCGCGCAAGTATTGAGGTCATTAGTGGCAACTGCCCCGTTAAGCACGCTCCTGTTCGTCAGGCATTTGAGGTTGTCGGGGAGCCCCGTAGTTATCAGGTTGTGGGCTCTGTAGTGGGGACTATTTGTACCTTGGACGCAAAACGTGGCAACAAGTTTGGAATGGTAGACGAAGGAACCGGTAAATATATAAAGGGGAAGTTTCAAGATAAGATTCTTGAAGAGATTCGATCCTGTTTTAAGTGCCGTACTCGAGTGTCTGGTGTTTTAACCTACAGATCTGACGGTGTTGTGACGTCTGTCGATGCGCGTAAGGTAGTCATGCAGCCGGACAAGCTGCCTAAGCTTTCTAGTCTTTGCGGCATTTTGGAGGCCTAGCAGTGAAGTACATCTACTGGGACTCAAATTGCTTCATTGGCTATCTTAAAGATGAAGAGTACGGGCGCGATGCGCGTAAGGGCGTGGTCCAGGCCGTCGAGCGTGGCGAGGCTAGGTTGGTTACATCGGTCTTTACTATGGTCGAAGTTGTCAAGTATAAGGTTAAGGGCACCGGCGAGATATCAACCATCGGCCGTCGAGAGTACGGCGCGCTTGAGGACTGCTTTAGTCCTGAAAACGGCGTGCTTCTAATCAATGTTGATCGCGAGACAGCGGCAATGGCTCGTCGCGCCGTGTGGGATTATAACGTTGATCCTAAGGATGCTATTCATGTTGGGTCCGCGCTTCAGTTTACCGATGTTATGCTCGACGAGAGTGACGAGTTTGTTTTTCAAACATTTGATAAAAAATTGATCAAACGTGCTCAGGGTTGCGGTGGCATTAAATTCGAAGAGCCAAACGTTGCAGATTACCCTTACCAGCTCTCTGCCGATTTTGGCGAATAGGACGTAACGAAGCGGTTGACTAAAGAATTCCGGTGGAAACCTTCGGGCGACACTTGAAGAGGTTGATGCGTCGACCCTCTTTTTTGGCGATTTCGCCTGGTCGTGCAAGAGTCGCTGGGCGTTAGGCAGAGTGTTCTCAGTGATACAGTCGTCGTGGACTCTACGTGAGGCGATGACAAAGAAGGGTCGTTGTTCGGTTTTCCGGCAACGGCCCTTTGACGTTTCCGCAACAACTGGATGTTGTCGCGGATGGCGCTAATGTTGCTAGAACATGCTTTGCAGGGCCTCGCATTTCGGAAGTGCTCGGAAAAATCGAAAACCTCCGAGCACAACTCGTATTTTGACGACAAAACCGCAGGTCGTGGATGCCCATAATCGGGGTCTGGCCTACCGGTTCGGATTTTCCCCGCACTTCTGAAATCGTCCGTCGGAAGTATGCGGCAAATTTCGGAACCCTCGAGCACGCTGTCCTTTTCATGAACAGAAACCGCAGGTAGGCGTGTTGATACTATCCAGTGTGTTCGGCATCTCTAGAATTTGCCGCATACTTCCGGACTGAGCACCACTTGGTTGGATTATTTATCGATTTGGGGCTGCGGAATCTAGCTTATGCCTTGTTATCTGTATTTAAATAGATACACTTAACTTATAAGTTAAGTGTATCCAGAAATGGGAGGTGGCCTTTGGTTGAAGGATATGAACTTGTCGAATATAGAGACCCCAAGGGCCGACCGTTTTGGGAGCTGACGACTTCTCCCGCCAACTCTCAATTCCAGAAAATGTTGACAGACCCTAAAAAGAAGCTTGCCGCCCGTAAAATGATCGAACAGATTTCAAAAATCTATGATTATGGGTTAAAGGTTGCCAGCGGGACCTCAAAGCTACGATGTATTGAATCTAAGATTGGCCTCTATGAACTAAAAGGGTTTGACGGGGCAAATCGAGAGATGATTTATGCCATATGTCAGGGCGTAGACAAAATTGTTCTATTGTTTTGGTTTAAAGGACATCAGGGATCAGGAAATATCAGTAAAGAAATCGAGCGGGCCAAGCGATTAGCCGTAATAGCGCGTCAACTTCTGGAATCTGAGCGTTGACTTTTATACTTGGCTTTCGAAACGGAGAACACAATGAATAAAGTAGATTTATCTGATTTTTACGCCGATACAGAAACCAGCGAAACACGCGCTTATGAACACGCGCTAGATATCGAGTTTATTGTTCATCGCGAGATGAAGCATTTGGGTTTAAGCAAAAGCGATTTGGCAAAGCGCATGGGCGTGAGCCTTCAGTCGCTTTCGAAGCTGTTGAATTCTCAGCCCAATATGACGCTGAAGACGATTGCAAAGTTCGAACTTGCTCTGGGCATTAAGATCGTTCCGCAGGTTATCGTTAACTATTCCAAAGAACTGCCGTGTCTTTCATCCAATGATTCCGTGCGAGAGCAATGTACATTGCCTGCCATTCTCCCTGCAGAGCTGTCAGCAGATTGCGATGTGCCTTTTCAGAGCGAATAGCAGCCTCTCAATGAGCCTGGGTCGGACGAGTTGCTACTCCCACATCCTCTAAAAAAGTTCTTAAAACAGCCTTAAAGGCGTTCCAACTTGCGTTGACAGCGTACAATACGCGTGTTTGACTAGGCCGTAGCAATAATTAGGGGAGGGGTGCGCCATGGAGGTGCTGGTTGTTGGCAATACCGCATATGTTGACGATGACTTTTGTGCTAAGGCGTTCCCCGGGGACCACGTTAAGGTTGTAGCCGCCAATGAGGCGCATCGCGACGAGTCATCGCCCCATGCTTCGTGGAAAGAGATGCTCCAGCACTTGGAGCAGGCCTACGAGTTCGATCGCGTGGTCTACCTGTCTCATTACCTTACCCCGCATACCGATACCGTGGGCGATATCGAGCTGCTGCGCTCGGTCTTTCGTGCGTGCATGGGTCGTCGGGTCCAGCTGCTGTATGTAGCGGGGCCCGCGGGCGCCGAGGGCGCTGCCGATGCAGCGGGGCAGACGGGCAAGGGAATTATCGCCCGCGCGGGCAACGACCTGTGCCGCTACTACGCTAAACGCGGGGGCGTTCAGGCAAAGATTCTGCGTGCGCCTTTCCTGTATACCGCCTCCGCCGCACTGGAGGATCCGTTTTTGGTGCCGCTGTTCGATGCGTGCTCAACCGGATCGGTCGCGCTGCAGGGCGCGGAGGACTCGGCGTTTCCCCTGCTGTGCGCCGAGGAGCTCGCGGTGCTGGTGCGCCGCATCTTTGACAGCTGGGACGCCTCCTTTGAGACGCTCGACGTTGCCGATAGCTTCCATCACACGGCGCGCGAGGTGGGCGAGGCGCTCAAGGGCTTGTTCCCCGGTCTTGCCGTGGCCTATGGCGATTCTGCCGGCTATGCCTTGCCCGCCAGCGATGTCGTTCGCGTGCGCTATGGCTGGTTTCAGCGCTATGACCTGCTGCGCGATCTTTCGACCATTCAGGCGCGTTGGGCCGGCAACCAAACAAAGAAGGTCAATCCGCTGCGCGCGGCCATCGACCGCATCCAGGTGCATACGTTGCCCGTCAAATGTCTGGAGACGGTGCTCGCCTTTGCGCTCTTTGAGTGCCTGACCCGCTTGTTTGCCCAGTCCTCCCAGCTCAACGTTCTCGACTATCGTCTGCTTTATGTGGTGTTGATCGGCACGCTGTATGGCCTAGACTTTGGCCTGGTTGCTGCCTTGCTGGCTTCCGTTGGCTTGGCGATAGACTTCTTTGTGCTCTATGGCTACACCTTTGAGGGGCTGTTTTACGAGCCGTCCAACTGGCTGCCGTTTATCGCGTACTTTGTGGTTGGCGCGGTGTGCGGTTATGTGCAGCTGCGCAACAGCGAGGCCATTAGGGCGGAGCGCGATCAAAACGAGCTTGTGCGCAATCGCAATACGTTCCTGACGCAGCTGTATCACGATGCCATCGAGGACAAGCGCGCCTACAAGCGCCAGATCGTGGGACGCCACGACAGCTTTGGCAAGATCTTTGCCGTGACGCAGGAGCTCGACGTGCTCAACCCGCGCGATATTTACCGCAAGTGCTGCGAGCTTTTGGGCGAGATCCTCGAAAACGATTCGGTGGCAATCTACCATGTTTCGGGCGGGGCGTTTTCACGTCTGGTGGCGGCGAGTCCCGCGATTGCCGACGATGCCGCGCGCTCGCTTACGCTTGAGCAGTTCAAACCCATCTTGGGCGACGGGGGCTCATCGGGCCTGTGGGTGAATCGTGGGCTTACGCCGGGCCTTCCCATGTTTGGATACGCCATCGAGCGCGACGGTGCGCCCGCCGTGCTGATCTTTGTGCGTCGCGCGGCCGAGAATCAAATGACGCTCTATTACCAAAACCTGTTCCGTATCCTGTGTGGCCTGGTCGAAAGCGCGCTGGGACGTGCCTTTGATTATGAGGCCGTGGCGCGGGATAGTCGCTGCGTTGCCGGTACATGCGTGCTCAAGCAGGCGGCCTTTGGCCAAGAGCTCACGGCCGAGCAGGCGCTGGCAGACAACAAGATGGGGAGCTTTGTGCTCCTGCGCGTGGTGCCGGGCATGGAGCCCATCGGCGAGCTGGTGGGCGCGATTGGCTCTGCGATCCGCGAGAGCGATGCCGCGGGCTTGGTCGACGGCGACACGCTCTACCTGCTCATGCGCCAGGCAAAGGCATGCGATTTGCCCATTATCCGCGAGCGCCTGAGTGCGAAGCAGATAGCGGTGGAACCCGTCGATGGCGAGGACATCGTGGCGCTGCTGCAGCGCATTGGCAGCACCGGCGACGGTGAGGGGGATGCCGCTTGATCTCGCTTGTCGTAGCTGCCGTCTTGTTGCTGATCCATGCGCTGGTTTGCCTGGTGCTGTGGACGCTTATGAAGTTGGGCCTGCTGCCGGTTCGCGGGCACATGCTTGCCGTAATGGTGCTCGTGCCGTTGTGGGGCCCGCTGCTGGTAGCGCTGCTTATCGCGCGCAGCGCCGTGTTTGGCGCGGTTCTTAAGGACGCCACGTTGGAATCGCTGCGCATTAACGACGAGCTGCATCGCAACATCTTGGTGCACGACCGCGATGCCGATGCGGGCGTGGTTCCGCTCGAAGAGGCGCTGATTGTCAACGACCCGGCAGACCGGCGCCGTTTAATGCTCTCCATGCTCACCGAGGAGCCCGATGCGTATTTGGCGCAGCTGCAGGCGGCCAAGCTTAACGACGACGTCGAGGTGGCGCACTATGCCGCGACGGCGGTGGCGCAGATCTCCAAGGAGTCCGATCTTAAGCTGCAACAGCTGGAGCGAGCCTTTAAGACCGACCCGAGCGAGCAAAACCTCAACGCATACTGCGATTTTCTTGGTGAATACTTGGACTCGGGTTTGGCTGAGGGCCGCGTGGCTCAGATTCAGCGCCAGCAGTATGCGCGCCTGCTTGCGCGTCGCTGCGAGCGCGAGGACTCCTTTGAGTTGCGCATTCGATACGCCACCGCCCTGGCCGATGCCGGCCAGATCGACGAAGCGCAGGCCGTGACTAACGAGCTGGTGCTCGACGCGCCAGAAGAGCAGGACGTTTGGATGCTCTGCCTTCGTCTTGCCGTGATGCGTCGCGATGGTGACGAGGTTCGCCACGTGATCGATGCGATCGACAAACAACATGTGTTTTTGAGCGCCGAGAACCGCGAGGAGCTGGCATTTTGGCGCAACGGAGAGGAGGCCCGATGAGCGTGATGCAGCATATCCGCGACCGTGCGGGCCATTTTCGCTGGATGGGCCTGCTTGTGGTGTGGGCTGTTTTTATTGCCATGGCGGCCGTGCTGTTGATCGAGCGCGCCGGTGTGCAGTATGGCGCCAGCCAGCATAAGCTTGGGATGCTTGCCGCCAACGATGCGGTACCGGCTGGGTCGGCGATGTTTGGCCAAAAGCCCACGTGCCTGGTCATTACCGATACTAATCAGGATGGCGTCGAGGACGTAAAGGAATGGTTCGATCAGATCCTGCTCGACATGAAGATCGCGCACCGCGACGTGGACCTTGCCCTAGACGGCGCGGATGCCATACCCTCGCTGACCTCCTACGATCGCGTGATTTTGCTTATGCCATCGCTCGATGGACTCGGTACGCATCTGACTGACATTATGAGTTGGGTGAGTGCCGGCGGTTCGCTTATGCTTGCCATGCCGCCGGATAACTCGGGCTACCTGCAGGTGATTGCTCCCAAGCTTGGTATTGAGTCGGCCGGATATGATTACGTGACGGCCGAGAGCATTGTGCCGAGCAAGGACTTTATGCTGGGCGGGGGAGAGCGCTACGACCTATCGGACCCCTTCAATTCGTCGCTTTCTGTTTTGCTGCGCGAGACGGCTCGTGTGTGGGCTAAGACCGGCGATGCGGGCGCCCCGCTCATTTGGTCAAACGATTGCGGCAGCGGGCGCACCGTGGTGTGCAATATCGGCATCTACGACAAGGTCACGCGTGGTTTTTACGCCGCGGCGATCAGCCTGCTGGGCGATGCCACGGCCTATCCGGTCATCAACAGCGCCGTCTTCTATCTGGACGACTTTCCCAGCCCCGTGCCCTCGGGCGACGGCACCTACATCAAGCGCGACTATGGGCTTTCCATCGCCGACTTTTATGCCAAGGTCTGGTGGCCCGATCTGCAAAAGCTCGCGCAAAAATACGACATTCGCTATACCGGCGTGATGATCGAAAACTACGAGGACGCGGTCAACCAGACCATGCCCGCGCGCCAGCCCGATACCACGCAGTTTCGCTACTTTGGCGGCATGCTGCTGCAGATGGGCGGAGAGCTGGGCTTTCACGGCTACAATCATCAGCCGCTGGCGCTCTGGGATACCGACTATGGCATGCTGTACGACTACAAGACGTGGAAGAACAAGGAAACGCTTGTCGCTTCGCTCAACGAACTTATCGCGTTTCAGGACGAGGTCCTGCCCAACGCTCATGGCTCGGTCTACGTGCCGCCGTCGAATATCCTTTCGGCCCGCGCGCGCCAGCTTATCGGCACTGACGTTCCACGCATTAAGACCATCGCCAGTACGTATTTTGAGGATGGCACCGATCTGCCGTACGTGCAGGAGTTTGGCGTGGCGAGCGATGGTATTGTGGAGCAGCCGCGCATTGTCTCGGGCGGCATGGTCAACGATTCCTATATGCGCCTGGCCGCAGTGTCCGAGCTCAACATGCACTACGTGAGTACGCATTTTATGCATCCGGACGATCTGCTGGATCCCGATCGCGGCGCCAAGGAGGGCTGGGAGGTCTACAAAGGCGGTCTGACCGACTACCTGGAGTGGCTTACCAAGTCTGCGCCCGACCTGCGTCGCCAGACCGGCTCGGAATGTTCGGGCGCCATTCAGCGCTTTTCGTCCGTGACGGTGAGCATGGATACAAGCGAGGTCGCCTGGACGCTTAACCTGGGCAACTTCCACGATGAAGCGTGGCTTATGTTCCGTGCCAACGGCGGCGAGCCGGGTGCAGTCACGGGTGGCGAAATTACGCATCTGACGGGCGATTTGTACCTGGTTAAAGCCACGGACAAGACGGTGACCATTGCGCGCAAGGAGGGTGGCGACAAATGAGGATCTGCTTGGTACTCGAGGGTTGCTACCCCTATGTGCACGGCGGCGTGTCCACGTGGATGCATGGCTACATTACGGCCATGCCCGAGCACGAGTTTGTGCTGTGGGTGATTGGCGCACATGCCGAGGACCGCGGCAAGTTTGTCTACGAGCTGCCCGGCAACGTGGTCGAGGTGCACGAGGTGTTCCTGGACGATGCCCTGCGGCTTTCGGGCGAGCAGCACGAAGCCAGTTTTGACGACCGCGAGCGCGAGGCGCTGCGCCGCCTGGTGTCGCTCTCCAATCCGGACTGGGACGTGTTGTTCGATATCTTTCAGCGCCGTCGCGTGCACCCGCTCTCGTTTTTGCAGAGCCGCACGTTTATGGATATCTTTCGCGACGTGTGCCTGGCCGAGTACCCATACACGCCCTTTGCCGATGCATTCCACACCATGCGCTCCATGCTGTTGCCCGTGCTCTACCTTCTGGGCAGCGAGGTGCCGGTGGCCGATGTGTATCACGCCATCTCGACCGGCTACGGCGGCCTGCTCGCCTGCCTGGGCTCAAGCGTTCACCAGGCTCCGGTGCTGCTGACCGAGCACGGAATTTATACACGTGAGCGCGAGGAAGAGATCATTCGCGCCGACTGGGTGGTGCCCTCGTTTAAGGACCGCTGGATTCGCTTTTTCTACCTGCTTTCGGAGGAGATCTACCGCCGCGCCTTCCGCGTGACCAGCCTATTCCACAACGCCCGCAAGACGCAGATTGATATGGGCTGCGATGCGGACAAATGCCTGGTCATCCCCAACGGCATCCAGTTCGATCGCTTTAAGGATATTCCCTTAAAGACCGATGACGGCTGGGTGGACATTGGCGCGGTGGTGCGCCTGGCGCCCATCAAGGATGTCAAGACCATGATTTATGCCTTCTTTGAGCTGCACGAGCGCCTGCCCAAGGTGCGCCTGCACATCATGGGCGGCGTGGACGACGAGGAGTACGGCGCCGAGTGCCACGCGCTGGTCGAAACCCTGGGCGTGCGCGACCTGATCTTTACCGGCCGCGTCAACGTGGTCGAGTACATGGAAAAGCTCGACTTTACCATTTTGACGAGCATCTCCGAGGGCCAGCCGCTCAGCGTGCTGGAGTCGCTTGCCGCGCGCCGTCCCTGCGTGACGACTGAGGTGGGCTGCTGCCGTGAGTTGCTCGAAGGCGCCCCGGGCGACGACTTTGGCGTGGCGGGTTTTGTGACGCCGCCCATGTATCGCAAGGGCTTGGCCGATGCCATGGAACGCATGTGCACAAGCCGCGCTCGTCGCATTGAGATGGGGGAGCGCGGCCAGCGTCGCGTTGCCACGTACTTCTTGCACGAGCAGATGCTCGCCAACTATCGCGCGCTGTACGACGAGACGGCGCAAGCGTTTGACCTGCCCAGAGAGGGGGAGTAGCCGGTGGCCGGAATCGGTTTTGAGCTCAAACGCCTATTTAGGCGCAAGGGTCTGTTTGCCACGATGCGCGCCTATGGCTACGCCGGCATTGTGTGCACGGGCCCTATGCTGCTGGGCGTGCTACTCCAGGTGGGCATCTTGGTGCTGTGCGGTCTGTGGGGCGTGGGGCGCGCCAACCAGGATCTGCTGGTGTGCATGGTGACCTATACGCTGCTGGCGTCGCTTACGCTCACGAGCTTTTTTTCCATGCCGGTCACGCGCTTTTTGGCCGACATGCTCTTTGCCGAGCGCGAGGATGAGATCTTGCCTTCGTTTTGGGGCTCCAACGCCATCATGCTCGTTGCGGGCACGGTGCTCTACGGCGTCTTTTTGCTGTTCTCGGGCGCCACGCTGCTGCAGGGGCTGCTGTGCCTGTGGCTGTTCAACATTATGATCGTCAACTGGAACGGTATGAGTTACCTCACGGCCATCAAGGATTACCGCGGTATCCTGTGCAGCTTTGCGGCTGCCATTGGTGTGGCATGCCTGTGCGCCCTGGCCGCGCTGGCACTTGGGCTGCCGCCGGTCGAGGGCCTGTTGGTGTCAATCGCCCTAGGCTACGGCGTCATGCTCGCCTGGGATGTGGTACTGCTGTACCGGTATTTTCCACGGAGTGACCGGAGTCCCTGGCGTTTTTTGCGCTGGCTCGACCAATTTATGCCGCTTGCGCTTACGGGGCTGTTTACCAACTTGGGGCTTTTCGCACACCTGGTTATTATCTGGGCGGGTCCTATTGGCGTGCAGATCAAAGGCCTGTTTTACGGGGCTCCTTACCATGACGTGCCCGCACTCATTGCGTTTTTGACCACACTCGTCACGACCGTCAACTTTGTGGTGTCGGTCGAGGTCAATTTCTATCCGCGCTACCGTGACTACTACAGCCTGTTTAACGACGGCGGCGTGGTGGGCGATATTGTGGTGGCCGAGGAGGAGATGCTCTCCACGCTCAACAGCGAACTGCGCTTTTGCGCGCTCAAGCAGCTGTTTGTGACGGCGGCGGTCATTTCGCTCGAGACCACAGTGCTCTCGGCCCTGCCGCTGGGCTTTAACAACCTTATGCACGGGTATTTTCGCACGTTATGCGTAGGCTACGGCCTGTATGCCGTGGGCAACACGATCCTGCTTATCTTGCTGTACTTTACCGACTACAAGGGAGCCGTTCTGGCCTCGGGCCTGTTTGCCGGTGTGGCAGGGCTGGCGACCGCCGTGTCGTTGCTTTTGCCGCAGCAGTTTTACGGCTTTGGCTTTTTGTTGGGTGCGGTGGTGTTTTTTATCGTGGCCCTGCTGCGGCTCGATACCTATACCGCCAACTTGCCGTATCGTATCCTGAGCCAGCAGCCCATTGTGGCGACCGACAAAACGGGTCGCTTTACACAACTGGGCCGCTTGCTCGACCGTGCCGAGCAGCGCTATGAGGAAGCCCGCCATAAGGGCGAGCCGCATGGCGTTTTTGAGCGCACGGTGGTCCGTGTGTATCGCAACCATTGGGGAGGTTCTGATGACCGATAGGATGATGTCGCGCCGTCGACTGATTGAAACGGCTGCCGGCGCGCTGCTGCTTTCGGGCTGCTCGGTGCAGGAAGACTCCTCGACCAAAAAGGTCAAAAAGCAGGACAAGATTAAAAAGGCCGAGGCCTCGGACGGCACCAAGCACCTTCGCGACAAGGACGAGCTCTACGAGGTCTACGATGACTCGGGCATTGTGACCATGTACCTGACGGTCTCGCGCGGCAACAGCTCCGAGAACACTGATCATAGCTGGGCCGAGATCAATACGTACTCGGTTTATGACTACGCCGACATGGGCGTGGCACGCTATCAGGTTATGGGCCTTTTGCAGGCGGGCGACGAAGACGGCCCAGTGGCCGGCGAGGTTGGCTATGGCGAGGAAGCGCCCAATGCTACCGTGCAGGTGCGCGGCCAGACGTCGAGCGGTTATACGCAGAAGAATTACAAGGTGGAGCTCAAAAAAGGAAAGGGTACCTGGCGCCAGCAGCGCGCGATTGCGCTCAACAAGCATATGGGCGAGGGTATGCGTTTTCGCAACAAGATGGCCTACGACCTTATCCGCGGGATTCCCCAGATGATGGGCCTGCGCACGCAGTTTGTGCATCTGTGGGTGTGCGACCAGACCGAAAAGTCCAACGATACCTTTGAGGACTACGGCCTGTTTACGCAGGTGGAGCAGCTCAACAAGACGGCGCTTAAGGCACATGGCCTGGATAAGAGCGGGCACCTGTATAAGGTGAACAGCTTTGATTTCCATCGCTACGAGAACACCATTAAACTTGCCGACGATCCCGACTACAACCAGGCAAACTTCGAGGGCATGCTCGAGATTAAGGGCGATTCGGACCACACCAAGCTCATCGAGATGCTCGATGCGCTCAACGACGAATCGCAAAAGATCGATAACGTGCTCGACACCTACTTTGATACCGAGAATCTGGTCTATTGGCTGGCGTTTCAGATCCTGACGGGCAACTGCGATACTCAGAACCGTAACTGTTATCTGTACAGCCCGCTCAACTCAAATACCTGGTACTTTTTAGATTGGGATAACGACGGAATGCTGCGTAAGCTGGAGCTTTCTCTTGCCGGGTTCTCGGACTATGCGAGCTGGGAGCGCGGCGTAAGCAACTACTGGGGCAACGTGCTATTCAATCGTGCGCTGCGCAGCAAATCGTTCCGCAGTGAGCTCGACCGCGCCGTAAAGGACCTGCGCTCGTATATGACCGAGGCGCGCCTGGCCAAGATGATTAGACATTATCGCGAGGTTACCGAATCGTTGGTCTTTGCTTCGCCCGATATCGACAATCTGCCTGTCACCAAGGACCAATACGAGCAAATCGCCGCGGCGATTCCCTCCGAGATCGAGGAGAACTACAAGAGCTTTCGCGAGAGCTATAAAAAGCCCATGCCGTTCTACATTGGCGTGCCGCAGATCGATAACGGTAAGCTGCGCATTAACTGGGATGCGTCCTACGATTTTAAGGCGCGCGACATTCGCTATACCGTGGAGCTGGCGCGTGACTATGCCATCAAGGACGTGTTTTTTAAGGCCGAGGACGTGCTGCTGCCTGAGGTGACCTGCGATGCGCCCGATACTGGCCAGTATTTTGTGCGCGTGCGTGCCACCAACTCAGACGGCTATACGCAAGATGCGTTTGACTACTATGTGACCGACGACGGCAAACACTACGGCATGAAGTGTTTTTACGTGCAGGACGGTGGTAAGGTCGTGGAGGACACGTATGAGGAGGGCTAGCGCGCTGCTTGAGCGCCTTACGGCTCCGCCTGTGCGTGCCACGCAGGAGCGTTACCGCCACGAGCTCAAATATCTCATTAACGAGGGCGAGCACGCTGCGCTTGCCTGCCGCATGGCGCCGGTTTTTAAACTGGACAAGTATGCGCGGGCGGGTGTTTACACCATTCGCAGCCTGTACTTTGACGACTACTGCAACTCGGCCTACGAGGAAAAAGACGCCGGTATTCTCATGCGCAAAAAGTATCGCGTGCGCATCTACAACGGCAGCGACAAGGTGATTAAGCTCGAGCGCAAAAAGAAGTACGGTAGCTGGATCTACAAGGAGGACGCACCACTCACGCGCGGCGAGTTTGAGCAGATTCTGGCTGGCGACTACGGCTTTTTGCTGAGGAGCCCCTATCCGCTCTGCCGCGAGTTCTACATCGAGTGCATCTGCAACATGATGCGCCCGCGGACCATCGTGGACTACGAGCGCGAGCCGTGGGTGATGGACGAGGGCACCGTGCGCATTACGTTTGACATGAACGTGCGTGCCGCGGTGGGAAGCTTCGATATCTTTGACGCGACCTTGCCCGCGCTGCCGGTCCTGGAGCCCGGCAAGCTGGTGATGGAGGTCAAGTTTACCGAGTTTTGCCCGCAGCTGGTGCGCGATATGGTGCCGCCGGGCACGGCCGAGCTCACGGCGGTCTCCAAGTACTGTCTGTGTTACGAAAAGACTGCCTACCTGCGCGGATTTAATTACTGGCAATCGGATTTTGAGAACCGAGGGGATATTTAGACCATGAGCACCAGGGGCTTTTTTAAGAACTCCGTCTTGGAGGCGTTTGGCCAGGTCGACCCTGCCAAGATCGGTCTATCGCTGCTCGTGGCGCTTGCCATGGGCATCCTGATCTACTACGTGTACAAGCGCTTTTTTACCGGTGTGGTCTATTCGCGCAGCTTTGCCGTGACGCTCGTGGGTATGTGCGTGCTTACCTGCATGGTTACGCTTGCGATCTCGACCAACGTGGTCATCTCGCTCGGTATGGTCGGTGCTCTGTCCATCGTTCGCTATCGTACGGCGGTCAAGGACCCGCTCGACCTGCTCTACCTGTTTTGGGCCATTACCACGGGCATTACGGCAGGCGCCGGCATGTACGCGCTCGTGGGGCTTACGGCGGTGGTGATCGTGGTGATGATCGCCGGCTTTGCGAGCCACCAGGACAAGGCGCGCGTGTACATGATGGTGATTCACTACACGGGCCAGACCGCCGGCGACGATATCGTTCGCGCGTTTGGACGCACCAAGTTCACTGTCAAGTCCAAGACCATGCGCGGCGACAAGGTCGAGATGGCCGTCGAGGTGTTCTCGGACGGCGTGGATATGCCCTACGCCGATGCGATTCGCGCGCTCGACGGCGTTGAGGACCTGACGCTCATCCAGTACAACGGCGAATATCACGGCTAGTTTGGTTCAGTTTTATTTAAGGAGCGGTGTCGCGTGGATGTGCAGCAGCTTGAAGAGACCTGGGCCGTAGGGGCCGGCGCACGTGAAACGTGCCTTGTTGCGGCCTCGCATGTGCCGGCGGCTCTGTCGCTGCTGGGTATTGTGCGTCCCGGTGACCGCCTGGTGGCCTTTGCGGATGACTTTGCCGATGCGTTTGCGCGCGGCTTTGATGCCTACGACGTTGTGCTCGTGGGGGAGCCGTCGGTTGCGGCGTTTGCCGCCGCGTCCGAGGGTTTTGCCACCGCGTTTGATGCCGAGGTGCCGCACCTGTGGTGGTTTGTGAATTCAATCGGCGGCTTTGGCCTGCGTGTTCCCGATTTGCGCGCGCTGGGTCGGGCGGCGCGTGAGGCTCATGCGCTGCTGGTTGTGGACAACACCGTGGCGTCGGCTTTTGGCTGCGATCCGCTGCGGCTGGGTGCTGCGCTGTCGCTCGAGGCGCTCGATCGCGTGTGTGCCGACGAAGCTCCGCGCAAGCTCGTCGCCGTCTCGGTGGCGCGCTCGCAGCTCAAGCGCCATCGTGTGGATGCAGCTGCCGAGTGCACGCATGCCCTGCTTGAGGGCTGTGGCTTGGCCAAGCTTGATTTGACTGCTGACGAGGCCGACGTGCTGGAGCGCGGGCTGGACTCGCTCGATGCTCGCATGCAGGCTCACTTCGACCGCGCACGTGCACTGGCCGAGTATCTGGCTGCCAACGAGATGGTGCGCAACGTGCGCTATCCAGGGCTGGGTTCGCATCCCGATCATGCGGTTGCAACGGGAATCCTCGAGCACGGCTTTGGCCCGGCAGTTGAGTTTGACCTTATCGAGCGAAGTGCGGGTGAGCTGTTCGACACATTGCCGGGGGAGTTCCGCACATCACCCGCCGGCGGCGCAACAACGCGCCTTTCGGCCCCGCGCGGTAAGCAGGGGGGTGCCATCCGCCTCTTCGCCGGCACCGACGACCCTCTGCAGGTGGCTGCCACTCTCGATAACGCCCTTCGCAAGTAGCTAATCGGGGTCTGTGTCACGAAAACGGCCTATTTACTACGTTTAAGCAATAGGGGTCGACCACACCCGCCTATTTTGAAAATTACCAAGCTGTTTACCAGCGGTTTTAATTTCATAATGTCCGGTATGGTCGTGGGTGTTCAACTAAACGTAGTAGATGGGCCCGTTTTGTGGCGCGAGCCTCAACCCGAGGGCGCTGTGGGCTAAAAACCGCCTAAAAGGACTACTCCGCGTTGATGCTGGCGATGAGGACGTCGGCTTTGGCGGCTATGGCCTGGTTGATGTCGGCCTGCAGCTCCTCGTAGACCGCTATGGCGCGCTCGCCGGCGGGGGTGAGCGATGATCCGCGGGCTCCGTCGCGCTCGATGAGCTTGCAGCCCAGCTGGCCTTCGGCCTCGTTTACGATGCGCCAGGCCTTGGAATACGCCATGCCCATGCTCTTGGCGGCACGGTTGAGCGAGTGTTCGTGGGCAATACCCTGCAGCAGCAAGACGCAGCCGTGGCCGAACACGCCCGGCAGGTCTTTGTCGCACGCTTGAATGACCAACTTTGCCGTCGTCTTGTACTTCATACGCTCCACGTCTCCCCGCTAAAGTGTTTGCTGGGCAAACGCAAAGCCTGCGTCAAACCCTCGTGTGCTCTTCTTAAATCATGCATTGTAGCAGTCAAAGTGCGTTAAGATACTTCCCCAGTATTGGGCGCCCAAGGTTGGGCTGGGTCCTACGAGGCCTGCAGCCGACCGGTCGCATGGAAAAAGGAGAAACATGGCTACGTTCTTTCCCGGTGAGTCCCACACGTTTTCGGAGTATCTGCTGGTCCCTGGCTATTCGTCCTCGCAGTGCATCCCCAACAACGTCTCTCTTAAGACGCCTCTAACCCGCTTTAAGCGCGGTGAGAAGCCGGCAATCACCCTGAACATCCCCATGGTTTCCGCCATCATGCAGTCCGTCTCGGGCGTCGACATGGGTGTCGCGCTCGCTACCGAGGGTGGCCTGTCCTTCATTTACGGTTCTCAGACTCCCGAGTCCGAGGCCGCCATGGTCAAGGCCGTCAAGGATCACAAGGCCGGCTTTGTTCAGTCCGATTCCACGCTGACCCCCGACATGACCATGGAACAGGTCATCGAGCTCAAGGAGAAGACCGGTCACTCCACCATGCCGGTCACCGACGATGGCACCCCCAAGGGCAAGCTCCTGGGCATCGTCACCAGCCGTGACTATCGCCCCAGCCGCGATGACCACCAGAAGAAGGTCTCCGAGTTCATGACCCCGCGTGAGCAGCTCATCGTGGGCGACAAGAACATCAGCCTCAAGGTTGCCAACGACGTCATCTGGGACAACAAGCTCAACGCTCTGCCTATCGTCGACGACAACGATCACCTTATGGGCATCGTCTTCCGCAAGGACTACGACAGCCACAAGACCAACCCAAATGAGCTGCTCGATAACGACAAGCGCTATATGGTCGGCGCCGGTATCAATACCCGCGACTATGCCGAGCGCGTGCCGCTGCTCATCGAGGCTGGCGCCGATGTCCTGTGCATCGACTCTTCCGAGGGCTTCAGCGAATGGCAGAAGCGCACTATCGAGTGGATCCGCGCCAACTACGGTGAGGACGTCAAGGTCGGTGCCGGTAACGTCGTCGACGCCGAGGGCTTCCGCTTCCTGGCAGACTGCGGTGCCGACTTTATCAAGGTCGGTATCGGCGGTGGCTCCATCTGCATCACCCGCGAGACCAAGGGTATCGGCCGTGGCCAGGCTACCGCGCTGATCGACGTCTGCCGCGCTCGCGACGAGTACTACGAGGAGACCGGCGTCTACGTGCCCGTGTGCTCCGACGGCGGTATCGTCTACGACTACCACATGACGCTCGCCCTTGCGATGGGTGCAGACTTTATGATGCTGGGCCGCTACTTCGCCCGCTTCGACGAGAGCCCGACCGAGCGCGTCAACGTGAACGGTCAGTACATGAAGGAGTACTGGGGCGAGGGTTCCGCGCGTGCCCGCAACTGGCAGCGCTACGACCTGGGCGGCGCCGCGAAGCTCAGCTTCGTCGAGGGTGTCGACTCCTACGTTCCCTACGCCGGTTCCCTCAAGGACGGCGTGGGCGGCACGCTCTACAAGGTCAAGTCCACGATGTGCAACTGCGGTGCCCTCTCGATCCCCGAGCTCCAGGAAAAGGCACGCCTGACCCTGGTGAGCTCCACCTCCATCGTCGAAGGCGGCGCCCACGACGTTGTCGTCAAAGATTCGCAGCAGTCTGTGTCTTATCGATAGGATAAGAGCTGCAAATATAGGTTGAGTATCAACCACGTTATTTAGATAAAGCGAGATGCCTGCAAGTCGCAGGCATCTCGCTTGTCGTATTTGCTATCATCATGCGAGTTAACGATGTGGCGGGGCGTTCTTACCTTTGCTCGCTGCAAGTTCCGCACGCAAAGAAGAGCACTAAATGTGCTCTTCGTCTTGCGCAGGACTGTCCGCAGCAGCGAGTAAAGGTAAGAACGCCCCGCCCCAACCCAGCTAACAAAGGAGCTGATATGTGCGATTGCACAGATCATAAGGACGAGATCCCTGCCTACGACGCGCAGGCCATTGAGTCCAGGTGGATGAAGGCCTGGGAGGACTCCAACCTCTTTGCCGTCGACACCGACGACAGCAAGCCTAAAAAGTATGTGCTCGAGATGTTCCCGTATCCGTCGGGCGACCTGCACATGGGCCACGCGCGCAACTATACCATCGGCGATGCCATGGCCCGTCAGGCCCGCATGCGCGGCTACGACGTGCTGCATCCCATCGGCTTTGACGCCTTTGGCCTGCCCGCCGAGAACGCCGCCATCAAGCACAACACGCAGGCTGCCGCCTGGACGTATAAGAACATGGACCAGGCGCTCGCCACGATGAAGCGCATGGGCTTCTCCTACGATCTGGATCGCATGGTCAAGACTTGCAGCCCCGACTACTACCGCTGGGGTCAGTGGATCTTTGAGAAGATGTGGGAAAAGGGTCTGGTCTATCGCAAGAAGAATCCGGTCAACTGGTGCCCCACTTGTAAGACCGTTCTGGCCAACGAGCAGGTAACCGAGGGTAAGTGCTGGCGCTGCGGCACCGAGCCCGAGAAGCGTGACCTCGAGCAGTGGTACTACAAAATCACCGACTACTCTCAGGAGCTGCTCGACGACTTGGAGAAGCTCCCCGGCTGGCCCGAGCGCGTCAAGCAGATGCAGGCCAACTGGATCGGTCGCTCCGAGGGCGCCGAGGTCGACTTTACCCTGTGCGACCGGGATGGCGAGCCCATCGAGGGCGACGAGGGCAAGATCACCGTCTTCACCACGCGTGCCGATACGCTCTTTGGCGTTTCCTTCTTTGTCCTGGCTCCCGAGTACGCCGGTCTGCACGAGCTCGTCGAGGGCACGGAGTACGAGGAGGCCGTCACCAAGATCGTCGAGGACTCCAAGCATATCTCTGCCGTCGAGCGTGCCCAGGGCACCCTCGAGAAGCACGGTGCCTTCACGGGCCGCTATGTGGTAAACCCCGTCAACGGCGAGAAGGTCCCCGTGTGGGTTGCCGATTATGTCGTTGCCGACTACGGTACCGGTGCCGTTATGGCCGTTCCCTGTGGCGACCAGCGCGACTTTGAGTTTGCCCGTAAGTACGACCTGCCGATCGTGCCGATCATCCTGGACGATGACGACCGCGCTGCCGTCGAGGCCAACGGTGAGACCATCGATACCTTCCATGCCGAGACCGTCGACTGGGAGTGCGCCCACGCTGCCGAGGGCACGCTCGTCCAGTCCGGCAAGTACACCGGCATGCGCGGCGGTAAGCACTCCGAGGGCGAGGCTGCGATCGTGGCCGACCTCGAGGCCATGGGCTGCGGCCGTCGCAAGGTCGAGTTCCGCTTGCGCGACTGGCTCATCAGCCGCCAGCGCTATTGGGGCAACCCCATCCCGGCCATCCACTGCGAGCACTGCGGCATCGTGCCCGTGCCCGAGGATCAGCTGCCGGTGACGCTGCCCGAGAACCTGGACCTGGGCGCCGGCGAAACCCTCGCCGAGTGCAAGGAGTTCTACGAGACCACCTGCCCGGTCTGCGGTCGCCCGGCCAAGCGCGAGACCGATACCATGGACACCTTTACCTGCTCCAGCTGGTACTACCTGCGCTATACCGACCCGCACAACACCGAGCTGCCCTTCTCCAAGGAAGCCGCCGACCGTTGGATGCCCGTCGATAACTACATCGGCGGCATCGAGCACGCCATTCTGCATCTGCTCTACAGCCGTTTCTTTACCAAGGCGCTGCGCGACTTGGGCCTGCTAAGTGTGGACGAGCCCTTCACCAACCTGCTGTGCCAGGGCATGGTCAAGGACGAGAACGGCGACACCATGTCCAAGTCCAAGGGCAATGTCGTGCCTCCGAGCTCGGTCATCGAGCCCTACGGCGCCGACACCATGCGTCTGGCGATCCTGTTTATCGCCCCGCCCGAGAAGGACTTCGACTGGGATCCCAAGGCCGTTGAGGGCGCCAACCGCTTCATCAAGCGCGCCTGGCGTATCGTTTGGCAGCTCGTCCAGTCCGGCGACGCCAACGTGGCCTTCGACAAGTCCGCGCTCGACGAGGTCGCGATGAAGCTCTATCGCGAGCGTCACCGTACCATCGCCAAGTGCACCGAGGACTTCGATCGCGGCCAGTTCAACACCGCCATCTCGGCCGTCATGGAGCTCGTCAACGCGGCGAGCGCCTACCTCAACGCCACCGAGGGTACCGCCCGCGACAAGGCGCTGTGCTACGGCGTGGCTAAGGATATCGTGAGCGTCCTTGCCCCCATCTGCCCGTTCTGGGCCGACGAGCTGTGGCACGAGGCCCTCGGCTGCGAGGGCAACGCCTACACCGCCGCCTGGCCCGAGTTCGACCTGGCCGAGTCCGTTGAGGACACGGTGCAGATCGTGGTCCAGGTGCTCGGCAAGGTCCGCGGCCGCGTCGACGTTGCCCGCGATGCCTCCAATGAGGATATGCAGGCTGCCGCCGAGGCCGCCGTCGCCAAGTGGCTCGAGGGCAAGACGGTCGTCAAGGCCATCTGCGTGCCCGGCAAGCTGGTCAACCTGGTGGTCAAGTAAAAGCTGCACGCATAGCTGACGCATAAACGACGAGGGGCGATCCGGCTGGGTTGCCCCCCGTTTTGGTATGTCTGCCCAAAGCGCCTGCGGTCAATTGTCCTATTCTTGTGGAGAAGCTGTGCGCACGCTGACCTGCAGATTCGTACTGTGCTTGCACGTTTCCGCAGCTATTGGTATAGTTTGCTTGCAAATGAAGTTGTAATTGAAAGAAGTGGGGTTTCGGCCCCGCTTCTTTTTTGTATGGATGGAGGTGCCGCAATGGTCAAGACCAAGACCGAGCAGGCGATCATCGACGCGCTCGAGGCCGTCGCTCCCCAGCACGATGTCGACATCGTCGACGTTGAGCTCGTGGGCGCCACCAAGGCCCCCTGCGTGCGCGTACGTATCGAGGGTGCCGAGGGTCAGAGCCTGTCGCTCAACGACGTCACGGCCAATACCAAGTGGGTCGGCGACGTGATTGAGGAGCTCGACCCCATCTCTTCGAGCTATACGCTCGAGGTGTCGAGCCCGGGCATGGCACGCCCCCTGCGCCGCCCGAGTGACTTTGCCCGCTTTGTGGGCGAGAACTGCGAGCTCACCTCTACCGCCACCGAGGGCCGTCGCAAGTACGCCGGCAAGATTGCCACCGCCACCGAGACGAACGTGACCCTCGAGCTCGAGGACGGCGAGTCCGTTACCCTCGATTTCTCTGATGTCAAAAAGTGCAAGTTGAAGCCCACCTATGACTTCAAGCCCGCGAAGGAAGGAAAGTAAGATGGCAGCATCCGACATGATGTCCGCCCTGATGGAGCTTTGCCAGGAGAAGCACATCGACCAGCTCTACCTGATCGACCGCCTGGAGCAGTCGCTCGCCAAGAGCTATGCCGAGATCCTGCATCTTGAGTGGGGCGCCAAGGTGACCATCGACCGCACCACCGGCAAGATCTACGTCTACCGCTTGGAGCCGATCGACGATTCCATGGACGAGGAGGGCAACTTCACCGAGTTCGAGGAGATCGACGTCACCCCCAAGAACACGAGCCGCATCGCTGCCCAGCACGCCAAGGCCGAGATCAACGCCATCGTGCGCAACTCCGCCCGCGAGCAGATCTACGAGGAGTTCTCCGGCCGCATCGGTGACCTCATCAGCGGTACCGTGCTGCAGTCCACGCCCGACTTCACGATCGTCAAGATTCGCGAGGGTGTCGAGGCCGAGCTTCCGCACTTTGACCAGCGCCGTTACGAGAACGAGCGCAACGAGCGTCCGATGGGCGAGCGCTATCTGCACAACCAGCATATCAAGGCCGTGATCATCGACGTTCGCGACCCCAACTCCAACCTGCAGCCGGTTCGTGGCGAGCACAGCCGTCCGCCGATTGTCATCTCCCGTACCCACCCCGAGCTCATGCGTCGTCTGTTTGAGCAGGAGGTGCCCGAGATCTATGAGGGCACCGTCCAGATCAAGTCGATCGCCCGCGAGCCCGGCCAGCGTTCCAAGGTCGCCGTCCACTCGCTCGACGACCGCCTGGATCCCGTGGGCGCCTGCGTCGGCCCCAAGGGCAGCCGTGTTCGCGCTGTCGTGGGCGAGCTCCGTGGCGAGCGCGTCGACGTCATCCTGTGGGATGCCGATCCTGCCGTCTACGTCGCCAACGCCCTGTCGCCCGCTAAGGTCACCCGCGTCCTCATTGACGAGGAGAAGGCCTACGCCGGCGTCATCGTCCCCGACGACCAGCTGTCCCTCGCCATCGGCAAGGAGGGCCAGAACGCCCGCCTCGCCGCGCGCCTGACCGGCTGGCACATCGACATCAAGTCCGAGACGCTTGCCGCCGACATCCTCAAGAACGTTCCCGTTCACGAGGAGCCCGCCGCCGACCTGATCGGTGACGAGGAGGACGAGGACGTCCGTCGCTGCGAGTACGTGTCCGAGGACGGCATCCAGTGCCGCAACCAGGCCCGTCCCGGCTCCCGTTTCTGCGGTGTCCACGACACCGACGCCTTCGATGATGCGGAGGACCTGATCTAGCGCGCGGTCGCGCCGGGCGGGTCCCGGCGCGTCTCCCACGCTCGTTCAGTCTCTAGGCACCCAAGGTGCCAGAAAGGGTAGGTGAAGTCATATGGCAAAAGTCCGTGTGTCCACCCTGGCCAAAGAGTTCGGCATGACCTCCAAGGAACTGATGGGTCATCTCGCCGATATGAAGATTCCCGCTAAGTCCGCTTCCTCCACCTTGGAGGACGCCTATGTTGCCATGGTCCGCAAGCAGCTCGCCTCGGTGATCGAGGCCCGCGCTCAGGAAGTCGAGGCCGCCAAGCAGGCCGAGGAGCAGGCAGCTGCCGCCGAGGAGGCTGCACGCGCCGCCGAGGCCGAGCGCGAGCGCATCGCCGCCGAGAAGGCACGCGAGGAGGAGCGCCGCCAGTTTGCCGCAGCCCAGGCTGCCGAGGAGGCCGCCCGCGCCGAGGCCGAGGCCAAGAAGAAGGCCGAGCAGGAGCGCCTTGCTCGCGAGAAGGAGGAGGCTGCCCGCGAGGCCCAGCGCCGCGCCGTTCCCGCTTCTGACTCCGGTTCGCGCTTCCGTTCGCTGCTCGACCAGATCGCCGCACAGGAGACCGTGCTCAAGGAGAAGAAGGACGCCGAGGACAAGGCCAAAGCCGAGCGCGCCGCCGAGCGCGGTAACCGTCGTGGCGGCAACAACGACCGCCGCGGTGGCCGTCGTAACGATCGCAACGCCTCCGACAATAACTCCGAGCGCAACGCCTCCGAGAGCCGTTCGCACAGCCATCGCACCAACGCCAGCAACAACGTCGCTGCCGGCATGGACTTCCCCAACCCCGATAAGCAGGGCAAGGGCAAGAAGCGCAAGGGCGGTCACAACAACGAAGAGGACCACTACAGCCGCATGGCTCGCGAGGCCGAGGAGTACAGCCGCGAGAAGGTGCTCGAGGAGGCTCGTGCCGCTGTCGAGGAGGCCTCTCGCGAGTCCACCGGTCGCCGCAAGAAGCGCAAGGAGAAGCGCGAGCGCGAGGCTGCCAAGGCTCAGGAGGAGCGCAAGATAGAGGAGGCGTTGGCCCAGGGCGTGAACCCCGAGGAGCTCGACGCCATCAAGGTCTCCCAGGGCGTTACCGTCCAGGAACTCGCCGAGGCGCTCGACGTTCCGGCCAACGACATCATCAAGCGCCTGTTCCTGCTGGGCACGCCGCTCACCATGACACAATCCATGTCTGACGACCTCGTCGAGCTCGTTGCCGACGACCTGGGCCGTCAGATCAAGATCATCACCCCCGAGGAGGAGAACACCTTCTCGTTCTACGACGATCCCGCCGACCTTAAGCCGCGCGCACCGGTCGTCACCGTCATGGGCCACGTCGACCACGGTAAGACGTCGCTGCTCGACGCCATCCGTCACACCGGTGTCGCTGCCGGCGAGGCGGGCGGCATTACCCAGGCCATCGGCGCTTCGCAGGTCATGATCAACGACCGCAAGATCACCTTTATCGATACCCCGGGCCACGCCACCTTTACGGCCATGCGTGCCCGTGGTGCCAAGGTGACCGACATCGTCATTCTGATCGTGGCTGCCGACGACGGCGTCATGCCCCAGACCATCGAGTCGATCAACCACGCCAAGGCCGCCGGCGTTCCCATCGTCGTCGCCGTCAACAAGATTGATAAGCCGGGCGCCAACCCCGACCGCGTGCGCCAGGAGCTCACCGAGTACGGCATCATCCCCGAGGAGTGGGGCGGACAGAACATGTTCGTCAACATCTCGGCCAAGCAGAAGATCGGTATCGACGACCTGCTCGAGACCGTCCTGCTCCAGGCCGACGTGCTCGAGCTCAAGGCCAACCCCGATACGTTCGCTTCGGGCAACGTCCTCGAGGCTAAGCTCGACAAGGGCCGCGGCTCGGTTGCCACGGTGCTCGTGACCCGCGGTACCCTGCACGTGGGCGATACGCTGGTCGCCGGCCTTACCTACGGCCGCGTCCGCGCCATGCTCGACCCCAAGGGCAACGCCGTCACCGAGGCCGGTCCCTCCGACGCCGTCGAGATTCTGGGCCTGCAGTCCGTCCCCAACGCCGGCGATGAGTTCCGCGTGTTCGAGGACGAGCGCGAGGCTCGCGCCCTGGCCGACGAGCGTTCGCTCAAGGCCCGCATCGAGGAGCAGAGCCGCGTGAAGCATGTGACGCTCGAGAACCTCTTCGAGACCATCGCCGACGCCGAGGTCAAGGAGCTCAACCTGATCATCAAGGCCGACGTCCAGGGTTCCATCGAGGCCCTTCAGGACTCCCTCGACAAGATGGACCAGTCCGAGGTGCGCATCAACACGATCCACTCCGCCGTTGGCGCCATCAACGAGACCGACGTTGTCCTGGCCGACGCCTCCAACGCCATCATCATCGGCTTTGGCGTCCGTCCCGATGGCAAGGCCCGCTCCGCCGCCGAGCGCGAGGGCGTCGAGATCCGTTGCTACGACGTCATCTACAAGTGCCTCGAGGACCTCGACGCAGCCCGTATCGGTATGCTCAAGCCCACCGAGGTCGAGGTTTCCACGGGTACCGCGACCGTTCTGGACACCTTCAAGGTGCCCAAGGTCGGTATCGCCGCCGGTGTCCGCGTCGAAGAGGGCGAGATCGCCGCGACCGATTCCGTGCGCCTGGTGCGCGACGGCATCGTGGTCTTCAACGGTAAAATCGCCTCGATGCGCCACTACAAGGACGAGGCCAAGAGCCTCAAGAGCGGCTCCGAGGGCGGTATTGGCCTGGAGAACTTCCAGGACATCAAGCCTGGCGACACCATTGAGGGCTACCGCATCGACCAGGTTGCCCGTACCGAGTAGGGGGTAGCGCTATGAAGCAAACGCAGGCAACCCACCGTTTGGGCGAGCAGCTTCGCGAGAAGCTCGGTTATATCCTGCTCTTTGAGGTTTCCGATCCGCGTCTCGACCTGGTCACCCTGACCGCGGTCGAGGTCGCGGTGGACCGTTCGTTCGCGCGTGTGTATGTGTCGTGCGACGCGAGCCGCTACGACGAGGTCATGGAGGCGCTCGCCAGCGCCAAGGGCCGCATCCGTAGCCTGCTGGCCCGCTCGCTCGATTGGCGCGTCACGCCCGAGCTCGATTTTCGCATCGATCGCTCGACCGATGAGGCCGAGCGCATCACGCGTGCGCTGGAAAACGTTCCCGCCACGCTTGCGATCGAAAAGGACGAGGACGGCTATCCAATTGCGGATGCCGCCCAGGAGGCAGCTTTAGATGAGTAATTCCGCCGACCTTGCATCGTGCGAGTCTGCAGATATTCAGCGACGCATCCTTGAGCTCATCGAGGGTGCGTCCTCCATTGCGATTTCGGGACATACGTCTCCCGATGGCGACGCTCTGGGCTCCGTGCTGGGCCTGGGCCTCTCGCTTAGGAAGTTCTTTCCCAACAAGGACATTGCCCTGCTGCTGGCAGACGATGACCCGGTTCCGCGCATCTACCGCTTTATGGAGGGCGCCGACCGTCTGGTGCCGGCATCTGCGTATACCGGCAATCCGGACCTGTTCATCTCGGTGGACGTGCCGGTCGTCGAGCGTCTGAACAACTCCGCCGAGGTGCTCCGCCGCTCGTCGCATGTGGTGTGCTTCGATCACCACCCGGCGCGCGAGGAATTTGCCGAGCTGAGCCTGAGGCGCGTCGATGCCGCGGCCTGTGCCATGATCATCGACCGCTTTTTGGACAATTGCGGCATTGTGGCTCGCGATGGTGTCGCGACCTGCCTGTTGTGCGGCCTGGTGACCGATACCGGTCGTTTTCAGTATCAAAACGCCGATGCCGCTGCGTTTCACGCCGCCTCGCGCCTGGTCGCTCACGGTGCCGATCCGGCGCGCGTTGCGCTCGAGGTCTACCAGAGCATGCGCGTCGAGTTCCTGCATCTCAAGTCCATCGTTATGGGCCGCATCAAGACAGTGGCGCACGGTCGCGTGGCATATAGCTATGCGTATCAGAGCGATCTCGAGGCCTGCGGCGTCACTTCGGACGAGTGCGACGGCCTGGTCGATGTTGTGCGTTCGGTGATGGGTGTGGAGGTCTGCCTGTTCCTGAAGGGCATTGAGGGCGATACCAAGGTACGCGGTAACCTGCGCTCCAAGGGCGACCTCAATGTTTCCGAGATCGCTGCTGCTTTTGGCGGTGGTGGACATCCCGCTGCCGCTGGTTTCTCTAACAACGGAACGATTCTCGAGACGCTCACCGCGGCACTCCCCATGCTGGCCGAGCTGGTAGGGGAGGATCCCGCTTCGGTGACCGTCGAGCTCTAACATTTTGGATGGTACATGGCTCGTCGTACGCCTTCTCAATTGAATATGCTGCTCGCCGTCGATAAGCCGGTGGGCTGTACGTCCCACGATGTGGTATCGCAGTGCCGACGCGCCCTCCATGAGCGACGCGTCGGCCATGCCGGTACGCTCGACCCCATGGCCTCGGGTGTCATGGTGGTGGGCGTTGGCCAGGCGACCCGTCTGCTGGGCATGCTAACCCTCGATACCAAAAGTTATGTCGCCGACATTTCGTTTGGCGTCGAGACCAATACCGATGACGCGGAGGGCGAGGCCGTCCGCACGGTGCCCGTTGCCCCCGAGCTGCGCGATCTTGCTTACGCCCGTGAGCAGCTGGCCGCTATGCTTGGCCCGCAGATGCAGGTGCCGCCAGCGTTTTCGGCCATTTCGGTCAATGGCGTTCGCGCCTATAAGAGTGCTCGCGAGGGCAATGCGGTTGAGTTGCCCCCGCGCCCCGTCGAGGTCTATGCCGCCGACCTGATCGCCGTGGGCGGCGAGGGCGATACGTGCGTCTGGACCGTGGCATTTTCGGTAAGCAAGGGCACCTACATTCGCGCGCTTGCTCGCGATCTGGGTCGCGCCTGCGATAGTGCTGCGCATATTTCCGCGCTGCGCCGTACGGCCTCCGGCGTGGTTTCCATTGGCGTCTGTCATGCGGTCGAGGAGCTTTCTCCCGAGTCTGCGGCCGGCTTCGCCTTGGATCCCATCGCCGCCCTTGGTGCCACGCGTGTCGATTTGCCGGGTAATCTTGCAGACGACCTGCTTTGTGGTCGCCGCATTCCCGTTGAACGCGCGCTTGCGGACTTCGATACGGTGAAGGCACCGTTCGCGCTCGTGCTCGATGGGGGATTGAAGGCACTCGCCCGTATCGAGGGTGGCCGCTTTGTGATGGAGCACGTCTTTCCGCAGGCGATCGGCGGTGTTCGATGATGCTGGCGCCCCACGAGCTCGCGCGTATCTTTTTCGCGGGTGAGTTGGATGAGGCCCGTATCGTTTCTGCCGATGCATTTGATGGGTGCGAGTTCTTGGGTGCCGCGTCGATCGCCATTGGCGTGTTTGATGGCGTGCATCGTGGGCACCAAGAGCTGATTGACGCGGTTATTCGCGACGCACGTTTCCACGGCAGCAAAGCGGTCGTGGTCACCTTCGATCCTGATCCGGACGTCGTGGTGAGTCCGTCGCCCGCTCAAAAATTAATGACGACGGCCGACCGACTGCACGCACTGGCTCAAACCGGGGTCGATGCGGTGGTGGCCGTTCCCTTTACGCCCGCCGTGGCGGCACTCGACCATGTTGGGTTTCTGGCGCTGTTGTCGCGCGTTGTCGACATTCACTCCATTCGTGTAGGCAGCGACTTTAGACTCGGCCGCGGCGGCGCTTCGGGCGTTGCCGAGATGCGCGCCTGGGGTGCTGAACGTGGGGTTGACGTTTACGGTCACGACTTGCTCTGCGTTAACGGGCAGACCATCTGTGCCACGCGCATCCGCCATGAGCTGGCCCAGGGTCATGTGGAGCTGGCTGCCGAGCTTCTCGGCCGTCCCTATATGGTGCGCGGCGTTGTGGCGGCTGGCCGTCACGAGGGTTCCGACATGGGCTTTCCCACGGCAAACATCCAGGTGCCCGACGGCATTCAAGTGCCTGCCGATGGCGTCTATGAGGGTCTGGTGCTGGTCGATGATACCGTATGGCCTGCTGCTGTTAACGTCGGCCTGCCGCCGACCTATGCCGACGATGCCGCCTCGGCGCATCTCGAGGCCAACTTGATCGGCTATGCGGGCGACCTGTATGGCGCTTCCGTGTCGCTGGCGTTTACGCGCTGGCTGCGTCCGTCTCGCGTGTTCGATTCCCTGGACGAGTTGATCGCGACCGTCGAGGGTAATATTGACGATATTCGCCACAACTTGGGTGAGCAGGGGGTGAGCATCCGTGATAAGCGATGAGGAGAAAGACCAGGTACGCGCTGCGTCCGATTTGGTTGCCATCGTGCAGGAAACGGTTGAGCTCAAGCTCCGCGGCCATGAGTTTTGGGGATGCTGCCCGTTTCATGGCGAAAAGACCCCATCGTTTCACATTATCCCTGCTACGCAGGTGTGGCACTGCTTTGGCTGCGGCGAGGGCGGCGACGTCTTTACCTATATCATGAAGCGCGAGAACCTGAGTTTTCCCGAGTCGATCCGCTATTTGGCTGATCGTGCGGGCATTGAACTGCACGATACCGGTGCGCAGCGCGATCGCGGCACCAAGCGTGCCCGCATCTATGATCTGTGCGCCGAGACGGCTCAGTTCTACCACACCATGCTTATGCGCGGTAAGGACAGCCGTCCGCGCGAGTACTTTGCCAGCCGCGGCATGGGCGGAGATGTCTGTCGCCGCTACTGCCTGGGCTTTGCACCGGGTCGCAACGCGCTGGTTTCGCATCTGTCTCAAGCGGGCTTTACCCCGCAGGAGATGATTGACGCCAATGTGGCCGTGAGCCGTGGGCGCGGACAGCTTGCCGACCGTTTTTACGACCGTGTGATGTTTCCCATCTTTGATGAGCAAGGTCACAATATCGCCTTTGGCGGGCGCATCATGGGCGATGGTCAGCCAAAGTACCTCAACACCGCCGAGACGAGCGTGTTTCATAAAAAACGAAATCTCTACGGCTTTAACTGGGCCAAGGAGTTTATCGTCGCGCAGGATACCGCCATCGTGGTGGAGGGATATACCGACTGCATCGCCTGCTGGGAGGCAGGGATCAAAAACGTCGTCGCTACGCTGGGCACAGCACTCACGGAACATCACGTTAAGACACTCACCCGTTTTGCCAAGCGCATTGTCTATATGTTCGATGGCGACGCCGCCGGTCAAAAGGCCGCTCGCCGCGCGATTCAGTTTATCGAGCAGGATTCGATGGACCTGCGCTGCGTGGTGCTGCCCGACGGCAACGACCCCATGGAGTTCATCACGGCGCATGGCGGCCAGGAGCTTCAGGCGCGCATCGATGCCGCCGAGCCCCTCATGGACTTTGTGTACCGTTCGCTGCAGGAGTCGAGCGACATCACCACGCCGGGCGGTCGCGCAAAGGCGCTCGAGGATGCACTGACGCTTATCTATCCGCTGCGTGATAGCTACATGATCGATACGTACTTTATCCAGATCGCCGACCTGCTGGGTTTGGATCTGGAGACGGTGCGTTCGAGCTCGGGCCGTGTGTTTCGCGATGTCGCCAAGCGCGAGGACGCCGAGCGCCGCCGCGAGCAAAACTACGAGCGCCAACGGGCGCAAGCCGAGCGCTCCGGTGGCGCAAGCGGTCGGGCGTCTGGTTCGCAGGGGGCGTCTCGCGGCACCTGGGCATCGGGGGCGACGCCGCCGGTATCCTCGCCGGTCGAGGAAGAACCGTACGACTACGTGCCGCTCGAGGCCTACGGGGCCGCGCCGGTCGAGGTCGTCGACGATATGCCGCCGATCGATGTGCCGGCTGGGTTGGATGGCGCGGCGCCGGTTTCCGATGCAACGGGCGCGCCCGCGGCACCGACGATGCCGATCGTGCTGACCGATCTGGAGCGGAAGTCTTTGGCGGGGGAGCGCGAACTGCTGACGATGCTCACGAGCTACCCCGACCTGTTCCGCACCTATGCCGACCGCATCTGCTCGATCGAGTGGGTGGATCCTCGCCACGAGTCTATCGCGTGGGCCGTGTTGGCAACGCCGCCGGGCACCGATCCATCCGTATGCATGGACGCGGCGCGCGCGGTGTGTCCCGAGGCAGCGTCGCTTGTCAGCGCCGGGCGTATTTCGTCGACGAGTAAGCATCCCACCGAGACGAACATCGTGTTTATGCTCGATACCCTCGAGCTCTACACCATCAAGCGCCGCATGCGCGCCGCGCAGGCCAAGCTTCGCCAGGACCGGTCGCTCGACGATGAGGCGCGCCGTGTGTTAACGATGCGGGCGATGCAAGATTCTCAGCGCCAGCGTGAGCTCCAAAAGTCGATCGGCGGCGTGGCAGACCCGTTCCGTTTGATCGGTTTGGAGACGGCGGGCGCCGATCAGGCCTAGATGTTGTGGTCAACCAGCGTATTCTCGCCTATATCCTGTCTTTATTTTGGGTATAGACGTCTATGTGTGTGCTAAAGTATTGAGTCCTGTGGACTACGAAGGGAGAATCTGTGCCAAAAAAGACTGAGAGCACGGGTACTGGGCTGGAATCCTACGTTGCAAAGCTCATGGGCAACGGCTCAAACAGGACTTCGGTAACCGAGGACGAGATTCAGGTCGCCCTGAAGGATATCGATGTCTCTGATGAGCAGCTCAACGCGGTGTATTCCGCGCTGCGCAACAGCGGCATCCAGATTATCTCCGCGAGCGGAAACGACGACGCCCCCATGGACGTCGACGATGACGATAACGATACCGATGATTTTGACGACGACGACGAGCACGATTCCGGCTCGCTCGACGATCACGAGCTTAAGATGGCCCGTCAGGCCGACGCCGAGATGGGTTCTTCCAAGAGCAAAAAGAAGCGCACCGTGCGCACGTCCCGTTCGCGTTCGCGCGTGCGTGGTATCGACGCCTCCACGGTGATGCTGACCGGCGACCCGGTTCGTATGTACCTCAAGGAGATCGGTAAGGTCGACCTGCTGACCGCATCTGAAGAGGTCGATCTGGCCATGAAGATCGAGGCCGGTCTCGAGGCTACCGAGAAGCTCGAGGCTGCCGATGCGGGCGAGATCGAGCTCACCCGCGCCGAGATGCGTCGTCTTACGCGTATCGAGAACGTTGGTCTTGAGGCCAAGCAGGCGCTCATCAGCGCAAACCTACGTCTGGTCGTCTCCATCGCCAAGCGCTATGTTGGCCGTGGCATGCTGTTCCTGGATCTGATCCAGGAGGGCAACCTCGGTCTGATTCGCGCCGTCGAGAAGTTCGACTATCAGAAGGGCTTCAAGTTCTCCACGTACGCCACGTGGTGGATTCGTCAGGCCATTACACGCGCTATTGCCGACCAGGCCCGTACCATCCGTATCCCCGTGCACATGGTCGAGACCATCAACAAGCTCGTCCGCGTGCAGCGCCAGCTCCTCCAGGACCTGGGTCGCGACCCGACCCCCGAGGAGATCGGTGCCGAGATGGATATGAGCGCCGACCGCGTCCGCGAGATCCAGAAGATTTCGCAGGAGCCCGTGTCGCTCGAGACCCCGATCGGCGAGGAAGAGGATTCCCAGCTGGGCGACTTCATCGAGGACTCCCAGGCTATCGTTCCGCCCGATGCCGCCAGCTTCTCTATGCTGCAGGAGCAGCTCACCCAGGTGCTCGATTCGCTTGCCGATCGTGAGCGCAAGGTTATCGAGCTGCGCTTTGGTCTTGTCGACGGACATCCCCGCACGCTCGAGGAAGTCGGTCGCGAGTTTGGTGTCACGCGCGAGCGTATCCGCCAGATCGAGTCCAAGACCCTGGCCAAGCTCCGCCATCCGAGCCGCAGCAGCAAGCTCAAAGACTATATCGAGTCTTAGGGTTACGGCGTTTTACCAAACGCCGTAACTGGCCGACGCTGCGCGGACACCAGAGCGACAACTTGTCATTCAAAGAGGACGGCATGACCAGAAGGTCTATGCCGTCCTCTTTTCATGCCAATTTGTTCGCTCTGGTGCCCGCTCGCTGGCATTGTCAAAACATCGGCGTTTCCGTTGCCGGTGCCGGCAGTTAGGCCGTCCCCAAGGGATCAAGGCGAGAAAATTTCTCAAAAAAGTTCTTGCCCTGTGCCGATTCGTCCGTATAATAAACTTCGTTGCTTGAGAGCACGCACCTATTCCTCGGTAGCTCAATGGTAGAGCACGCGGCTGTTAACCGCGCTGTTGTAGGTTCGAGTCCTACCCGGGGAGCCAGAATTTCTCAGCCCATTTCGTAGGGCTTTTGAATTCCTCGGTAGCTCAATGGTAGAGCACGCGGCTGTTAACCGCGCTGTTGTAGGTTCGAGTCCTACCCGGGGAGCCAGGTTTTAAAACCCGTCGCTTATGTGGCGGGTTTTTTCATGCCGCGATCGCCTGTGGCGAACGTTACCGTATCAACATTTCGTGTCGAGGATGTAATCGTGAACCCCGTCGCCTTAACATGGCGCGGTCGTTGTAAAATGTTGGAATGATTGCTCCCACGACATGGTGCCGCGAGCACCAGAAAAGGAGATTCTTGTGTCTGAGACCATTAACGGCAGCCTGAGCGTCTCGAACGACGTTATTGCCGATATTGCCGGTTATGCCGCGATGACGTGCTACGGCGTCGTCGGTATGGCCGAACAGCTCCAGGGCGCCGAGAGCGTGCGCCTGCTTGCCGGCCAGCGCCTTCGCAAGGGCGTGCTTGTTTCCGCCGACGAGAACGGCCTTACGGTCGATCTTCACGTCGTGCTCGAAAACGGCGTCAATATGAAGTCCGTCTGCCACAATCTTTCGAGCTCCGTTGCCTTCACCCTGCAGGAGATCGCACAGATCGATCCCGCCAGCCTTAAGATCGGCATCCACATCGACGCGCTCAAGAGCCGTCTGAACTAGCATCCGAAAAACGGAGATTCAAATACCCATGATTGCAAAGACCATTCGCACCTGTTTTCCGATCGCTGCGGCTGCCGTTTCCGAAAAGGCCGAGGAGATCAACAAGCTCAACGTCTTCCCCGTACCCGACGGCGACACCGGCACCAACATGTCGCTCACGCTCGCTTCGGTGACTAAGGAGCTTTCCGCCCTTCCCGCCGACGCCGACATGGAGGCCATTGCCGGCGCCATCACCCACGGCTCCCTGATGGGCGCCCGCGGCAACTCCGGCGTCATCACCTCGCAGATTCTGCGTGGTGTGGCCGAGGGCCTCGTCTCTGCCGATGAGCCCATTACGTCCGCCAATATCGCCTTCGCCTTCCGTCGTGCCGTCAAGGTCGCCTTCCAGGCCGTTCGTAAGCCCATCGAGGGCACGATCCTTACAGTGCTGCGTGACGTCTCGACCAAGGCAGACGAATGCGAGAAGAAGAAGTTCTCGGCCGAGGATGCGCTCGACGCCATCGTCGTCGAGGCCTACCAGTCCGTCGCCCGCACGCCCGACCTGCTGCCCGTTCTGAAGGAGAACGGCGTGGTCGACTCCGGTGCCTTTGGCTTTGCCATCTTCCTGGAGAACTTTGTCGCCGCCGCGCTTGGCCGCAGCACCGTGGTCGAGGATTTCTCCGCTACGTTCGATTCCGCTGGCTCTGCCCGCGACGCGGCCCTCGATCGCGTCGAGATCGAGGCCAACGACGATTGGGAGGGTTCGGAGTTCCGCTACTGCAACGAGTTCCTCTTTAAGGCCGACGCCCCGTTTGACGAGGACGAGTGCCTTAAGTTCCTGGGCTCCATGGGTGACTGCGAGCTGCTCGTGGGTGCCTACCCCGACTACAAGATCCACGTGCACTCCAACACCCCGAACTTGGTGCTTGAGCACATGCTGCAGCTTGGTCAGATCTACGAGGTCTTTATCCACAACATGGAGATGGAGGCCCACGACCGTACCGCTAAGATCCACGAGGACCAGGAGAAGGCCGCCGAGCCCGCGAAGGCCCTGGGCTTTGTCGCCGTTGCCGCCGGTTCCGGCGAGGCCGACATCCTCAAGTCCCTCGGCGTCGATGTGATCGTGTCGGGCGGTCAAACCATGAATCCCTCGACCGCCGACCTGCTGGGCGCCGTCGACCAGGTCAACGCGACCTCGGTCATCATCCTGCCCAACAACGGCAACATCCGCATGGCTGCCGAGGCCGCTGCTTCCGCCTGCACCGACAAGAAGGTCGCCGTCGTTCCCACCAAGACCGTCCCGCAGGCCTTCTCCGCGCTGTTCGCGGTCCTGCCCGATTCTGAGCTCGAGGACGCCGTTGCCGCCATGGTCGACGCTATCAGCGAGGTCCGCGATGGCGAGGTCACCCGCGCCGTGCGCGACTCCAGCGCCTCCGACGGCTCGCCGATTCACTCCGGTGACGTCATGGGTATCATTGCCGGTTCCATCGACGTGGTCGGCTCCGATGTGAAGCAGGTCACGCTCGACTGCATCAACCGCATGCAGGAGGAAGAGGAGGGCGACGCGCTGACGATTTTGGCCGGCGAGGAGCTGTCCGATGAGGCCTTCCAGGAGATCGTCGACGCCATCGAGGAGGCTCAGCCCGATTTGGAGATCGACGCCCATCGTGGCGAGCAGCCGCTCTATCCCGTGATCTTCTCGATCGAGTAGGCTCTGCCTATGTCCGAGCTGTGCTCCGTGCCGCGCGTCTCGGAGCGTTTTGCCCAGAGCAATGCGCTCGATGAGGATATCGCGCGACTCAAATATGTTTCGGGTAAACGTGAGGAGGCCCTTCGCCGTCTGGGAATTTGGACGGTGGGGGACCTCCTTCTCCATATTCCTCATCGCTACCTGGACTTCACTCGCTCGTGGTCCATCGAGATGGCGCCCATCGGTACCGTGTGTACCATCATCGCCACGGTCGATCGTATTGTCCAAAAGCAGCCCCGTCCGCGTATACAGGTGACTGAGGTCTCGCTCGTGGACGAGACGGGCGTGCTGCAGGTTGCCTTTTTCCGTCAGCCTTGGATTGCCCAACAGCTTAAGCAGGGCGACCGCCTGGCCGTGATGGGCAAGGTCGAGTTTGCCTACGGTTTTAAGCAGATGGCCTCGCCCCACTTTGAAAAGCTCGAGGACGGGCGTGCCGCGGGTACCATTTTGCCGGTCCACTACGTAAGTGACGGCGTGAGTCAGGCATGGATGCGCCGTATCGTGAGCGGTGCGCTCGAAGTGGCTGCCAATCCGTTCGATCCCATTCCCGCGCCGCTGCGCGCAAAGCGGAAGCTCATGAGCAATGCCCGTGCGCTGCGCTCGATCCACTTTCCCTCGAGCATGGCCGAGCGCGACATCGCACGCCGGCGTCTTGCGTACGAGGAGTGTCTCTGCTTGCAGCTCGCACTGCGTCTGCGCAACGATGGCGGTATGGTCGACGTGGTGCCTTATGCGCATGCCGCGGGCGGGCACCTGGCGGCGCTCAAGGAGGCCCTGCCGTTTTCGCTGAGCGACGAGCAGGAGGCCGCGTTCCAAGACATCCTGCACGACATGTGCGATGGCGGTCGCGTGATGAACCGCCTACTGCTGGGCGACGTCGGTACCGGCAAGACGGCCGTCGCCGCTTGCGCGCTGGCCGTCGCGGCCGATTCGGGTACTCAGTCCTGCGTTATGGCGCCTACGAGCGTGCTGGCGCGCCAATATGCCGATAAGACCGGCCCCTTGCTCTCGCAGGCTGGCATGTCGTGGGCGCTCCTGACGGGTGCCACGCCGGCGGCCGAGCGCGAGCAGATCCATGCGCAGCTGGAATCGGGCGAGCTCGACGTGCTCTTTGGTACCCATGCGGTCCTTTCGGATGACGTGGCGTTTAAGCATCTGTCGCTTGTCGTCATCGACGAGCAGCACCGCTTTGGTGTGGGCCAGCGCAATGCCCTGCGTGCCAAGGGCCCGGGCGCCGACCTGCTCGTTATGACGGCCACGCCTATCCCGCGCACGTTGGCGCTTTCGGTGTACGGTGACCTTGATGCGAGCATCATCCGCCATCGTCCCGTTCCGGGCGCCGGCGTGACGACGCGCGTCCTCACCGAGTCGAGTCGCGACCTGGCCTATGGCGCCATTCGCGAGGCGCACGAAAAGGGGCAGCAAGCCTACGTGATCTGTCCGCTCGTGGAGCCGAGCGATTCGGCCGATGAGCTCGAAGACGTGCCCGGCATCGCTCGCGACGACGAAGGCCGCGTGTCCGTGCCTGTGCCGTTGCACGACACGGCGACCGAGCTCGATCGCCTTCGTCTGGCGTTACCGGGGCTTACCATCGAGCGTCTTCATGGCCGCATGCCGGCGGGGGAGAAGGACCGCGTGATCGATGCCTTTAAGCGCGGCGAGATCGATGTGCTCGTCTCGACCACGGTGGTCGAGGTGGGCGTCGACGTGCCCAACGCCACCGTCATGGTCATCGAGAACGGCGAGCGCTTTGGGTTGGCGGCCTTGCACCAGCTGCGTGGGCGCGTAGGCCGCGGCAGCGTGTCGGGTACGTGCCTGGTCATGACGCACTCCAAGGGCAACGGCGGCGCGTCGGCGGCACAGGAACGCCTCCAGTCGCTCGAGAAGACCTCGGACGGCTTTACGCTCGCCCAGATGGACCTGCGTCTGCGCCACGAGGGCGAGATTCTTGGCTACCGTCAGCATGGCGGCGTGACCTTGCGCTTCGTTGACCTCGATGCCGACGGGGAATTGATCGAGTGGGCCCATTTGGACGCGGTCGAGCTCTTGCGGTATGCTTGCAACCTTGACTCCGTGGCGACGCGCCCCTTGCGCGATGCGGTCGCCATGCGGTATCGACACATCTTTAAGGAGGTCAGCGGAGGATGAGAATCATCGGCGGCGAATGGCGCGGTCGTAAGATCGAGGAGCCCCGTGGTCGCGATGTCACCCGCCCCACGACCGATCGCGTGCGCGAGGCGTGCGCATCTATGGTCATGTCGGCATTCGACTTCGATCTGGACGAGGTCCGCGTGCTGGATGCCTTTGGCGGCTCCGGTGCCTTGGGCATTGAGATGCTTTCGCGTGGTGCCCGCTCGCTCACCACGTTCGAGATCGATCGCAACGCTGCTCGTCTGATTACCAAGAATATCGAGTCGCTCTGCCGTGACCGTGCGCGTTGGCGCGTGGTAACGGGCGACATGCTGGCGAGCGCCTCGCGCGGTCGTGTGCCGGGCGGCCCCTTTGATCTGGTCCTGCTCGACCCGCCCTATGCTTTTGGTGCCGAGCCGGTCGAGGAACTGCTGCAGAACCTGGCTCAGCAGGGTCTGCTTGCACCTGGCGCTTATGCCCTGTTTGAGCATGCCGCCGCCGATGCGGGCGCGCATCCGGCAGGCTTTGAGATCGTGCGCGAGAAGCGCTACGGCATTACCTCGGTCGACCTGCTTCGTTGGGTCGGCAACGGCGAGGATGATGGTATCGATAGCGACGCACCCACGGAGGACGCCCATGAATGACACTATCAACCGCGTGATTGTCCCGGGCACCTTCGATCCCATCACATTTGGCCATATCGACGTCATCCGCCGTGCCCGCCGCATTTTTCCCAGCGTGATCGTTGCCGTTGCCGAGTCGCAGGGAAAAAACGGCGTAGGCACCACGTTTATGCTCGACGAGCGCGTGGCGCTGGCCCGTGAGGCGCTTGGTGATATTGACGGCGTCGAGGTGCTACCCTTCACCGGCCTCTTGGTCGATTTTGCCCGCGAACAGGGAGCAGGAGCCGTGGTCAAGGGCCTGCGTGCCATGACCGACTTTGAGTACGAGCTGCAGCAGGCCGACCTCAACTACCGCCTGGATAACGAGCTGGAGTCCATCTTCGTCATGAGCGCGCCGCAGTACGGCTATATCTCGAGCTCGGTGGTTCGCCAGATTGCCTCGCTCGGTAGCGACGTCTCTAATTTTGTTCCGCCCAATGTGGTCAAGGCACTCAAACATCGCTTTTCGTGACGTTTTTTAATGCCTGGTGGCATGTGGTAAACTAACTCGATGATATGTTACCTATGAAAGGAGACCGGATGCCGGGCGAGAATTTTCCTGGCGACAGGATCGTGAGTCTTGTCGACGAGCTCGAGGGGCTCATCGAAGAGGCTAAGACGCCGTTCGGCAAGAACGCCCAGATGAAGGTTATCGACGCCGACGTCTTCTTTAACATCCTCGACGAGATCCGCATGAGCTATCCCGAGGAATGGCAGAAGTCCCGCCGTATCCTCAAGGAGCGCGAGGAGCTTATGGCTTCCGCCGCCGCTCAGGCCGATTCCATCATCGCCGATGCTCAGCAGCAGGCCCTCACCATTGCCGGTGAGCAGGAGATTGTCCGCTTAGCTCAGCAGCAGGCCGACGACATTCGCGATCGTGCCCAGCAGTATGAGCGCGAGACGCGCTATGCCGCCGAGGATTACGCCGAGCAGGTCTTTACCCACCTCGAGGAGAACCTCAAGAGCCTGACCGGCACGGTGACCCGTTGCCGTCAGCAGCTCAACGAGGGTGCCGCCCAGCAGAATGGTCAGTGGTAATGGCTGAGTTCCCGAGCGTTACCGTCGATCTTTCCGAGCAGCTCGAGTTTCCCGGAGACTCGTACCCGCTGACCGGTAAGGTCGATGTTGCCACCTATACGGTGGGCGAGAAGGAGTACCAGCTGCAGAACGGCATTGATTACGATGTGGTCTTTACCAATGCCGGCACCGGTGTTCTGCTTACGGGCATGGTCCGCGCGCATGCAACCGGTGAGTGCGATCGTTGCCTGGAACCCGCTTCGTTTGATATCGCCGGTGAGATCGAGGAATTCTATCTCTTTAACGAGCCCGAGGATCCCGAGGCCTACGAAGACGGTTACGAGTTACTGGGCGAGGATCGCATCGTCGATCTGGGTGAGCCCATCAACGACGCGGTTGTCATGGACACGCCGTTCGTTGTCCTGTGCAAGCCCGATTGTCGCGGCCTATGCCCCACCTGCGGCATCAATCTCAACGTCGAGCAATGCGATTGCGCCGCTCAAGCAGAGGCCGAATGGGCCGCTGCCACGGAAAATCCATTTGCAGCATTGAAGAATCTCAAGCTTGACGAGTAAAACTGTGGTAGTATCGCTACTTGCGCGTAATCGCCACACTGGATAGTTCATAAGGAAGGTCACTATGCCCGTACCTAAACAAAAGCAGGGTCGTATCCGCACTCACACCCGCCGTTCCGCCAACATGAAGATCTCGGCTGCGGCTCAGTCCACGTGCCCTCGTTGCGGTGCTGTCAAGCTCCCGCACCACGTGTGCCCCAGCTGCGGTTTCTACAAGGACCGCGAGGTTATCGTTACCGAGTAACTGTATACTCTGGATGCGATGCCGTTCCAACTGGAACCACAATGGCCGGCTCAATGAGTCGGCCATTTTTGTATAAGGAGTATGTATATGAGTAACGTTCGCGTTTGTGTAGACGTTGTGGGTGGAGACGAGAAGCCACAGGTTGTCCTCGACGGTATCGAGGCGGCGCTTGCGGCTGATCCCGATATCGAGGTCTTGGCCGTCGGTCCCGCAGAGATCGTGAACCCCTTTGCCGCGGGTCACGCTCGCGTTGAGGCCTTGGAGGCGCCCGATGTCATCGCCATGGATGACGATCCCATTCGAGCCGTGATGACCAAGCGCAAGTCCTCGATCGTACTTGCCTGCCGCGCTATCAAGAAGGGTAACGCGGATGCGTTCTTCTCTGCCGGCTCCACTGGCGCCATGACCGCTGCCGCTACCGCCTACGTGACGCCATTTAGGTATCAGGCCGAGGGCAAGAAGCAGCCGGTGCGTCCGTGCCTCACCAATGCACTGCCCAATCGCGCCGGTGGCCTTACGGTGCTGTGCGATATGGGCGCCAACCCTGATGTCGAGGTCGACGACATGGTGCGTTTTGCCCAGATGGGTAGCGCCTATGCCCGTGTGGTTTTGGGCATTGAGCATCCTCGCGTGGGCTTGCTTGCCAACGGCACCGAGGACGAGAAGGGCTCCAACTTTACCAAGGCGTGCTTCCCGGCCATGAAGGCCGCTGTTCCCGGTTTTGTTGGCAACTGCGAGGGCACCGATCTTACGTCGGGCAATTTTGACGTCGTGGTCGCCGACGGCATGTCGGGCAACATTGCACTCAAGGCCACCGAGGGCGCTGCCAAGTTTTTGCTGCAGGAGCTCAAGGGTGTCTTTATGTCTTCGCTCGGCACCAAGATTGCCGCGCTGCTCATAAAAAAGCAGATGCGCGAGATCAAGGCAAAGCTCTCGGGTGATGCTAAGGGTGGCGCCATTCTGCTGGGCCTGCGTGGCGTAGTTCTGATCGGCCATGGTGCCACCTCAGTCGAGGCCGTCAAAAACGGTACGCTCGCCGCGGCGGAGGCCGTGCGCGCCGGGCTTGTCGAGAACGTCGCCAACTCTATGGACGGCATCGTTTTGTAGGAGCGAGTTAGGGCGCTGTTATGTGCCTCGCGGCCTGCGTCGTGGGGTAGAATCAAAACCGTGTCTTGGCGCTGCGCTTGCGGCGCCAGCGCGTTGATGTTCACGCAATACGAGAGGAAGCGCTATGGACCGCTCCGAAATCTTCGATAAGATCGCCGAAGTTGCCGCCGATGTGCTGGGTGTCGACGTTGCCGAGATTAGCGACGAGACCACCTTCGACGATCTCGATGCCGATTCGCTCGAGCGTCTGCAGCTGGTGACGGCCATCGAGGACGAGTTCGACCTCGAGATCGATGACGAGACCCTGCTGTCGCTCAACTCTGTCGCCGACGCTGTCGACGCTATTGAAAACGCCAAGGAGGCCTAAGTCTTGGCTTTATCTCAACGACTCGCGCGCGCCCAGGAAATCCTGGGCCACGAGTTCAATAACAAGGTGCTGCTGCGCGCGGCGCTCACGCACCCCTCTGCCGTGGAAGGTCAGCCCGTCTCGGCGAGCTATGAGCGCCTTGAGTTTTTGGGCGATTCCATTTTGGGCGCCGTGGTTGCCCGTTCGCTCTTTGAATCCTATCCGGAGTTTGACGAGGGCAAGCTTACGCGCCTGAAGGTGTCCCTTGTCTCGGGTGCCACGCTGTCCGAGGTGTCCCATGAGCTGGGCATCGACGACATCATCATCTTTGGTGCCTCCGAGACCGGTACCGGCGCGCGCGGTCTGCACTCGGCGCTCGAGAACGTCTACGAGTCGCTCGTAGGCGCGCTGTATCTGGATGCTGGCTGGGATGCGGCGGCGGAGTTCATTCACCGTACGCTTAAGCCGCACCTGGCCTCCGAGCGTGCCGAGCACCCCGCGAACCCCAAGTCGTTCTTGCAGGAGTGCGTGCAGGCCGACGGCCACGAACCTCCGGCGTACAAGCTCGTTGGCTCTGAGGGCCCGGCGCACGCACCGACCTTTACCGCCGTGGTCCTCATCGACGGTATTCGCCAGGGCCGCGGCACCGGTTCCTCCAAGAAGGAGGCCGAGGGAGCCGCTGCGCTCGAGGCGCTCGACCGCATGGGTTACACCACCAACGGCGTGATTCTCAACAAGAAGCCTGTTTAAGCGAGGAACCGTGTATCTCAAGTCCCTCACGCTCAAAGGGTTCAAGTCGTTTGCCGACCGCGCCCACATGACGTTTGAGCCGGGCCTAACCGTCATCGTCGGTCCCAACGGCTCGGGAAAATCGAACATCTCCGACTCGATTCTGTGGGTCCTGGGTGAGCAGAGCGCCAAGCAGCTGCGCGGCCAGGCCATGGAGGACGTCATCTTCTCGGGCTCGTCGGCGCGCAAGCCGGTGGGTGTCGCCGAGGTCACGCTGGTGCTCGATAACTCGGACCATATGCTGCCCGTCGACTTTGACGAGGTGGCTATCACCCGCCGCATGTATCGCTCGGGCGAGAGTGAGTACCTCATCAACTCGAGCCCGTGCCGTCTGATGGACATCCAGGACATCCTGCACGACTCGGGACTGGGCAAGGATACGCATTCCATCATCAGCCAGGGCAAGCTCGATGCCATTTTGCAGAGCCGCCCCGAGGAGCGCCGTGCCCTCATTGAAGAGGCCGCCGGCATCTCCAAGCACAAGCGTCGCAAGGAGCGTGCGCTTAAAAAGATCAAGTCGATGGACGAGCACCTAACACGTGCCCGCGATATCAACAAGGAAATCGCCCGTCAGTTGCGACCGCTGGAGCGTCAGGTCGATCGCGCGCGCAAGTACAAAGAGCTGTCCTCGCGCGCGAACGAGCTTACGCAGATGCTGGCCGTCGACGAGCTTCGTTCGCTGCAGTCGCAGTGGAACGACCTGGAAAGCCGCTCCAAAGAGGGCGCTGCCGAGCTTGAGCTTGCGCAATACCGCTTGGGCGAAAAGGAGCGCGAGCTCGAGAAGCTCCAAGTTATGCTCGAGGAAAAGGGCCTGTTTGTGGGCGACTTGGGCGAGCAGCGCCGCCATATGCAAGATGTGGTCGGTCGCATTAACTCCGACATGCGTCTGCTCGAGGAAAAGGGCCATAACATGGTGTCGCGCCTGTCCGACATGCGCGGCCAGATTTCGAGCTCCGAGCATCAGCGCCGTCGCGTGGTCGAGGAGCTCGAGGATGCGCGTGCCCGGCTTGAGGAGGTGACCGGTGCGCATATGCAGGCCCAGGAGGACGTTGACGCCGCCGGTCCTGCCGCCGCCGAGCTCCACGAGCGTCGCGTTGCGCTCGACAATCAGATTTCGCAGCTTACGCGCGAGCAGCGCGATGTGCAGCGCGTTGCCGATGATGCTGCGCTCGAGCTCGCCAAGGTAAAGGATTCGCTTTCCAATGCCGAGGTCGAGGACAACATGTACGCCTCGCGCCTGGAGCAGATCGATGAGCAGCTCGAGGAGGTCACGGCATCGCTTGATAGCCGTCGCGACCGTGCTGAGGAGCTTGAGAGCGCCCTTGAGGCGGCTCGTCAGGCCCAGATTGATGCGCGCGAGGCCACCGAGACGGCGCGCGCTGCCCTCAAGGACCTGCGTGCCCGCGAGAGCGAGGCGCGCAACAAGCTGTCCGAGGTTCGCTCGGAGCTTGCCAGCCAAAAGAAACTCGATGCCCGCATGGCTGATAGCTCGCCGCTCGTAAGCCGTCTGGTGGGCGCGCTGGGCGACGATGTTTCGGGCCGTCTGGGCGATGTGCTCGAGGCACCGCGTGAGCTCGAGGGCTTGGTCGAGCAGCTGCTTGCCGGCGATATTGATGCTCTTTTGTTTGATGACGCCGCTACGCTTGAGCGCGCCGGTCGCGCTGCCCTGGATCAGAAGAAGGCCTCGGGCGAGGCGCTGCTGGCGGCGCGCGGCGTGGGTGGCTCTGCGGCCGCCGAGGGTGCCGCCGGTACCCGTCTTGTTGACCGCCTGTCCGTGCGCGCCGGTTATGGTCCGGTTGTCGAGGCACTGCTCGGCGGCTATTACGTGGTCGATGATTTGGCCACCGCGCTGGCCGCGCCCGTCGTTGACGGTGTGACCTACGTGACGCCCGATGGTGCCCGCGTGAGCTGTGGCGGCCTGGTTCGCGTGGGGCTTGATGCCGGCGAGGCTTCGGGTGCCTTGGAGCGTAAACGTCGTATCCGCGAGTTGGAAGGCCTGGAGCCCGATCTCGCTGCCGTGTTTGAGCATGTTTCGGATCAGGTCGTCGAGGCCAATACTGCCGTTGAGGAGGCCCATGCTGCCGAGGGCGATGCTGCCGGCGAGATTGCCCGCCTTGAGGGCGAGCGTCGCTCCCTGCTGTCCGAGATCGGCCGCCTGGAGCAGAGTGCCAACAATGCCGAGGTCGAGCGGGTACGGATTTCCAAGCGCCGCGAGCAGGCTGCCGAGGCCGTACGTGCCGCACGTCCGCGCGTGGATGAACTTACCCGTTCACGTGACGAGGCCCGTGCGCAGGCGAGTGACTTGGGCTTGCAGATTGCCGAGGCCAACGACGATCTCGATCGCGTTCGGCGCGATGACTCCGAGGCCGCCGGTAAACTCGCCGACGCTAAGGTGCGCCTGGCTCAGACGAGCGAGCGCCTGCGTTCGCTGAAGGGCCGCGTGCCCGATCTTGAGCATCGCCTTGAGGGTATCGACCGTCGTATCCGCGGGACGCGTCAGGCCTCACGCTCGCTCGAGCTGCTGCGCCTTCGCGTCGATCCCATGCATGAGCGCTATTCTGCCCTGTTGGAGCGCGCCTCGGACTGGGCTGCGCGCCTGCGCGATCAGGCATCGCTTGAGGAGGCGGACTCGGCTTCGCTTAAGAAGACCATCGAGGACGCCAAGACCGAGGTCGCCCGCGCCAAAGAGAGGGTCGATGTTGCCGCCACGACGCAAAATGAGTTCAAGGTGGCGCGCGGCAAGCTCGAGGTGCAGGTCGAGGCTGCCATCAAGGCCATCACCGCCGACGGTACCACGGTGCTCGAGGAAGCGCTCATGCTGCCGGCGCCCACCGATCGCGATGCCGCCGAGCGCGAGCTTAACCAACTCGTGCGCCAGATCAACAACCTGGGTCCTGTGAACCAGGTCGCCATGGAGGAGTACGAGCAGCTCAGGCGCCGTGCCGATTACATCGAGGAGCAGCTGGCCGATCTTGAGAGCGCGCGCAAGGCGCTTACCAAGATCACCGTGGCGATCGATCGCAAGATGCGCAAGGCGTTCCTAGTGACGTTTGAGAAGGTTGATGCGAACTTCCGCGAGATCTTCGCCATGCTCTTCCCGGGCGGCCAGGCACATTTGGAGATGACCGACCCCGAGCATCCGGCCGAGACGGGCATCGAGGTCGTGGCGCAGCCGCGCGGCAAGCGCATCACCAAGATGATGCTCATGTCGGGCGGCGAGAAGAGCCTGACGGCGCTCGCCCTGCTCTTTGCCGTATACCGTACGCGCACGGTGCCGTTCTATGTGCTGGACGAGGTCGAGGCAGCGCTCGACGACGCCAACCTGTCTAAGCTCATCGGCGCCCTCGATGTGCTGCGTTCCGATACGCAGCTCTTGGTAATCTCGCATCAGCGCCGTACTATGGAGGATGCTGACGTCCTCTACGGCGTCTCGATGCAAGCCGACGGCGTCAGTCGCGTCGTCTCGCAAAAACTCGATCGCGAAACCGGAAAGGTCGTGAATGCATAATGGGATTCTTCGATGCTCTCTCGCGCGGACTTGAGCGCAGCCGTGAGGCCCTCAACGAGGTCTTTTATTTTGGCGGTGAGGTCGACGAGGATTTTTGGGAGGATCTTGAGGACACCCTCGTCATGGGTGACATGGGTGCCGAGGTCGCTATTCAGGTCTCCGATGACCTGCGCGATGCCGCGGCCAAGAAGAACCTTAAGACCGCCCCGCAGCTTCGCCGCGCTCTGGCCGAGCAGCTCGAGGGCCATTTTGTGCCTGTTGAGCGCGATCCGTTTTCCGATACGCCGAGCTGCGTGCTGTTTGTGGGCATCAACGGCGCCGGCAAGACCACCACGGTCGGCAAGATTGCGAGTGCCATGGCCGCCCGCGGCAAGAACGTGGTAATCGGTTCGGCCGACACCTTCCGCGCCGCCGCCATCGAGCAGCTCGATGTGTGGGGCCAGCGCGCCGGCGTGCCGGTCATCAAGCGTGACCGCGGCTCCGATCCGGCGAGCGTGTGCTATGACGTGCTCGACGAGGCCGATAAGCGCGGCAGCGACCTGGTGCTCATCGATACCGCCGGCCGTCTGCACACGAGCCCCGAGCTCATGCGCGAGCTCGCCAAGGTGGTCAATGTGACCCGTAAGCGCGCCGCCAATATGGCCGCCGGTCCCATGCCGGTCTCGGTCGTGCTTGTGATCGATGCCGCCACTGGCCAGAACGGTCTGAACCAGGCGCTCGAGTTTAACGAGGCGCTGGGCCTGGACGGTATTATCATGACTAAGCTCGACGGCACGGCTAAGGGCGGTATCGCCATGGCCGTGGCCGAGAAGCTCAAGCTCCCGATCCTGCGCATCGGCGTGGGTGAGCAGGTCGATGACCTGCAGGAGTTTAACGCCAAAGATTTCTGCCGCGCCCTGGTGGGCGAGTCCAACTAAGGAGTGACTAGTGTTTGATTCTCTGAGCGATCGCCTCAACGACACATTTGACCGCCTGCGCGGCAAGGGTAAGCTGACCGAGGCCGATATTACTTCGGCCATGCGCGATATTCGCATGGCGCTGCTCGAGGCCGACGTTAACTTTAAGGTCGTCAAGGAGTTCGTTGCCAAGACCAAGGAGCGCTGCATGACCGCCGAGGTCATGGAGTCGCTGTCGCCGGCGCAAAACGTCGTCAAGATCGTGCTCGACGAGCTCACCGAGATGCTTGGCTCAACCGAGAGCAAGCTCGTCTTTAGCAACCGCATTCCCAATGTCATCATGCTCGTGGGCCTGCAGGGCTCCGGTAAGACCACGGCTGCCGTAAAGCTGGCCTACCTGCTCAAGAAGCAGGGGCGCTCGCCGTTGCTCGCCGCGTGCGACGTCTACCGTCCCGCCGCTGCCGACCAGCTGGCCACGCTCGGTGGCGAGATCGGCGTGCCGGTCTTCCGCGGTGACGGAGCGCACCCGATCGACATCGCCAAGGGCGCCATCCAGGAGGCCGTCGACCACCTACGTGACGTGGTCATCGTCGATACCGCCGGACGTCTTCAGATCGACGAGCAGATGATGCAGGAGGCAGTCGACATCAAGAAGGCCGTCAAGCCCGACCAGGTGCTGATGGTCGTCGACGCCATGACCGGCCAGGACATCGTCAACGTGGTCTCGACGTTTGCCGAGCGCACCGACTTTGATGGCGTGATCATCTCCAAGCTCGACGGTGACGCCCGTGGCGGCGGCGCACTTTCGGTGCGTCAGGTGACCGGCAAGCCCATCAAGTTCGTGAGCATGGGCGAGAAGCCCGACTCGCTGGAGCCGTTCTATCCCGATCGCATGGCCAAGCGCATCTTGGGCATGGGCGATGTCGTCGGCATCATCGAGAAGGCCCAGGAGGCCGCCGATGCCGAACAGCTCGAGGCTGCCGAGCGTATGCTGCGCGAGGGCTTCACCATGAACGACATGCTCGACCAGATGAAGGCCGTCAAGAAGATGGGCGGCATGAAGGGCATTCTGGGTATGCTACCCGGCGGCCAGCGCGCGCTCAACCAGATGGGCGGCAATCTGGACGAGGGCATCTTCGATAAGAACGAGGCCATCATCATGTCGATGACCAAGGAGGAGCGCCTGCGTCCCTCCATCATCAACGGCCAGCGCCGCGCCCGCATTGCCAAGGGAGCCGGCGTAACCCCCACCGAGGTCAACAGCCTTATGAAGCAGTGGGGCGAGATGAATAAGATGATGGGCCGCATGCGCACGATGGCCAATCAGGCACAGGCCGGTGGCAAAAAAGGCAAAAAGGGAAAGAAGGGCAAGAAGATGCGCATGCCCAATATCCCTGGCCTGGACGCTATGGGTTTGGGCGGCATGGGCGGCCTGGGTACGGGCGGTCCCAAGTCCGATATGGAGCTGCTGCGCCAGATGGAAGCGCAGATGCGTAATAAGAAATAGAGCTGTAATTCCAGCTTGATATGGCAAAGGCCACTCGGAAGCTACCGGGTGGCCTTTGTTGTTGGCTTTGATTGTTGGGTTGCGTTCGGCTTCGCGTCCCGAGCTCGCGGTGCCGTGCCGTTAGTGGCAGCCGCAGCCCTCATGGCCTTCGTGGTCGTGGTGGCCGTGGCAGCCGCAGGACCCGCCATGCTCATGGGTGTGCTCGTGGTCGTGGCTGTGGCAGCCGCACGTGGCCTCGCCGTTCTGTGCGAGCGTGCCGGCGATAAGGGCCTCGACGCAAGCGTCGCAGCTGCCCTGGGCACCTGCGTATACCGTGATGCCGGCTTGGGCAAGCGCGTTGATAGCGCCTCCGCCGATGCCGCCGCAGATGAGCGTGTCCACGCCGCCGTTGGCGAGCAGGCCCGCAAGTGCGCCGTGGCCGGTGCCGCCGGTGCCCACGACCTGCTCGTTGAGCACCTTGCCGTCCTGAATGTCGTAGATCTTGAACTGCTCGCTGCGGCCAAAGTGCATAAAGATGTTGCCATTGTCGTACGTGGTTGCCACCCTCATGGTGCCGACCCCCTTTGCTGGCCATGCGGCCGTTGTCGTGGTGATGGGGGAGTACGCGATATTGCCGCCTTCGATGATGAGCGCCCGACCATTGACCAACGCGTTTGCCACCTTGCGATGCGCTCGGCTGCAAATAGCCGCCACCGTGGCGCGCGCGATGCCCATCTGCTGTGCGACTGCCTCTTGGTTAAGGCCTTCCAGGTCGCACAGGCGCAGCACCTCGAGTTCGTCGACCGTCATGTCGATGGCGTCTCCACTGGCAAGGCCGTCGGGGGTAAAGCCGCGATATTCGGGGATGATCCCAACACGGCGCAATTTCTCGCGTCTTCCTGCCATACGTGCTCCTTATCTGACATATGTCAACAATAGAATAACGAACGTGCAGATTTACGCAAGAGATTTCTGGCATATGTCAGAAAACAAGGGCTTATGTTTGGGCTGTGGGGCCGCGTGCGCCTGGGCTACAATGAATCTCGCTTGTAGGTGACTGACAGGAGGGTCAATGAGCAAAGCTGATCAACAGTTTGTAACCATGTGCCGCGATATTCTGGACCATGGCACCACCACCGAGGGCCAAAAGGTCCGCCCGGTGTGGGAGGATGGCACTCCTGCCTATACCATTAAAAACTTTGGTGTCACGGCACGCTATGACCTACGTGAGGAGTTTCCGGCGCTTACCTTGCGTCGTACGGCCCTCAAATCTGCCATGGATGAGATCCTATGGATCTATCAAAAGAAGTCCAATAACGTGCATGACCTCAACAGCCATATTTGGGATGAGTGGGCCGACGAGACTGGCTCCATCGGCAAGGCCTACGGGTATCAGATTGGGCAGAAGAGCCATTATGCCGAGGGCGACTTTGACCAGATGGATCGCGTGCTGTACGACCTTAAGAACACGCCGTACAGCCGCCGCATTATGACGAACACCTATGTGTTTAGCGACCTGTCCGAGATGCACCTGTATCCGTGTGCCTACAGCGTGACGTATAACGTGACGCAGCGTCCGCAGGATGATAAACCGACGCTCAACATGATTCTCAACCAGCGCAGCCAGGATATTTTGGCTGCGAACAACTGGAATGTGTGCCAGTACGCCATTTTGCTGATGATGGTCGCGCAGTCGGTCGATATGATTCCCGGCGAGCTGCTGCATGTGATTTCCGATGCCCACATTTACGACCGTCATGTCGATATCGTTCGCGAGCTTATTGAGCGTCCGCAGTTTGCTGCGCCCAAGGTAACGCTCAACCCCGATGTGCATGACTTCTATGCGTTTACGACCGATGATCTGATCGTCGAGGGCTATGAGCACGGCCCTCAGGTTAAGAACATCCCCATTGCGGTGTAGGTGACGCGCATGACGTGTAAGCTTTCTGCCATTGTCGCCGTGTGTGACGACTGGGGCATTGGTTGCGAGGGCGACATGGTGGTGTCCAATCGCTCCGATATGCGCCATTTTGTGGCGTGCACCAAAGGCTGTCCGGTCATTATGGGACGCAAGACGCTGCTGAGTTTTCCCGGCGGGCGCCCGCTTAAGAATCGACGCAATATCGTGCTCACGCGCGATGGGGACTTTGCTCCCATGGGCGTCGACGTGGTGCATAGCATCGACGAAGCGCTCGCCGCGGTAGCCGATGAGCCCGTTGCGTGGGTGATTGGCGGCGGCGAGGTATATCGACAGTTTTTGCCGTATTGCGTGGAGGCCGAGGTTACGCATAACCATTGCGTGCATGACGTGGATACGTACTTTCCCGATTTGGATGCCGATCCCGCGTGGGAGATTGCGCGGCGTGACGGTGTTGCCACGATTGCCTCGGGCGAGGGAGACGAGGGTGTCGATTATGAGTTCGTGACGTATCGTCGCGTTGATGCGTAAATCGTCTGGCGTGAACGGTATCATCGGGTTGTTTGAATGCATGGGGCGGCGCTTAGCGTCGCCTCGTTTGGTATAGGTGTGCTGTAAAGAAGGGTGCGGGCTGGCTGCTATGACTGATGCCGTTGAGGTGCTGCGAATCGATTCTCTCGAGGACGAGCGGCTCGATGCCTACGTGCGACTGACCGAGCGTGAGCTTCGCTGCGTGCTGGAGCCGCAGAAGGGCATTTTTATCGCCGAGAGTGCCAAGGTCATCGAGCGTGCGGTTCGCGCCGGATACCAGCCGGTGAGCTTTCTTTTGGGCGAGCGCTGGCTCGACCAGATGATGCCGCTGTTTGAGCGCCTGGCGGTACGCGAGGGCGCGGGTCCGGTTCCCGTGTTCGTTGCCTCGATGGAGCTTATGGAGCGTCTGACGGGTTTTAACGTGACGCGCGGTGCGCTCGCGGCATTTCGTCGCCCGCGACAGATTCCGGTTGATGAGTTCTTGGGCGGCGTCGTCGAGGCGGCGGGGGAGCGCCCGGTGCGCGTGTGCGTGCTCGAGGGCATTGTCGACCACACCAACGTCGGCGCGATTTTCCGCTCGGCGGCTGCGCTGAACGTCGATGGCATTTTGGTGAGCCCTACGTGCTGCGATCCGCTGTACCGTCGCTCGGCCCGCGTGAGCATGGGCACGGTGTTTCAGGTGCCTTGGACGCGCATTGGCAGCGAGGCGCGCGTATGGCCGCATGATGGGCTGGCGGCGCTACACGATACCGGCTTTTCGTGTGCCGCTATGGCGTTGACGGATGATTCGGTGTCGCTGGACGATCCCGCGCTCCAGGAGATTGACCGCCTGGCAATCTTTATGGGCACCGAGGGTGCTGGCTTGGGCGCCAAGACCATTGCAGGCTGCGACCGCGCCGTGCGTATTCCGATGGCGCATGGGGTCGATTCACTCAACGTGGCCGCGGCAAGCGCTGTTGCCTTTTGGCAGCTGTGCCCGCATGTGAGCAACGAGTACCACTACCAGCCGGGGCTGTATCACTAGGCAGATAGTTAGCACCGGGCTCTGGTTCGGGGCGTTTCGGCCGACGTCGGTCGGTGCTAAGCTGGTATTGGCTTTGGTCTTTAATTGCCGTTTTGTTGTTTGACGTACGCTGGTGGGGAGGGCGTGTGGCTAAGAAATCTACGGCTATCGATGTAACGCAGGGTGTCATTTGGCAACAGCTGCTGTCGCTGTGCGTCCCTATCTTCTTTAGCTCGTTTTTTCAGCAGGCTTACACGCTTATTGGTACGTATATCGTCGGCCAGTTTGGCGGCAAGCTCGCGCTGGGTGGCATTCAAGCCACGATGGTGCTCACCGAGCTCTGCATTGGCTTTTGCGTTGGCGTTGGCGCTGGCTGCGCGGTCATTACCGGTCAGTATTTTGGTCAGCACGATGATGAGCGATTGAGTCGTTCGGTCCATACGGCCATGACGCTCGCGCTGGTGGGCGGTATCGTTTTCTCGATTCTTGGCATAGTGTTCGTTGAGCCCATGCTGGTACTTATGAACACGCCGCATGAACTATTGGCCGAGGGCGTGGCCTATGCTCGTTGCTATTTTGCCGCCATGGTTGCGGCGCTGCTGCTCAATATGGGAACGGCGCTGCTGCGCGCCGTGGGCGACACACGCGGTCCTGCTGTGATCATTGCTTCCGGCTGCCTTGTTAATGCGGTGCTGGATGTCATCTTCGTTGCCGTGCTTCATATGGAGGCTCTGGGCTGCGGCATCGCGGTGGCGCTGACCATTTGCTCCAACGCCACGATGATCGTGATTCGTATGATGCACGCTCCGGGTGCGTGGCGGCTTTCACTGTCCAAACTCTGCATTGATCCTGGCATTTGTAAGAGCATGATCTCGTGTGGTCTGCCGCTTGGCTTTCAGTCTGCTGCGTATTCGATTTCCAACGTTTTGATTCAGGTGTCGGTCAACTCGTTTGGTGCCGATGTCACCACGGCGTGGGGTCTTTCGGGCCGTTTGGATGGCATTGTCTGGATGGTTACCGAGGCGCTTGGCGTTTCGATCACCACGTTCTCGGCACAGAACTTTGGCGCGCGCAACTACGAGCGCATGCGCAAGGGCTACCATACGTCGCTTGTGCTGTCGTTTATGCTCATTGGTGGCCTGTCTGCCGTGCTACTGGTGTTCTCGGGTCCGTTGTCGCGTCTGTTTGTCGACGATGCTTCGATTTCGGCCTACACCACGACGACTCTTCATTTCATCGCGCCGTTCTACGCGATCTTCTCGATTATCGAAAACGCGTCCGGCTCCATCCGCGGCGCTGGCGTGAGCTTCCAGCCTATGATGCTCACGATTTTTGGCACCGTCGTGCTCAGGGTGATCTGGGTGTTTGCGATTATGCCGTTCGATCCGTCGCTTGAGCACCTGCTGCTGGTTTACCCCGTAACCTGGCTCATCACGGCCACGATGTTTACCATCTACCACCACAGCGGCAACTGGCTCGGCCGCGCCACCGCCTAATGATCCGTAGGGGACGGAGGAAAACGGATCATTGACCTGGCGATAAGGCAAAATGATCCGTTTTCCTCCGTCCCCTACGGATCATTTAGTATTCGATGCCTTGGCGGGCTAGGAGGCCTTCGTCGAAGTAGTGTTTGACGGGGCGCATTTCGGTTACTAGGTCCGCGAGATCGGCCAGTGGCAGCAAGCCGCGGCCGGTGAGCACGAGCTCTGTGGTGGTCGGTTTCATTGCGATCAACGCTTCGACATCTTCGCGCGTCACAAAGCCTCGGCGCATGGCTTCTCCCAGCTCATCCAAGATCAGCATGTCTACCTGGCTAATCTGCTCGCGTGCGAGCTCCATGATCTGCGCGGCGCAAGCCTCGGGCGTGTCGCGATCGGCCTGCACAATGCGCAGTCCCAGGCGCGGCGCGGCATCGTGTTCGGCGCAGTGCAGCTTCTTGGCAAACTGCAGCATGAGTACGTTGAGACCATAACCTGTGGCACGCAAAGCCAGCCCCAAGGCGGCCGTGGTTTTGCCCTTTCCGTCGCCCGTGTAGATCTGAACCTTGCCGACTTCCAGTGATGCCATCTCTGTCCTTTCGTGCCCGGCGTCGGTTTATCGTCGCTCGGGTTGGGTATTCTAGAAACCATTATCAACCCCAGTAGATGGAGTTCAAGCAGATGGAGATGGATGACAACAAACGTAGACGGAATATGATCCTCTACGTGCTCATCGCCTTCGTCGTCTACCTCGTGCTCTCGACCGTTCTGTTCCCCAACATCGGTCACACGCAGCAGATTACGAAGACCGATTACTCGACGTTTGTCAAAGCGCTCGATAAGAAGAGCGTCAACAAGGTCGAGTACAACACGGACGATTACACGATTTATTACACCAAGAAGGGCGAGGACGAGAACATCGCCTACAAGACGACCGGTGTGCCGAATGATGCGGGTTTTACCGATCGCGTGCTTGAATCCGGTGCGTCCCTGGAATCGGTCGTTCCCGACAAGAACTCGGGTTTGATGACCTACTACCTGCTCACCCTCATTCTTCCCATGGCGATTTTCTTCCTGATTGGCTGGTGGCTCAACCGACGCATGAAGAAGGCCATGGGTGATGACGGTCCGTCGATGAACTTTGGCGGCGGTGGTTTTGGCGGCGGTGGACTGGGCAAGTCCGGCGCGCGCGTGATCGCCTCCAAGGACGTGGGCGTGACCTTTAAGGATGTCGCCGGCCAGGAAGAGGCCAAGGAGTCCCTCAAGGAGGTCGTCGACTTTCTGGAGAAGCCGCAGCGCTACGAGGAGATCGGCGCCAAACTGCCACGCGGCGCTCTCCTTGTCGGCCCTCCGGGTACCGGTAAAACCCTGCTCGCCAAGGCTGTGGCCGGCGAGGCGGGCGTGCCGTTCTTTAGTATTTCTGGTTCTGAGTTTGTTGAGATGTTCGTTGGCCGCGGCGCCGCTAAGGTTCGCGATCTGTTTAAGCAGGCCAAGGAAAAGGCCCCGTGCATCGTGTTTATCGACGAGATCGATACCATCGGTAAGAAGCGCGATGGCGGCGGCTTTAGTGGCAACGACGAGCGCGAACAGACGCTCAACCAGCTGTTGACCGAGATGGACGGCTTCGATAACCACAAGGGTATCGTCGTCCTCGCCGCTACCAACCGCCCCGACAGCCTTGACCCGGCCTTGCTGCGCCCTGGTCGTTTTGACCGCCGCATCCCCGTCGAACTGCCCGACCTGACCGGCCGTAAGAACATCCTCGAGCTGCATGCGAAGAGCGTGAAGACGCAGCCACCGATCGACCTGTCCGCGATTGCCCGCGCCACGCCCGGCGCCTCGGGCGCCGACCTGGCCAACATCATCAACGAGGGCGCCCTACGTGCCGTCCGCGAGGGGCGCAAGCGCGCGACCCAGGATGATTTTGAGGAGTCGGTGGAGGTCGTTATCGCCGGACAGCAGCGTAAGTCCACGGTGCTGTCCGACCACGAGAAGCAGGTCGTTTCCTACCACGAGATCGGCCATGCTATCGTCGCCGCCCGCCAGAAGGGGTCTGCGCCGGTCACCAAGATTACCATCGTGCCGCGTACGAGCGGTGCTCTGGGCTATACCATGCAGGTTGAGGAGGATGAGCGCTTCCTGACCACACGCCAGGAGGTCCTGGACAAGCTCGCCGTCTACTGCGGCGGACGTGCCGCCGAGGAGCTCATCTTTGGTGAGATGACGACCGGCGCCGCCAACGATATCGAGCAGGCCACCAAGCTCGCCCGTAACATGGTGACGCGCTTTGGTATGTCCGACGAGTTTGGCATGATGGCGCTCGGTACCGTTCAGAATGCGTACCTCAACCAGGATACGTCGCTCACCTGCGCCCCCGGTACGGCCGAGCGCGTGGATGCGATTGTCGCCAAGCTGATCGAGGATGCGCACGACCGCGCCCTGCAGATCCTGAAGGAGAACAAGTTTAAGCTCCACGAGCTGGCTCGTTATCTGTACAAGAAGGAGACGATCACGGGCGAGGAGTTTATGAATCTCCTCACGCGCGAGAATCCGCTGATGCCTAAGCAGCAGTAGCGTTGCGTTCGGGACAGTAAATATCGACGCCCCATTTGAGTGCCTATCTCAAATGGGGCGTTTTGCTTGAGAGGGATGCACATGAAGATCGTGGTGAGTGCTTGTTTGATGGGTGAGAGCTGCAAGTATAACGGGCTCGACAACTACCATCGCGCGTTGGTCGAGGCCTGCGAACGTACGGGGACCGAGGTCCTCTTGGTGTGCCCTGAGGTCTTTGGGGGTCTGCCCACGCCGCGTAAGCCGTCCGAGATTGTGAACGGCGAGGTTCGTACCTGCGAGGGCATCTCGGTTGATCGCGAGTTTCGCCTGGGTGCCGAGCGCGCGCTCGATATGTGCGAGCAGGCGGGCGGTCCGTCCGAGATCGCCGCGTGCATTTTGCAGGACCGCAGCCCCTCGTGTGGTGTAGGTCGTATCTACGACGGAACCTTCAGCGGTACGCTCACACCGGGTAACGGCGTTTTCGTCGACCTGCTCCTGCGCCACGGGTACCGTGTGATTCCGGCTAGCGAGTTCGATCCCAGCATGCTGGAACATTGTCCACAGCACTCGAACCCAACACTTCCTCACGGGTGACCGTTTTGGCATCATCCGTGAAGTTGAAATTGAGTACGACCCGGTCATCAAAGACGTAGACCGAGTTGACAGGTGCCGTACCCAGGCAGTCCTTCCCCGCGGCCCTCGCGCGGGAACGCGCACACGGCCTTCCCGTCTCTTGCGCCCCTCCCGGAACTGTCCACATCAGTGTAGCCAATCCAGTCCGCCAAGGGCTGCAGCCCGGACAGCACGGCGATGGAGGGCTTCTTCGGCCTGCTCAAGAAGGAGTTCTGGCACGGCAGGGACTGGTCGGAATGGACCCCCGCCCGCTTCATCGAGGAGCTCGGGGGCTGGATCGGCCGATACGATACGGAGAGGCGCAGCGATGCGCTCGGTGGCCGCACGCCGGCCGAGTTTCGCTCCGCGCTGGGAAGGGCCACGTAACGGTCCAAGAAATCGTCCGCAGTCCCCATTCTTGCCCCTTTGGGACGGCTTCTTGTTGGGACGTGCCTGCCCCAAACCCTGCTAGGAGCGAGTGCAGCAAACTGGAAGTTTAAATTAGTCTTTGCAAATAACCTTTGAACCTTCAGCATCAATTACAACTCCCTGACGATTGTTAATTGGGCATAGATTCAAATCCGAAAACTCAGTTATTATTTTCTCGGTAACTTTCTTAAATGGTGCTGTAAGAAAATGCGGAAGAACATAGAAATCAATCAAATTAAGCCCTGCATCATCTTCTTGTGAGTAGTCCTCCGGCTTTTCATCCATTTGCTCG
>CAJMPU010000012.1 GCA_905215505.1 uncultured bacterium
GGGCAGCGACTCGCGCAGCGTCATATGCGCTTTCTGGTAGTCGGTCAGCGGTGCGCCGATCAGCTGCATGAGCTGGGTGGACAGGTAGTTGGTGGACAGGTCGTCGGTCTCACTCGTCTGGTCGCAACCGGCAACGTCGTAGTTAGCCCAAATGATGTAGTCGGTCTGCCACAGGCGTTCCTGGTGCGTGGCATCATCCTCGCCGGTAAACCACTTGTCGTTGAACTTGGACGGGAAGAACGGCTGATGGTCGCCCCAGAACACCACGACCACTTTGCGGTCGAGCTTGCTCAGGGCGTTGAGGAAGTAGCGCAGCGCCTGGTCGGACTGCTCGATGCACGAGACATACTCGTCGACATCGGAGAGCGTACCGTCCTCGACGGTCTTGGCGTCCAGATCGGTCGTGTCGATGTTGAGGTGCATCTGCTTATCTGCTGGCAGCAGGCCCGTGTCGTAGCCCGAGTGGTTCTGCATGGTCACATCGAAGATGAACTGCGGGTCGGCGTTCTGGTCGAGCAGCTCCAGAATCTTGTCGTAGGTAGCCTGGTCGGTCACCATGCCGCGCAGGGTATCGGCGCCCTGGAAATCGTTGATGGACAGGAACTGGTCAAAGCCAAAGTCCTTATAGACGTTCTCGCGGTTCCAGTTGGTGGCGTGGTTGGGGTGCATGGCCGTGGTGGAATAGCCGAGCGATTTGAACTGCTCTGCCAGGTTCCCGGTCGTCTCCATGTTGTAGATGGTGTAGGGGTACACGCCCGAACCCAGGTTGGCCATGGAGTTGCCGGTCATAAACTCAAACTCGGTATTGGCGGTGCCGCCGCCGTAGGCACTCACGTAGAGCTTGCCGCGGCTGAGGCAGTTGGACAGGTTCTTAAAGTACTGCGGGCCCTCGTAGCCGGCGCGCATGTTCTGGTAGATGGACAGGTCCGAGAAGGTCTCGTTCATGATGGCGATGACCGTGGGCTTCTCGCTGTCGAACTGCTCCTGGGCGGCGGCGCGCTCGTCGCTCTTGGCCGCGTCGGACTTGTCGTAGGCCTTGGCGTACTTTTTGAGCGTGGCCTTGGCATCGTCGACGGAGTAGTCGGCGGGTTTGGGCGGCTTGATGGACTGCGCCGCACTAATAAAGGCAGGCAGATAGCCCTCGCGCCAGTAGCTCTCGAGCGGGCGCCAGGTGTAGACGGTGATGCCGAGGGTGTTGTAGTAGTCGATGAGCGTGACATGCGCGGTCACGCCGCCCAGGCACAGCACCGCCACGAGCAGGTTGGTGAGCAGCATGCGCTTGGCGTTGGCGGCGCCCTTCTGACGGTGCGGTGCCACCAGGCCGGCGTACTCGCATAGCAGCATGGCGATGGCGGTAAAGCCCATGGACAGCACGCAGAACAGCGAGATGGAGAAGGTGTAGCCGTTGCCGGCGACCGCGGCGGCGGTGGAGATGGCCGAAAGGTCGCCCGGCTGGATGGGCATGGATTTAAACGTGATGACGAAGAACTCGGCAATGCCCAGGACAAAGAGGGCAAAGGCCAGGACTGCGGGGGCTGCGCCGTGGCGCTGGAATAGGAAGAACAAGCCGACCATGAGCACGGTGATGATGGCCCACTCGAGCAGGATGCACAGGGGGTAGACCCAGGTAAAGTCGTGGTTGGACGAGACCTCCATGCCCAGCAGCGCAAAGACGCCGGCGAGCAGCAGGCACAAGACGGCGGCGACGAGCGGTTTGCCCACAAAGGCGCCGCGCAGGCGGGCGAGCTTGCCGGTGGGGGCGGGGGCGTCGGGCGCGGCGAACGCAAAGACGCGCGGGGCGATGCGGTCGCGGGCGATGCTGGCCCAAGCGCATCCGGTGAGGATGGCATTGGTCAGGATGAGCATCACAAAGGCGAGCGGCTCGTTTTGGGCGACGAGGCCAATGGCGCCCCAAATGGTCAAAAAGAGCTGGAATAGGCCGAAGGCGACGCTCCACCCAAGAGCGCTTTTGGCAACGGTGCCCGACTGAGCGCGAATGGCCTTGGCCTCGCGCAAGACAAGGTAGACGGTCGCCGCAAGACCGACGAGCGAGATGGCGGCTGCGAACATGCTGAGACTCCTCACAAAATAAAACCTACGAAAGCGGGGGTTTACCCGATTGTTACCAAGATATGCGCTGCATTTGGTGACTGCGCACAACAACCAGCCATATTAACGCGCACGCGTGGCGGTGTGGCGCAATGTAGTAGCGACCTGCGCGATAATGGACGGGAATTACACGGAAACGTAAAGGCTTCTTAAAGAATTAGCGAGGATGAGGCGATGAACGAGCAGGTTTGCACCAAGGCTGTGGATACGCGTGGCTATCCGGTCGAGACCACGGGCAATGCGGTGCTGGACACGTTGGAGCACCGTTCCTCCACGCGCGCCTTCGCGCGTGATGACGACGACAGTCCCGTGGCGGTGACCGACGAGCAGCGTGCGGCGATTTTGCATGCGGCGAGTCGCGCGCCGTCGGCGGGCGCCATGATGATGTATTCCATCGTGAGCATTCGCGAGCAGGCTACGCTCGACCGTCTGGCTGACCTGTGCGACCACCAGCCCATGATCGCCAAGGCGCCCTGGGCACTTATATTTGTGGTCGACTATGCCAAGTGGATCGATCTGTTTGAGCACGTGGGCTGCTTTGAACCCGAGTTTGTCGAGCGCACGGGCAAGGCGCCCCGCCGCGCGCCGGGTCTGGGCGACTTTGCCATCGCGGCTCAGGATGCCGTGATCGCCGCGCAAAACGCCGTGGTTGCCGCCGAGGCCCTGGGGCTGGGGAGCTGCTATATCGGTGATATCGTCGAGAATGCCGAGGAAGTGGCCGAGCTGCTCGATCTGCCGCCCTATACCATGCCGCTATCGATGCTCATCATCGGCACGCCCCGCAAGGAACGCCCGGCGATCGCGCATCCCGTGGTGAACCTGGTGCACGAGGAGCGCTATCGCCGCGCCGATACCGCGACCATGGACGCGCAGGTGGCCGAGATGGACGCGATGTTCCGTCCGCATGCCCGCGAGGCAGGCGAGCGCGTCGTGGATATCTACACCCGCAAGCACACGAGCCCCTTTATGGCCGAGATGAGCCGCTCCATGGAGTGGTGGTTTAAAAACTGGCTCGGAAAATGACGAATGTGACAAGGGGACAGTCCCTTTGTCACATTCCATATCGCCGCGGTAGCCTAAAGACTGTATAAATCTTTATCTAGCTGGGAAAACAGTGCATTAAAACATGGGCCGATTACCTATAATCCCTTCGAACATTAAAGTTGGGAGGAAACCGGCTTATGGAACAAAAGGCCAAGGAGGCAGCCTCGCACGCTGCGATTCCTGTGAGCATCTCGGCGATGCTCGTCACGCTGGGCGTGGTGTACGGCGATATCGGCACCAGCCCCATGTATGTAACCAAGGCGCTCGTTGCCGGCAACGGCGGCATCGGAAGCGTCACGGAGGAGTTCGTGCTCGGCGCGCTCTCCCTTGTCGTGTGGACGGTCACGCTGCTGACCACCATCAAGTATGTGCTCATCTCGCTGCGCGCCGATAACCATGGTGAGGGCGGCATCTTTGCCCTGTACAGCCTGGTCAAGCGCTGCGGTAAGTGGCTTATCATCCCCGCCATGCTGGGTGGCGCCGCGCTGCTCGCCGACGGTATCCTGACGCCGGCCGTTACCGTTACCACGGCCATCGAGGGCCTGCGCACCATCCCGGCGGTCCATGCCGTGCTGGGCGATGACCAGGGTCGCGTCGTCGCCATTACGCTCGCCATCATCATCGTGCTCTTCTTGGTGCAGCGCATCGGTACGGCCAAGATCGGTCACGCCTTTGGCCCCATCATGACGCTGTGGTTCCTGTTCTTGGGCGGTACGGGTCTGTTCTTTGTCCTCCAGCACCCCGCCGTGCTGCTGTGCCTCAACCCGGTGCGCGGCATCGCCTTTTTGCTGAGCCCCAACAACCATGCGGGCATCATGATTCTGGGCAGCTGCTTCCTCGCCACCACCGGCGCCGAGGCGCTCTACTCCGACATGGGCCACGTCGGCCGCGGCAACATCTACGCTACCTGGCCGTTCGTTAAGTGCTGCCTGCTGCTTTCCTATATGGGCCAGGGCGCTTGGCTTATGAACAACGCTGCCAACCCCGAGCTCATGGGCATTGCCGACCTCAACCCGTTCTACCAGATGCTCGCCCCGGGCCTGCGCCCGTTTGCCGTCGGCCTTTCCACCGTCGCGGCCATCATTGCCTCGCAGGCGCTCATCACCGGCGCATTCTCGCTGGTGTCCGAGGCCAGCCGTCTGGACCTCATGCCGCACATGCAGGTCTTCTACCCTGCCGAGACCAAGGGCCAGCTCTACATCCCCATGGTCAACAACGTCATGCTTGTCGGCTGCGTCATCGTGGTGCTGCTGTTCCAGAACTCGGCGCATATGGAAGCCGCCTACGGCCTTGCCATTACGCTGACTATGATGTGCACCACGCTGCTGCTCTTCTTCTACCTGCACGAGGAGCGCAAGCTCAAGGTCGCGCCGTGGATCTTCGCGGCCTTCTTCCTTTTGCTCGAAGGCTTCTTCTTCGTGAGCTCGCTCACCAAGTTCTTCCACGGCGGCTATTTCACCATCCTCATGGCCGCGCTCATCATGGGTATCATGGTGTGCTGGTACAACGGTACGGCTGTTGAGCAGCGCCAGTTTACGCTGCTGCCGCTGCGCAGCTACCTGCCGCAGCTCAAGCGCCTGCGCGATGACGATCGCTACGAGCGCCTGAGCGACAACATCGTGTACCTGACCAAGGACACCCATACCGACTACATCGACCGCGACATCGTCTACTCGATCTTGGACAAGCATCCCAAGCGCGCTCGCGCCTGGTGGTTCGTGAATGTCGAGACCATGGACGAGCCGCATACCTTTGCCTATTCGGTCGAGACGTTCGGCACCGACTACGTGTTCCGCGTGCATCTGTACCTGGGCTACAAGATCAACCAGCGCGTCAATGCCTACCTGCGTCAGGTCGTTCAGGACCTGGCTGCCACCGGCGAGCTGCCGCCGCAGACGCATGACTACTCGGTCTACAAGGACCCGGGTAACATCGGCACGTTCAAGTTCGTCCTGATCCGTAAGCTTCTGGCGCCCGAGAGCGACGTGGAGCCGAGCGAGCGTACGGCCATCACGCTCAAGTACATCATCCGCCGCGCCGCCGGCACGCCCGCGCGTTGGTACGGCCTGGAGAACTCCAACGTGAGCTTTGAGTACGTGCCGCTGTTCACCAAGTTCAAGGCCGTGAACAAGATGCAGCGCCTGGCCCCCAACGAGCGGCCGTAGTCGACGCTTGAGGTTTGGCTGCGAACGGGCAGGCTTGTATTGATGGGGATTAAGTCCTGGGAGGAAACCATGGATGCAAAGGTGCTTGACGGTTGCGATTTTGCGACTGAGCTGGTGCGTGAGGCGCGCGTCGATGCCGCCGAAGATCGGTTCTTTACGAATCGTGCCAACATGGACATGGCCGACCGCGTGATCTCGATCGTGGTGACGGTGCTTGTCGCGGCGTGCGTTTGCGCGCTGCTCGCGCACGTGCTGTTTGTCTAACGAACGCAGCTTGCAAAGGCTATACACTTGGAACCACCACAAGGGAAACCACCACATAGGTGCCTGTCCCTTTGTGGTGGTTTTTGTTTTTGAGAGAGGGGCGGGGCACTGATGGACGTCCGTACGGACGGCGATATTGCCGATAGCTTTTGGTGGCGGCGCACAACGCTGACGCGCCGCACTCCTCTGTATGACGCTTGCGTATCGGTGGGGCTGTTGGTCGCGGCGACGATTGTGGGTGCGCTGCTCGACCATCCGGGTCTCGCGCCGAGCATCATGATCGTCTATGTGTTCGCCGTTCAGCTGTGCGCATTCTTTACCTGGAGTCGCCTGTATTGCTTGCTGAGCTCGGCTGCCGCCGTGGCGCTCTACAACTTCTTGTTTGTCGACCCGCGCTACTCGCTGTCGCTTATCGACCGCGTCTATCCCGGCATGTTCTTCATCATGTTTATGGTCTCGCTTGTGTCGAGCTCGATTGCGTTGGCCCTGCGCCGTGCCTTGGCACAGGCTGCCGCCAGCGACCGCCGCACGCATATGGTGCTCGAGACCAACCGCATGCTGCAGCGGTGCGCCGATCAGCAACAGATTGTCCATGCCATGGCAACGCAGCTGGCGCGTCTTTCGGGCTGTCCGGTCGTGTGGTACAGCGCCGACGCCGAGGGCGATGACCTGCTGCCGCGTGCGACATACACGGCCGTGGGCGATGCCGCGCCGGTGCATGAACTGGCGCGGCAGATGCCGCCGCGGCTCTCGGCGTCCGCCTATGTGGGAACGCCGCTCGATGCCACCTATGGCGGCTCGGCGTTTTATGGCATCTACCTGACGGTTCGCACAGGCGACGGCTTCGCGCGCTCGGGCGACCCCGCCTCGGTGGTGGGCGTGCTGGCTATCGTTGCCGAGCCCGACGTGCTGACGCATGAGGAGCGGACGCTTGCCGATGCCATCGTGAGCGAAGGCGAGCTGGCGCTCGACCGCGCCCGCGCCATGGAGGCCCGCGAGGAGGCGGCGGTGCTCGCCAAAAACGAACAGCTGCGCGCCAACCTGCTGCGCTCCATCTCGCATGATCTGCGCACGCCGCTTACCAGTATTTCGGGTAATGCCGACGTGCTGCTCGACCAGGGCTCGACCGGCACCGCCGTGCTCGATGCCCAGACGCGCCGCGGCCTGCTTCTATCCATTCGCTCGGATGCGCTGTGGCTCAACGCCACCGTCGAGAATCTGCTCGCCATCACCAAGCTCGAGGGCGGAGGCATGCGTCTGTCGACTACGCTCGAGCTCATGGACGATATCGTCGAGGAGGCGCTGCGCCACGTGAACCCTGCCGTGCGCGAGCACGACCTTAAGGTGGTGGCGTGCGATGAGCCGGCGCTCGTCAACGTCGATGCACGCCTGATGGTGCAGCTGGTGGTCAATCTGGTGAACAACGCCATCACCTATACGCCCGCGGGCTCGCATATCATGATTTCGATTAGCGTCGACGATGGACGCGTGGCGTGCTCGGTGGCCGATGATGGTCCGGGCATCGCACCCGAGGATCGCGAGCGGATCTTCGAGTCGTTCTATACCGCCAACCATGGTCTGGCCGACAGCCACCGCAGCGTTGGCCTGGGTCTTTCGCTCTGCCGTTCCATTGCGTTGGCACATGGCGGTAGCATAGAGGTTGCCGCGGCGGACCCGCACGGTTCGGTCTTTACGATTGAACTTCCCGCCGCCGACGTTTCGTTTGATAAGGAGTAGCGCTGTGCCGAACTCTGCCGTAAAACCGCTCATCTTGGTCGTTGAGGACGACCCCGCCGTTCGCAATCTTATTGTTGCCGCGCTCGAGGCGCACGGCTTGCGCCATATGGCTGTGGAGACCGCCCATGCCGCCATCGCCGCCGCCTCATCGCAGGCGCCGAGCATTGTGCTGCTCGATCTGGGCCTGCCCGATATGGACGGCGTCAAGGTGGTGGAGTCGGTGCGCGCATGGTCGGGCATGCCGATTATCGTGGTCTCGGCGCGCAGCGAGGATGCGGACAAAATCCGCGCGCTCGATGCCGGTGCCGACGACTATCTGACCAAGCCGTTTTCGGTCGAGGAACTGCTCGCGCGCATTCGCACGACGCTCAGGCGCCTTTCGTATGCGCAGACGGGCGGCGTTGTCTCCGAGGGCTCGTTCGATACCGGTGAGCTGCATATCGATTTTGATGCCGGCATCGCCACGATGGATGGCGAGGAACTGCATCTGACGCCGATCGAGTATAAGCTCTTGTGCTTGCTGGCGCACAACGCCGACAAGGTGCTCACGCACCAGTTTATCCTGCACGAGATTTGGGGCACGGCGACCAAGAGCGACCTGGCGAGCCTGCGTGTCTTTATGGGCACGTTGCGTAAGAAGATCGAGTCCGACCCCGCGCATCCGCGCTATATCCAGACGCACGTGGGTATCGGCTATCGCCTGGTCATCCAAGGCTAGATCGCCAACCACCATCCTAATATGAGTTGCGGTGAAATACGGTCTTAATTTGCCTAATTCCAGGCAAAACAGTCCGTATTCCACCGCAACTTTGTTATTTGCCCTTGGGCTTGCTGGCGTAGAACTTCTTCTTTTTGGGCTTGCCGGCAGGGGAGGGTTTGCCAGCAAAGTTGGACTTGCCGTTGCCGGCCTGCGCGTGCGCGGGCGCCGTTGCGCGAGGCTTGCGGGCTTCGGGGTTGCGCAACTCCTCGGTTCGCTCGGCAATCTCCTCGGCGCTAAAGCCGACCTCGGCCATGGCGTCCTCGATGGGCAGGCGGCGGACGATATAGCAGTGGTGCACCTTCTGGTTGCGCGCGAAGTCCTCGGGGATGGTCTGTGCCGTAATGTCCTCCAGCACTACGCCCGCGCGGGCGAGCTTGCGCGTCTCGGGGCGGAAGCCGCGCAGGTTGCAGCTAAAGATGGCGTGGCCGCCCTGCGCGAGCAGGCGCGATACGCCAGCCAAAAGCTCAACATGGTCGCGTTGAACATCCCAGGTGCGGCGGCCCATCTTGGACGAGTTCGAAAACGTGGGCGGGTCGACAAAGATCAGGTCCCAGCGGTTGCGCGTCTGACGCTGGTCGCGAATCCAGGCGAGCACGTCGTCGCGCACAAAGTGATGCTGCGGGCCCACAAAGCCGTTCTGACGCATATTGCGCTCGGCCCAGTCCAGATAGGTGTTCGAGAGGTCAACCGTCACGGTCTCCTCGACGCCGCCGTCTGCCGCATAGCAGGTGGCAGTGCCGGTGTAGGCAAACAGGTTGAGGAAGCGGCGCGCCTGCTTGGCGTGCTCGCGCACTAGGTTGCGGGTGACGCGGTGGTCCAGGAAGATGCCCACATCCAGATAGTCGTCAAAGTTGACGGCAAAGGTGAGCCCGCCCTCCTCGATGAGCGGGAGGCGACGGCGCGCGATGTTGGCGCGCTCGCCCGGGCCGCCCTTGCCGGCGCCCTGCTTGCCGTACTGCGAGCCGCCGCGCGAACGCATGCGGGCCTTGGCGTGCACGTGCTCGGCCGGAACATCCAGGATGCGCGGCGCGATGGCCAAGATGTCGAGCATGCGGGCCTGGGCCAGCGCAGGATCGATGGTCTTGGGTGCGGCATATTCGGCGATGACGAGCCAGCGGCCCGGCGTCTGCGGGCAGCCCTCGTACAGGTCGATGGCGGCGGAGTAGTCGGGCAGGTCGGCATCGTAGACGCGGTAGCAGCTCACGCCCTCGCGCTTTGCCCATTTGCGACGCAGGCGGGCGTTCTTGCGCAGGCGGTTGGCGAACTGCTCAGACTCGGGGATGAGCACGGGCAGCGGCTTGCCGTCGCCCAGGTCGAGCGTGGCGGCAGGTTCGGGCATGGCAGAAGCTGCGGCCTCATCGTTGACTTCGTTGGCATCCGCAACCTCGGCCTCGGCATCCGCGCTGGTCGCAGCCTCAAACGCTGCGGCGGCGTGGTCGAGCGAGGGCCAAACCTCGATAGTCGCCTCTTCGTTGTTGGGCATGACGGCAATGGAGCGCGCGGGCTCGGCATGGAGCGCGCGGGCCATAAGGCCATCGCGGGTGAGGGCGGCGACCGGCGCGGCGGTAAGCTCGGGCGCGCGACGCAGCTCGCCGACCAGCGTCATGGCGTCATGCATAAGCGACAGCGGTGTCTCGGTCGTATCCGCGACGAGGGCGGCACCGGCGACGGCGCCCGCGTGGTCCAGTACGGTGGCAGATTTTGCGCCGCAAAAATCGACAAAGCGCTTGTAGCCGGCGCACTTGACCATGCGCTCGGCGGTCTTGCGGGCGGCGGGGTCGATGTCCACGGCCACGATGCGCGCCTGGCGCTCGCGTGCTGCCGCCTCGCGCTCACGTGCCTCGGCAAGCAGCTGCTCCCATAGGGCGGCATCGTGCAGCTGCCAGCCCTCAAAGCCCCAGCGCTCGCGTGCAGCTCCCGGGGCGCGGTCGGTCAGAATGTTCACGGCCTCCAGCAACAGGCCACCACCGGCGCACGAGGCGTCGATCAGCGTGGGCAGGGCCTCGTTTTCGTAGTCGTCGGCCGTCAGCTCGCGCTCGCACAGCGCGGTCCAGCCAACCTGTGCCAGCACCAGGGCGGCGTAGTCCGGGCGCAGCACGTGCGCGCCCTCGCCGGCTCGAGTCGCGGCGGGCGGCAGGCGCTTGAACAGCGGGTCGCCCGAAAGGTCCAGGCTTATGCTCGCACGGCGCTGGCGTAGCGAAAGCAGCAGGTGGACATCGGGGTCGGCAGCATCGACATCGGCGCGACGGCCCGTGGTCTCGGCCAGGCGATCGCACAATGCGTCCTTGGCGCGCAGGGCAGAGAAGCGCGTGTTGCGCAGCTGCTCGGTCACACCACGGGCAGTGATGGCAATGGTGGCGCCGCGGCGGACGATGTTTTCCCAGGCAATGTCGTAAACGGCATCGTACAGCTCGTCGGCATCCTGTGCCTCAAAGCGTCCGAGCACCACAAACACGCGGCTGGCCAGGCGCGACCACAGGCACGCGCGATAGCCCTGCTCAAGCTCGCCCTCAAACGTAGCGCGGCCCTTCAGGCGGCGGACATGCGAAAGCCCGAGCCGCTTGAGCTCGTCGGCGAGTGCGGATTCAAAGCCCTCCGGGCAGCTTGCATAAAATTCCATGGGTGACCTCTCTGGTTGCGTCGCTCCATTATATGATGGATGCTTCGTTTGCCATCGCCCTCGAAAGGAACCCATATGATTGATGCGTGCCCCGATTCCGCCGTGCTCTTTTTTGACGTGGACGGCACGCTGACGTCGTTCGATCCCGACGATATGACCGATAAGGACTTCAATGCAGTCCATCCGTCGAAGGCTGTTGTCGATGCATTTGGTCGACTGCGCAATGCGGGTCACCGGGCATTTATCTGCACGGGTCGCCCCTTGTGGCTGATTGCCGATGGCCTGCGTGCACTGAACCCGGCGGGTATCGTTGCCATGGCGGGGGCGACGCTCGAGGTCGAGGGCCGCGTGGTGCATGAGGACTGCTTTGACGAGGACGTTATCGCGGAGCTCGCGCGTCGTATTACTGTGGCGGGCGGCGAGGCGTTGTTCGAGACGAACGGTGCCACCTATTCACTTGAGCCAGTTGGTGTCGAACAGTCATTTCTGCTAGGCGCCGGCGTGGTGCACGGCGTTGATCAGATGCGCGTCGATGGCCGCTTGCGCGTAGGCAAGGTGTGCATTAACGCGTGCGACCTGGCTCGCGTAGCCAACGATGATGGCTTTATCGATCGCGAGTTTGAGCTGTGCAACACCGGTGGCCAGAATCGCGAGCTGAGCCCCAAAGGCATCGACAAGGGCTTGGGCGTGGCGCGAGCGCTGGAGTATCTGGGCCGCACTGGCAATGCGCGCACCTTTGGCTTTGGCGATTCCGGCAACGACCTGGGCATGCTCGCCGCCGTCGAGACGGCCGTGGCCATGGGCAACGCCATGCCCGAGGTCAAGGCGCTCGCCGACTATGTGACCGACGACGTCGAGCACGACGGCACCGTCACGGCGATGCAGCATTTTGGGTTGATCTAGCGCTGCGCGCGTCCCAGCCACCGCATCTCGCCGTTCAAGCCGTCGCTCGCGTACCAAAGTACGCATCGCTCCTCTTTCACGGCGACCTGCGGCACCTGGAACACGCTCGCTGACGTTTGCTCAAACTGAGACTTTCTACTTTTGCATGCTCAATCGATTTATCAATCCAAACACTGAGGTGTTTATACCGTTCGCCGAGAAGATAAAAAACCGCAGTTCACGCCTTGATAAACGTAGGTAAAGTGTTTAGCAGTTTAACGCCCATGTGCAAGCGAAAGGAATCAGGCAGATGGCAATCAAGGTGTTCGCTGACGGTGCAAACCTCGAGGGCATGCTCGACATGTACGAGAACGGCAACGTTCAGGGCTTCACAACCAACCCGTCCCTTATGAAGAAGGGCGGCGTGACGGATTACCGCGCATTTGCCAAGGAGGTCCTGGCCCACATCACCGATGTGTCCGTGTCGTTTGAGGTCTTTGCCGACGACGTCGAGACCATGGAGGTCGAGGCCCGCGAGATTGCTGCCTGGGCCGAGAACGTCTACGTCAAGATTCCGTGCGTGACCACCAAGGGCGAGTCCACCGCCGAGCTGGTGCACAAGCTTTCGGCCGACGGCATCAAGGTCAACGTCACCACCATCTTTACGCCTACGCAGGTCGACGAGATGGTCGAGGCCGTTGACGCCGAGACGCCGTCCATCATCTCGCTCTTTGCCGGTCGCATCGCCGACACCGGCGTCGATCCCATTCCGTTTATGACGGAGTCGGTCAAGAAGGCCGTCGCCAAGCCCAACTGCGAGGTCCTGTGGGCGTCTACGCGTGAGCTTATCAATATTTACCAGGCGGAAGGATGCGGTTGCCAGATCATCACGGTGCCCAACAGCATCCTGGCCAAGCGCAAGAACATCGGCCGTGATCCGTACGAGGTCTCGCTCGACACCGTGCGCGGCTTTGCCAAGGATATCGCCGCTTTGGGCTTCCATATCTTGCCGTAACGCGAACACTGGCTGCGCCGCGGGTTGTTCGCCCCGGCCTTTCCTTTCCCTATCGCTCACGCGCTTCGCGAGGGTCGCGCTAGGTAAAGGAAAGGCCGGGGCTGCCGACACGAGCTTGCCGGCAAGTTAGCACTCGGCTTCCATATCCTGCCGCGGGCAAAGGTACCCCCGCCTGCGACGTGCAAAATTGAGAGTATTCAGCAAGGTAAAGGTTTTTACCAGCTGGCTGAAGCACGGAACAGCCCCCGTTTTGGCTCTGACGACGCTAAAACGGGGGCTGTTTGTGACTTTATTGCCTCTGAGGGGCGTTCGGAGCGGCGGAAATTGCAGAATACTCGCGATTTTGCACGCTGCTACAGGGGGTACCCTTGCTTTGGCGGTTTATTTCCCCTGCACCATGGTGAGCGAGATCTTCTTGCGGTCGCGATCGACCTTTTCGACCCACACCTTGACCGTGTCGCCGACGCGCACCACGTCGCTTGGGTGCTTGACGAAGCGGTTGGCCAGTTTGGAGATGTGCACGAGGCCGTCCTGATGCACGCCCACGTCGACGAAGGCGCCAAAGTCGACGACGTTGCGCACCGTGCCCTTGAGCTCCATGCCGGGCTCCAGGTCGTCGATGGAAAGCGCCGAGCGGCTAAAGACAACCTCGGGAGCGTCGTCTCGCGGGTCGCGGCCGGGCTTCTTGAGCTCGTTGACAATGTCGATGAGCGTGAGGGTACCGCAGTCCAGGTCGCTTGCCAGCGTCGAGATGCTGCCCAGGCGGCGCTCGATGTCGGGCACGCCGCCGCGGCTGAGCTCGCTTGCCGCAACGCCGGCGCGCTCCAGGACGGCCGTGGCCACCTCGTAGCTTTCGGGGTGGACGCTTGTCGCGTCGAGCGGGTTCTTGCCGCCGCTGATGCGCAGGAAACCTGCGGCGTTGAGGTACGCCTTGGGTCCCAGCTTGGGGACCTTCTTGAGCTGGCGGCGATCGGTAAAGGCGCCGTTTTCCTCGCGGTAGGCCACGATGTTTTTGGCTACGCTTGGCGTAATGCCCGACACATAGCCCAGCAGGCTCGCGCTCGCGGTGTTCACGTCGACGCCCACACGGTTGACGACGTCCTCCACCACGTGGCCCAGGGTGCGCGAGAGCTCGGCCTGGTCAAGGTCGTGCTGGTACTGGCCCACGCCGATGGACTGGGGAGGAATCTTGACGAGCTCTGCCAGCGGGTCTTGCAGGCGGCGGCCCAGGCTCATGGCGCCACGCACGGTGACGTCCAAATCGGGATATTCCTGGCTGGCGAGCTCGGAAGCGGAGTACACCGACGCGCCAGCTTCGTTGACAATGGTGTAGCGAAGGCTGGGCGCCTGCTCGGCAATGAACTCCGAGACGACTTCCTCGGTCTCGCGGCTGGCGGTGCCGTTGCCGATGACGATGGTGTTGACGCCATCCTTCTTGACGAGGCGGGCGAGCTCGCGCTTGGTGCCGGCGACGTCGTGGCGCGGTTTGGTGGGGTAGACCACGACATGGTCGAGCAGCTTGCCGGTCTCGTCCATGACGGCGACCTTGCAGCCGGTACGGTAGCCCGGGTCGAGCGCGAGCACGCGGGCGCCGCGCACGGGGCGCGCCGAGAGCAAGCCCTCGAGATTCTTGGCAAAGACGTTGATGGCCTCGGTCTGGGCGCGAACGGTGAGCTTGGCGCGGGCCTCGCGCTCCAGCGAGGGGGCCATGAGGCGCTTGTAGCCGTCGGCGATGGCGGCATCGAAGACGGGAGCAAACACGCCCTGGCGTCGGGGCCAACGGCTGCCAAGGCGTGCCGTGGCAGCAGCGCCGTCGACGTTCACGCGTACGCGGAGCTTGCCCTCGCGCTCGCCGCGGTCGATCGCCAGCACGCGGTGGTTGGGGATGCGGCGCAAGGGCTCATCATAGCTGTAGTACGGCTCGTAGGGAGTCTTCTCGGCGGGGTCGGTAGCCTCGACGACGATATCGGCGGTGTTTTGCGTAAAGGCGCGCAGGTCGGCGACGTTCTCGGGGTCCTCGGCCACCGTCTCGGCCACGATGTCCGCGGCGCCGGCGAGCGCCTTCTCGGGCGTGTCGAAGCCAGCCTCCTCGTTGACGTATGCCGCGGCGGCGTCGAGCGCGCTGCCCTTGGCCGAAGCCTGCATGATGATCATGTTGGCGAGCGGCTCCAGGCCTGCCTCGCGGGCCTTCTGCGCGCGGGTCATGCGCTTTTTGCGGTAGGGCTTGTAGAGGTCCTCGACACGCTGGAGCTGCGTGGCCTCGCGAATCTGCTGCTCGAGTTCGGGCGTGAGCTTGCCCTGGGCGTCGATGAGCAAGATAACGTCTTCCTTGCGCTGCTCAAGATTGCGCAGGTAGGACAGGCGCTCGTCGAGCGCGCGCAGGGCAACGTCGTCCATGCCGCCCGTTGCCTCCTTGCGGTAGCGCGAGATAAAGGGGATGGTGTTGCCCTCGTCGATGAGCTTGACGGCTGCCTCGATGTTGGCGGCCTTAAGGTTGAGCTCGCAGGCGAGCTGGGCGATAAGATCCATGGGACTCCTTGCGTTTAAGGTGCGTTTGCAGCACAGGGCTACCAAGGATACCACCTGCCACTTCGCCCAAAAAAGACTGTTTTGGCGCGGAACCACGAAAGCGGCCTATCTACTACGTTTGAACCGTGTGGGTCGACCATCCCCCGGTTTTCCGAAAATGCGCAACTCGTCTACCTGCGGTTTTTATTCCGCGAAATTTGGCATGGTTGAGGGCGATCGGTTAAACGTAGTAGATAGGCACATTTCGTGGCGAACGAACCAAGCTGAGGCGCAAAAAGGCCCCCCGCCTCAGAAAAATCGTCAGCGAAGTAGCAAAATGCTCCGCGGGCAGGAGGCTGCTCGCGGGGCAAAGAAGAGGGGCTTATTTGTGGCGGACCGAGGGACTCGGCATGGGGTTTCTGCCGCGGCCGCTCTTAAGGCATTACAGCTCGACGAGCTGGCCGGTCTCGGCGGCCTCCTTGATGGCGTTGAGAAGCGTGAGCGTCTTGACGTTATCGGCGGGGGTTACGACGGGCTCAACTTCGCGGCGGACGACCTTCACAAAGTGCTTGAGCTGCATCTTGTGCGGCAGCGCCGGGTCGACGGCCGGAATCTCCATCTGCAGCGGCTTGTGCCAGTTGGAGGCGCCGTCGTAGGAGAACTGATGCAGGCGGGGCAGCGAAAGGGCACCCAAGGTTCCGCCGATAAAGTAGGCGTCGGCGTCGAAGGGGCGGTACTGCGGATCCTCGCGAGCGGTGGCCTCCCAGTTCCAGGGGCTGGCGGTGGCGTCGGAGATGGTCATGCTCGCAAGCGCGCCATCGGCAAAACGGACGTTGACCACGGCGGAGTCCTCGGTCTCAAAACCGCGGGCGGCGCTGGACTGCATGCCCTGGACGGCGACGGGCTCGCCCAGCAGGTAGCGGAGCAGGTCCACGTCGTGAACCAGGTTGACCAAGATCGGTCCGGCACCCTTCTTGCGGCGCCACTCGACATCGAAGTACTCGTCATTCTTATAGATCATGTAGTGGAAGCTCGACACGGTGAGCTTGCCCAGCTCGCCGGACTCGATGATCTCCTTGGCCTTGTTGACGAAGGGGTTGTGGCGACGGTGCTGACCCACGAGCACGGGCACGCCGGCGGTCTCGGCCTCGGCGGCGAAAGCCTGGGCATCCTCGAGGTCGTTGGAGATCGGCTTTTCGACCAGCGGCACGATGTTGCGCTTGATGGCCTCGCGGGCAACGCCCAAGTGCAGGTCGTTGGGGGTGGCGATGATGACGGCCTCGGGCTTGACCTCGTCCATCATCTGGGCGGGATCGGTAAAGAACGGCACGCCGGCAGCCTCGGCCGTGGCGCGGGCGCCCTCAAAGGCGTCGGCGATGGCGACGAGCTCGGCCTCGGGCTCCTCGGTGACAAAGCGGATGTGGTTGCGGCCCATGGCGCCGGCGCCGATGACGGCAATGCGGACGGGGTTGAGCTCAGACATTTCGACTCCTTAATGCTGGTGGCTGGTGGAATGTGACAAAGGGACAGCCCCTTTGTCACATCGGTAAAACTAGGCGGACTTCTTCTTGCTGTCGGAGACCATCATGTAGAGGGTGAGCACGACGGCGATGGCGGCGATCACGATGGCGCCGTAGAAGGACTGCTGGTAGGCGGCGCTGCCGGCCTCGGCGTGATACAGCACGGCAGTGATGGGCTGGCTGATCCAGGTAGAGGCGGCGTAGCCCAAAAACATGATGCCGTAGTTGACACCGATGTTGCTGGTGCCAAAGGCGCCACCGGTGAGCGGCGGGTAGATGACGAGCAGGGCGCCAAAGCTAAAGCCGAGCAGAGCGAGCGCCACAAAGAACATGCTCTGCGTAAAGCTCATCGACATGATGACGAGCGCGACGATGGTCACGACAAGGCTGATGAGCAGCGACTTGTAGGCACCGATCTTGTCGATGATCTGGCCAAAGGAAAGGCGACCGACCAGGTTGGCGCAGGTGTTGACGGAGACGACCACGCCGCCGAGGGCGACGGCTGCGGCACTCGTGGGGTCAGCGAAGAGCTGGACGGCGGCGATGGAGGCAACCTTGCCCACAAGCAGGGTGCCCGCGGTGGCGGCGAAGGCGAAGGTGGCGATGAGGACCCAGAAGCGCGGGGTTTTGACCATCTCGCCCGGGGTGAGGTCGCCGAAGGTACCGGCGTGCGCGCCGCCCTTGGGGGCCTCGAAGCCCTCGGGCAGCCAACCGGCCTCGGGGGCCTTCAGGAACAGGGCGGAGGCGGCGATCGTCACAAAGAAGATGACGCCGAGTGCCTTGAGGGCGCCAAAGATGCCCAGACTCGGGATGAGCAGCGAGGCGAGCACCGGGGACAGCACAGCGGGGCCGGCGGTCGAAGCGGCCAGGGTGATGCCGGAGGCGAGGCCCTTTTTGTCGATGAACCACTTTTGGCCGGTGGTGAGCGCGGGGTTGTAGCCCAGGCCGTTGCCGATGGCGGCGACGAGCGAGAACCACAGGTAGAACTGCCACGGCTCGGTGACGGTGCCGGACATGAACCAGCCCACGCCGTAGCACACGGCGGCAGCGATCACGACGTTGCGCGGGCCGATCTTATCGGAGATGCGGCCGGCGAAGATGCCCGTCACGGCCATGATGGTCTGGAAGACCGGGAAAGCCCAGGTAAGTGCGCTGGACCACTCGGGGTAGACGGCGAGCAGGTTCTTGGACACGACGGAGTACAGCGCGATGGAGCTGATGAAGAACATGGTGACGCACGCGGCGGAAAGCACGACGGCGCGACCCTTGTTGGAGTTGGTGGAAGCCATGGGACTCTTTCTAATCGATACGGGGGAGGAGCGGGCGTGTCCGCGGTGCCTCCCTGTCAGGTTGGTTTACTGGTCAGTCGGCTTTGCGACGCCGGACTCGTCGGACCAAAGCTCGACACCCTTGTTCTTGAGGTAGTTGTCGGCAAAGGCGCGGCGGCCGCCGGGCTTGGCGGTGAGGTCGCCCATCATATTGGAGAAGCCGCCGTCGACCTTGATGGCGTCGCCGGTGGTAAAGTCTGAGCGCGTGGACGCCAGGAACATGACGGCGTTGGCGATATCGCTGACCTCGCCGATGCGACGCGTGGCGATGAGGCGGCTGCGGCTCTTCTCGACCTCGGGATCGGCGTAAAAGCTTGCCGACATGGGGGTCTTGACGAAGCAGGGCTCGACGCAGTTGGAGCGCACGCCGTAGGGACCCCACTCGGCAGCCAGCATCTTGGACATCATGTTGACGCCCGCCTTGGTGGAGCTGTACACGCCCGAGAACGTTTCGGGGGAGTGACTGGCGACGGTGGAGATGTGAACCAGGCGGCCCTGGCCGGCCTTGATCATCTCGCGACCAAAGCGCTGCGAGGTGATGAAGTAGCCGGTGAGGTTGACGTTGATGACCTCGTTCCAGTCGGAGAGCGGCAGGTCCTCCATGGCTGCGAAGCGCAGGATGCCGGCGGTGTTGACGAGAACGTCGACGCGGCCGAAGTTGGCGATGGTGGCGTCGACGGCGGCCTGAACCTCGGCCTCGTCGGTGGCGTTCATCTTGTAGCCCTCGGCGTGGATGCCAAACTCGGCAGCGAGGTCGGCGGCAGCGGCCTTGACCTTCTCCTCGTCCAGGTCGAGCAGGACGACGTTAGCGCCATTGCGGGCGAACTCGCGGCAAATCTCGGCGCCCATACCGCCGAGCGCGCCAGTCACGGCGCAGACATCGCCCTCGAGCTTAAGCCAATTGCTCATAGGAACTTCCCTTCTTGTGCCTCCCTGTGGGTCGCTCCCATTAACCGACCCACGTGGTTTTCGCTGGTTATCGTATGCTTAGCGTTCGCGCAGGTGAATTGCATATTTGTTAGAATGGCGTTAACCGTAGGTTTACACTGTGCATTGAGGTTTGTTCGCAATTGAGCGTGTGACCTGCGAAAACGACCCCCTGCGGCGCTGTGGGCCCGCGCGTGCGAAAACGGGAGATTGACGTGTACGATCGACGACTTGACGCTATTTCGGCCGCCGCGGAGCTGGGAAGTTTCTCGCGTGCCGCGGCAAAGCTGCGCGTGTCGACCCCGGCGCTCGTCAAACAGGTGTCGGGGTTCGAGGCCGAGTTTGGCATCACGTTGTTCGAGCGCTCGCACTCGGGCGTCAAGGTGACGCCGGCGGGCGCGCTGTTGGTGGACGACGCGCGCTCGATTATGCGCCAATCCGAGGATGCGTTGCGCCGCGCCCGGCGAGCGGCGGGCGATGGCGGTGCGGTGCGCCTGGGCGTATCGATGATGTGCCCGGGGCGCCACACGCTCGCGCTGTGGCCGCAGGTGCACGACATGGAGCCGCGCTTGCGTTTTGAGATTGTGCCGGTGGGGGACCTTTACGATGAGCGCGAGACCGTCATGCGAGGTCTGGGGCGCGAGGTGGATGTGGTGCAGTCGAGTTTTTCGACCCCGCGCTGGGGTGATGCCTGCCAAAAGCTCCGCATTGTCAACGTGCCGTTTTATATCGACCTGCCGCGCACGAGCCCGCTGGCACGCAAGAACCGTATTTCGATCGCCGACTTGGAGGGTATGCGTCTGCGCGTACTGCGCCACGGCAACGACGCCATGGACAGCCTGCGCATCGACCTTTTGGCCGACGGCGGCATGGACGTGATCGACGTGGATAGCTTTGACTTTGCGCTTTTTAACGAGGCAGAGGAAAAGGGCGACGCGGTGCTCACCTGCGGCGCATGGTCGGGTGTGCACCCGGCCTTTGTGGGCGTGCCGTTCCTATGCGGCCGCGAGGTGCCGGTCTTCTTGCACTACCCGCTCGAGCCCACCCTCCAAGTCCAAAAATTCGTCAACGCCATGGCCCAACTCCTCAAGTAGCTCATCTGGGACGGGGCTTTTTTGACTCCTTACAAAACGAGCCCCTGGCCAACCGGCCAGGGGCTCACAAACTTTTATTTCCTTCTAAATGACGGGCTGATTGCGCGCAGGAGGGTTCCCCGGGGGCGGCGGGGTATTTCCTCCGCGCGCAGTTTCGCAGCGCAGCGAGAATGTTTGAGCACGGAGGAATTACCCCGCCACCCCCGGGGCGCCCTCCGTCAGTAACCAGTCCTACTCGAGCTCAAACGCACCCGTGTACAGCTGGTAGTAGTACCCGCGCTTGGCGATCAGCTCGTCGTGGTTGCCGCGCTCGATGATGCGGCCGTGGTCCAGACAGATGATCGCGTCAGAGTTGCGCACGGTGGACAGGCGGTGTGCGATGACAAACGTCGTGCGGCCTTCCATGAGTTTATCCATGCCCGCCTGCACGATGGCCTCGGTGCGGGTGTCGATGGAGCTCGTTGCCTCGTCCAGAATCATTGCCGGCGGATCGGCGACGGCAGCGCGGGCGATCGAGATCAGCTGGCGCTGGCCCTGCGACAGCTGGGCGCCGTTGCCGGTGAGCATGGTGTCATAGCCGTCGGGCAGGCGGGTGATAAAGTCGTCCGCGCCCGCGAGCTTGGCCGCCGCGATGCACTCCTCGTCGGTCGCATCCAGGTTGCCGTAGCGGATGTTATCCATCACGGTGCCGGTGAACAGGTTCACGTCCTGCAGCACGACGCCCAGGCTTCGGCGCAGGTCGGCCTTGCGGATCTTGTTGACGTTGATGCCGTCGTAGCGGATCTTGCCGTCGGCGATGTCGTAGAAGCGGTTGATGAGGTTGGTGATGGTCGTCTTGCCGGCACCGGTGGCGCCGACAAACGCGACCTTCTGGCCCGGCTTGGCAAACACGGACACGCCGTGCAGCACCTCGTGGTCGGGCGTGTAGCCAAAGTCGACGTTGTCCATGACCAGGTCGCCGCGCAGCGGTACGTACTCGATCTCGCCGGTTGCGCGGTGCGGATGTTTCCATGCCCACATGCCGGTGTGGTGGTCAGCCTCCTCGAACTCCCAAGTCTCGGGGTTCACCTGTGCGTTGACGAGCGTCACGTAGCCTTCGTCGGCCTCGGGCTTCTCGTCGATGAGCTCAAAGATGCGGTCGGCGCCGGCGAGGCCCATGACCACGGCGTTGATCTGCTGCGAGATCTGGCCGATCTGTCCGCAGAACTGCTTGGTCATGTTGAGGAACGGCACCACGACGGCGATGGACAGCGCCATGCCCGAGATGCTCAGGTTGGGCACGCCCAGTGCCAGGAAAATGCCGCCGGCAAGGGCCACCAGCACGTAGAGCAGGTTGCCCAGGTTCATAAGGATGGGCATGAGGATGTTGGCGTACATGTTGGCCTTTTGCGAGACCTCGAAGAGCTTCTCGTTGCGCTCGTCAAAATCGGCCTCGGCGGCAGACTCGTGGCAGAACGCCTTGACGACCTTCTGGCCGTTCATGACCTCCTCGATATGGCCCTCGACCACGCCGAGCTCGGTCTGCTGCGCAATGAAGAAACGCGCGGAATTGGAGCCGAGCAGCTTGGTCATAAAGGTCATAAAGGCGACGCCGGCGATGATGACCAGGCACATCCACACGCTGTAGTACAGCATGATAAAGAACACCGTGACAATGATGATGATCGTCATGAGCAGGTTGGGCAGCGACTGACTGATCATCTGGCGCAGCGTATCGATGTCGTTGGTGTAGTGGCTCATGATATCGCCGCGCTGGTGCGTGTCGAAGTAGCGGATCGGTAGGTCCTGCATGCGGTTGAACATCATCTCGCGCAGCTTCTCGAGCGAGCCCTGCGTGACGATAGCCATGGCGCGGTTCCAGAAGAGCGAGGACAGGACACCGACGCCGTAGATGCAGGCGAGGGTGGTCACGAGCTGCAGAATCTTGGGCTGTGCGGCTTCCCAATCGCCCGACTGCCACGATTCGCTAATAATCTGCAGGGCGCTCTGCAGGAAGGTCGCGCCGATGGAGTTGATGATGGCGCAGAGCACCACGCCGGCGACGACAAGGGGCAAAAGCACGGGATAGAAGCCAAAGAGCGTCTTGATGAGGCGCGACATGGTGCCGCCCTTGCGGTTGAGCGCGCGCTCGGCGGTCGTTGCCTTACTCATGGGCCTCGCCTCCTTCCTGGGTCTGAGCTTGCGTTGCGGTCATGTCGGTGTTGTCTGCCGCCGTGTTCGCGTCGCCAGAGACGTCGTCGGCGTCTTGCGTACCTTCGGCAGACATCTTGTTTTGCGAGGTAAAGGTCTCGCGGTAGATCTCGCTCGTCTTAAGCAGCTCGTCATGGGTGCCGATCTGCGCGATACGGCCGCCCTCCATGACGATGATGCGGTCTGCGTCCTGCACGGAGCTGATGCGCTGGGCGATGATGAGCTTGGTCGTGTTGGGCAGATAGCTTGCCAGTCCTGCGCGGATCTTTGCGTCGGTCTTGGTGTCGACGGCGCTGGTGGAGTCGTCCAGGATCAAGATCTTGGGGCGACGCAGCAGGGCGCGTGCAATGCACAGGCGCTGCTTCTGACCGCCCGAAACATTAGAGCCGCCCTGTTCGATCCAGGTGTCGTAGCCCTTGGGGAAACCGTCGACAAACTCGTCGGCGCAGGCCAGATGCGCTGCCTCGCGGACTTCCTCGTCGGTGGCGTTCGGGTCGCCCCAACGCAGGTTCTCGGCGATGGTGCCGCTAAACAGCACGTTTTTCTGCAGCACCATGGCGACCTGGTGACGCAGCGCGTCCAGGTCGTAGTCGCGCACGTCCACGCCGCCCACGCGCACAGCGCCTTCGGTGGTGTCGTACAGGCGGGCGATGAGGTTAACGAGCGTGGACTTGGCCGAGCCGGTGCCGCCGATGATGCCGATGGTCTCGCCGCTCGTAATGTGCAGGTCGATATCGTCGAGCGCCTGGCGTTTCGCATGCGCGGAATACTTAAAGCTCACGTGGTCAAAGTCGATGGAACCGTCGGCAACCTCGAGCACGGGCTCGGCGGGATTGGCGATCGTGGGCTCGGCGGCCAGCACCTCGGCAATGCGGTGTGCCGATTCGTCGGCCATGGTCACCATGACAAAGATCATCGACAGCTGCATCAGGCTCATGAGAATCTGGAAACCATAGGTAAAGGTCGAGGAGAGCTGGCCCACGTCGAACAGCGTGCCCTGGCTCGTGATGATGAGCTTGGAGCCTAGGTAGATGATGACGACAAACGCGCCGTTGACGCAGATGTTCATCATGGGGTTGTTAAAGGCGAGCAGCTTCTCGGCGCGGGTGAAGTCCATCTGGACGTCGCGCGCGGCGGTCGCGAACTTCTCCTTCTCAAAGTCTTCGCGCACATAGCTCTTGACCACGCGCATGCCGGTGACGTTTTCCTCGACGGACTCGTTAAGGGCATCGTACTTGTGGAACACGCGCGAGAAGATGGGGCGCACCTTAAAGATGATAAAGAACAGTCCAAAGCCCAGCAGCGGAATGATGACCAGGTAGACCATGGCGACGCTGCCGCCCATGATAAACGCCATGGTAAAGGCGAAGATCAATACCAGCGGCGCGCGCACGGCGATACGGATGATCATCATAAAGGCCTGCTGCACGTTGTTGATATCGGTGGTCAGGCGCGTGACGAGCGAGGAGCTCGAGAACTCATCGATGTTGGCAAAGCTGAACGTCTGGATCTTGTAGAACAGGTCGTGACGCAGGTTCTTGGCGAATCCGCAGCTCGCATGGCTGCAGGTGACACCAGCCGCGGCGCCAAAAGCAAGCGACGTCAGCGCGATGAGCACCAAAAAGCCTGCGGTGGGAAGCATCTCGGCTACGGTGGCGCCGTCTTTGATGGCGTCGATCAGGTTGGCGGTGATAAATGGAATCAGCATCTCGCAGAGCACCTCGCCAAGCACGAGCAGCGGCGTGGCAACAGTGACTTTCATATAGTCGCGGATGCTTCCCATGAGGGTTTTAATCATCCAGTTCCTCCCAGGTTACGCGGATTTTATCGAGCATTTCGGCGAGGTCCTCGCGCTCGTCGTGGGTGAGCGCGCTAAAGGCCCGTTCTCTAAAGCGGATGCGGGCCGCCTGGTCGATGCGGGCGTTTTCCCGGCCGGTTTCGGTCAGGCGAATGGTGAGTTGCCGTCGATCCTTGGGGTTACGGCTGCGCTCGATGAGGCCGTTGAGCTCGAGCTTGGACAGGATCTCGGAAAGCGATCCCGGCTTGAGGTCAAAGTGCATGCCGAGCTCCTGCTGCGACATCTCGCCGCCGGGTTGCTTGGCCAGCAGGCAGATGATGGGCGCCTTGCCGGATACGCCTCCGCCATGAAAGTGCATGTAATGGCCGCAGAAGCCAAGCCCGTTAAGGATGCGCTTGGCAAGTGCATCCGATTGCGATTGCGCCTCGGGCGAATCTGCAGGCTCGATGGGGTCGCCGCCCGGCGTATGGGGGCAGAGGTCGATGCATTCGTCGCACATGGTGTTGCTCCTTTCTTTAGTTAGGTAGAGAAATTGTTTTGTACCTAAGTGATTCTAGAGGTACCTAACTGATTGTCAAGGTACCGAATCGATTTTGTGGCAGTGCTGGGGTGCCGGTGCCAGGGGAATCTTGGACAGTCTTCGCAGCGTAGATTCAGCGGGCCACGGCGTATCCCGGAGTTTTCGATAGGTTCATTAAGGGGGCGAGACTGGCAGCTGCCGGTCTCGCCCCTTGGCTTTCCGAGACTTAGAGCGGCTCGTCGCCGGTTCGGAGGATGGCGAGATATGGCTCATATGAAAACGTGCGGTATCGTTTCCTGCTCGTATCACGTTGGACAAGAATGCCCCAATCGGTAAATTGGGATATAAGGTTGTTTGCGCTCGATCTGCTAATCTGCATTCGTTCAGACACAAAGGCGGTGTCGACGATCGGATTGCCCTCGAGAAGGTCGAGTAGCATAAGGGCGTTCGTCGTAGCCCTTCCCGCCTTTTCGCGAATCAGCCTTTCGGTTTCCGAATGGAGGTCGACAAGCTTCCGCATCGAATCCCGCGCCTCGCGTGCGCTTGCAAGCAAGCAGGTACTGAAAAACGAAACCCATCCCTCAAAATCGCCTCTCTGCCTTACGCGCATAAGCCAATCGTAGTATTCGCTCCTGTGTCGTTTGAGTTCATACGAGGGGTAGATGACCGGCTTGGTGAGCGCCCCATCATGTATGAGCGAAAGGAGGATGAGCAGACGCCCGAGGCGTCCGTTGCCGTCGAGGAACGGGTGCGCGGTTTCAAACTGGTAGTGCACCAAAGCGGCCTTGATGACTGGATCGATGTCGTCACGCTCGTTGATGAAAAGCTCGAGGTCGCCAAGTGCCTCCTTCATATCCTCCGTGTTGGGAGGGACATACGGGGCCTCATTGAGCGTGCAGCCGTTTGGTCCGACCCAGTTCTGAGTCGTCCTGAACTGGCCCGGCGTCTTGTCGGAGCCTCTGCCATTTCCAAGCAATGTGGCATGGACGGATTTGAGCAGCCTCATACAGAGTGGCAGTTCCTCCATGAGCGTGGTCGCCTGCTGCACCGCTCGAGTGTAGTTGACGACGTCGGTTAGGTCCCGGCTCGCATTGGATTCGTTTGACGGGTCAAGAACATCATCGAACGTACATTGCGTACCCTCGATTTGAGAGGACAAGAGCGCTTCCTTGCGAACGTACATAGAAAGGTACATGTCGATGTTCGGAACAAAGCGAGACATGCCCTCAACCTCGCCGAGTATGGCGCGGCAATCGGAGACAAGCCGCATGGAATCAGCGGATAAATTGATTGGAAAGAATGAATCCATATTGGCGGGTCTAAACGAATCATAGGCGAGGGCTCCTGAAAGGTTGTGCCTGACGTTTCCCTGTCGTCCGGGTGTGATGGGTGCGAGCATCGTTAGTGTCCTAAGAACAAATTTGAGCCAAAACTTGTTCTTAGAATTTTATAGCGCCTTCTAAGGCCAAGTTTCTGCAATAAGAAGCGTCAGAAAAACTCTAAGAACAAAATTACGCCCAAACTTGGTCTTACATCCGAAGGCAAGACTTAGATTGCACTGCGCTACACTTAGTCGCATTATGGCGACATCGCGCCGCGCCCGACCCAAGGGGGACACTCATGAAGAACACTCAGCTGCTGCTGATCAACGATATGTGCGGCTACGGCAAGGTCGCGCTCTCGGCCATGCTGCCGGTACTGTCGCACATGGGCTATCGCATCCACAACCTGCCGACGGCGCTCGTTTCCGATACGCTCAACTATCCCAAGTTCTACATTCACGACACCACGGAGTACGTGCGCCAGAGCCTCGCTATCTGGGAGGAGCTCGGCTTTGAATTTGATGCTATCTCGACCGGCTTTATCGTGACCGAGGAGGAGACGCGCATCATCTCGGACTTTTGCCACCGCCGCGCTCAAAAGGGCACCAGGGTGTTCGTCGATCCCATCATGGGCGATAACGGCAAGCTCTATGCCGGCGTGCCCGAGTCGACCATCGGACTCATGCGCAGCTTGGTCGAGTGCGCCGACTACGCGGTGCCCAACTATACCGAGGCGTGCCTGCTCACCGATACGCCTATCGCCGAAGAGATTACGGCCGATGAGGCCCGCACGCTCGTGGACGCCATGCTCGCGTTGGGCACCAAGTCGGTTGTCATTACGAGTGCGAAGGTCGATGGGGCGAGTGCCGTCATCGGCTACGACCATGTGGCGGGGGAATACTTTGAGATTCCGTTTGAGCTGATCCCGGTGTACTTCCCGGGTACGGGCGATACGTTCTCGGCCGTGCTCATGGGCCGCGTGATGAACGGTTGGAGCCTCCAGTGTGCCACGGCCGATGCCATGCGTGTGGTGGCCGAGCTTATCGAGCGCAATGCCGACCAAGAGGACAAGTCGGCTGGCCTTCCCATCGAGGCCTGCCTGGATGTGATTGACCATGAGTAACGCTGACGAGGGCGGCGCCAAGCCTGCAGGCGAGAGCAAGCCGCTCGGCGCGCCGCGTGGCAAGCGTCCGCGTATCCGCATTAGCTGCGTGGACCAGCTGGGGACGTGCCGCTGCCACCACGGTCACAAGCCGGGCGACGTTTTTGACTTTGACCGAGACCGCGGCAAGATGTGCGCCATGGCCTGCCATGTGGGCTTTCCCTATATCGATATCCTGCGCTATGGCGGAACCGTGCCTGGCAACGAGCCCGGCACGGCAAAGTTCTGCTGCCCCGAGGTCGATACTCTGAACGTCTGGCTTGCCGAGATCGTCGACGAGTAACCGAGCGAGGATTTTCTCCCGTCGAAATATCGAGCGTGGATTATCTCCCGTTTTGGGCGCAATTTCGCACTCAAAGTGGGAGATAGTCCTCGCTCGATTTGTATGCGAGAATCCCGACCTCACTTATGCCCATGCTTAGGCGCACGCGTCGTTGTTCTATGCGCGAGTAAGCTCAAATTTCTGCATTTCATCAAATTTCGGTACTAAAAATCTCTGCATTTCATCGATAATAGTCGATATAAATATCTGCATTTCATTTATCGAGGCGATGGGAGAGCTTATGTTGCGCAGGAAAATCGCTGATGAGCTTGATTGTTGGCAGAGATCCATTGAACGAAAGGCGTTGTTCGTCACGGGTTCTCGCCAAATCGGTAAGAGCTACTCGATTCGCGAGTTCGGTAAGTCAAACTACGCAACCTATATCGAGCTCAATCTCGCGGAAAATCGCCAGGCAAAAGATGCTCTTCTCGAGGCACGGGATGCCGACGATTTCATCAGCAGGGTGACGCTTCTCTCGGGAAAGCCGATTGCCCCGGGCGAGACCCTCGTGTTTATCGATGAGGTGCAGGAGGCACCGGACATCATGACGATGGCCAAGTTCCTTGTCGAGGACGGTCGTTGCCGCTGGGCGTTCTCGGGATCCATGCTCGGGACCCAATTCAAAGGCGTCAGGTCCTATCCCGTGGGGTATGTCCATGAACTCAAGATGTTTCCGCTGGATTTTGAGGAGTTCAGCTGGGCGATCGGGGTGAGCGAAGAGGCGCGGCGCTCGATTTGCGATGCGTGCCGCAACGAGACACCGGTTCCTGGTTATATTCACGACGCAATGATGGCAAACTTCAGGACCTATATCGTCGTCGGCGGGATGCCGGAAGTCGTGCAGCGATTCCTCGACACGCAGGGTGATCTGGCATCTGTCCGCCAGCTCCAGTCCGAGCTGAACGGGCAATACCGTCGGGATATCTCAAAATACGCGAACGGGCGCGCGCTCCAGGTGCAGAGTATCTTCGACCAGCTTCCTGTCATGCTGGAGGGCGAGAACAAGCGTTTTGTGCTCAACTCGATCGACCCCAAGGCCCATTTCGAGAAGTACCAGCGCGACTTCGTCTGGCTCGTCGATGCCGGCGTCGCCCTCAAGACCGATATCGTAACCGAGCCAAAGTCCCCGCTGCTTAAGACAGCGCGACCGTCCCAGTTCAAACTGTACCAGTCCGATACCGGGATGCTGATGGCCCGTTATCCCATCGGGGTCGCCCAAGCGGCGTACCTCGACAGCAAGGAGCCCAACCTCGGCGGCGTGTACGAAAACGTGGTGGCTCAACAGCTGGCTGCCCAGGGAAGGGGGCTGTATTACTACCAGACCAAGAAACGGGGCGAGGTCGATTTCGTGATCGACGGCCCGGATGGAACGGCCGTGCCCATCGAGGTTAAATCGGGGACGTATTACCATGCGCACGCCGCGTTGGGCCATGTGCTTGAAACGGCCGAGTATGGCGTAAAGCGCGGGATTGTTTTCTCGAGAGGCAACGTTGAGCGCGACGGCGCCGTTCTCTATCTGCCTCTGTATGCGACTTGGACCCTTTCGGATGTTTTGGGCGACTTCCGTGCCGAGGGGATAAAGCTGGAGGTCAAGCCGGTCTAGGGACAGTCCCCGACGCGACAAAGGGATAGTGCCTTTGTCGCATCCGCTATCCGAGATAATGAGCGTGGATTTTCTCCCGTCTAGAGCGCACTTGAATGCTCAAAGTGGGAGAAAATCCACGCTCGATCTGTATGCCGATGACGCGGCTCGCGAGGTTCGTGCCTCCGCGAACCTACAGCTGCTCGAGCATAGCGGCGCAACCGGCGAGCACGTCGCGGTAGGTGGCATCGAAATTGCCGGTATACCAGGGATCGGCCACGTCGCCGGGGCGATCGGTCCAGTCGAGCAAGCGCGTAATCCTGCCGTCGGGGTCGTCGCCAAAGATGCGACGCAGGCCGCGCGCGTTCTCAGCATCCATATAGACAATGCGATCCCAGTCGCCATACTCCGCGCGACGCACCTGGCGCGCGCGGTGGGCGACGACGGGGATTCCGACCTCGCGTAGCTTGGCAACGGTACCGTGGTGCGGCGGGTTGCCGATCTCCTCGGTCGAGGTCGCTGCAGAATCGATGACAAACTCGCCCGCGCGCCCAGCGCGGCGCACCAGCTCGGTAAACACGGACTCAGCCATCGTCGAGCGGCAGATGTTCCCATGACAGATAAACAGTACGCGTTGCATAGGACGATACCTTTCATATAGAAGGCTGCTAAAGGGTCGAAGCCGGACGCATGCCAAGTTTTATTTCTTGGCCAGTTTGAAGTAACGCTCAAATATCAATTCGAAAACGTAATAGAACATCAATCGACTGTCGAGGTCCATGCTGCCCAAGCGGATTTCTTTTTGCACGGTGTAGATGGGGTAGTCGGCTAGTTTCGAGAGAGAATTTCGAGAAAAGCCGGTGAGCGTGACGACCTTGCATCCGCGCGTTTTGGCTATCGATGTGGCGTCAATAGACACCTGCGTCTCACCGCTGACTGAAACGCTGAAGACCAGGTCGTTTTTGCCAAGCAGTTCTGCGTAATGCCTCATGACGTGGCGTTCACTGAGCGTGTCGGTATTCTTGCCCATTATTTTGAGCTTTTCAGCCATTTCGAGGCACGGGTACTTCGAAAAACCCGAGCAGAAGAACACGATATGCGAGGCGTCCTGGATAAGACTCACAACCGAATCGATGACCCGGTCGTTAAGCAGATCTTTGGTCTGTACGAGCTGGGTATCAAGAGGAAGTGCCTCGATAGTGAATCGATTGCGGTCGAGCGAGGCGGAATACGATTGTTTGAGCTCCGTAAACCCCGAGAAGCCAAGCTTATGGGCAAGCCTGACGATTGTATTGGGAGCGACGAAGAACCGTTCAGCAACGCTCTTAAGCGTGACATCGTCAATATCATCACGCAGCTCGATGATGTAGCGCATGATCTCGCTTTCGAGATCGTTGAGCTTGCTCTCGCCAGCTCGCACATGATCATAAAAAGATTCTTGATCTTTCATAAGATGTTTCAGCCCCTCGCACCTCGCCGTATATATGGTACCGCTTTGTGTAGCCAGGTGAGAAATCGGTAATCGGTCAAGATTGCCTATTGCCCATGAACTGGGCAAACGCGCGTGTTTGCCTACACATATCTGTGTCGTGAGCGAAATCATGTGTCCCCGTTTCGCATTGGCCCACACGGGGACTCGCAAATGACCTTATGTCGCAAAATATCAATCGAAACGAAGCAAGCCGAGGACAACCGCGGAGCCCAAGGTCTTCGAGAACACCGATCAGCCAACCCTGGAGGGACGGAACATGAAGGATAAGCTCAATATTGTGATCGTTGGCGGCGGCTCCACGTGGTGCCCTGGCATTCTTAAAGCCCTGACCAAGCACATGGACATTCTGCCGCTGAACCGCGTGATGCTCTATGACATCGATGCCGAGCGTCAGCGTCCGATCGGCGAGTTTGGCAAGATCCTCTTTGCCGAGGAGGAGCCCGGTGTGGAGTTTGGTTACACCACCGATAAGGACGAGGCATACACCGACGTTGACTTTGTGCTCTGCCAGATTCGTACCGGCGGCTACGAGATGCGCAGCAAGGACGAGAAGATTCCGCTGCATATGGGAATCATCGGCCAGGAAACGGTGGGCCCTGGCGGCATGGCTTACGGTATGCGCTCCATGCATGACATGGTTGAGATCGTCAACGACGTTCGCGCTCATAGCCCGGAGGCGTGGATTATCAACTACACCAACCCGGCTGCTATTGTGGCATATGGTCTCGAGCGCGTCCTGCCCGATGAGCATCGCGTCCTCAACATCTGCGACCAGCCTGTCAACCTCATGCGCTCTTACGGTCGCCTGCTCGGTCGCGATATGAGCAAGACGGAGCCCGTGTACTTCGGCCTCAATCACTTCGGTTGGTTCAAGCACATCTACGATGAAGAGGGCCATGACCTCGTCCCGCAGATTAAGGAATACACGGAGAAGAACGGCTTCCTTCCTGCCGATGCCGAGCAGCGTGACCAGTCCTGGCTTGATACCTACGCCATGGTCAAGGACATGCTCGAGGACTTCCCCGACTATCTGCCCAACACTTATCTGCAGTACTATCTGTATCCCGAGTACAAGGTCGCTCACCTCGACCCCGACTACACTCGCTCCGACGAGGTTATCAACGGTCGTGAAAAGCGCGTGTTCGCCGAGTGCGAGCGTGTTGCCAAAGTCGGCACCGCAAAGAACTCCTCGGTTGTGCAAAACGACGCTCATGGCGATATGATCGTGGAAATCACCTCGGCCATTTATCGCAACACCAACAAGACCTTCATTGTCATCGTGCCCAACAACGGCATTATCGAGGGCATGCCCGATGACGCCATGGTCGAGGTCGCGGCAAGCGTGGGCGCCAATGGCCCGCAGCCCTATGCTGTTGGCAAGATCGGTACCTTCTATCGCGGCCTTATGGAGAACCAGTACGCCTATGAGCGCCTGACTGTTGAGGCTTGGATGGAGGGTTCCTACGAGAAGGCTCTGCAGGCACTCACGCTTAATCGTCTGGTCGGTGACGCAAAGAAGGCTCGCAAAGTGCTCGACAAGCTCATCGAGGCCAATAAGGATTACTGGCCGGAGCTTAAGTAGCTAGTTCCATAGCGCTTGATAACTGTTATGGGGCGTGTGGGTTGTAGAACTGCACGCCCCGTTTCTTTAAGAGGGGTATCCCATGAACAAAGATGAGCTGCTGGCAAAGTTCCAGCGTCTGGGCAAAGTCCTCATGACGCCTGTCCTGATCCTGCCAATCGCCGGCATCCTTCAGGGCTTTGGCAATGCCTTTACCAGCCCCACCCTTACGGCAGCTGTTCCCTGGCTTGCTGCTCCGGGCTTTGCGATCTTCTTTTCGATTCTCAAGGCCGCTGCCAGCATCGTTATGAACAACATCCCGGTTATCTTCTCGATTTGTCTCGCCTATGGCTTCGCCAAGTCCGAGAAGGCTACCGCGGCGCTTTGTGGCTTTTTGGGCTACATGTGCATGAACTCCGTGATGGGCACGTTCCTTACGGCGACTGGTGTCATCGATCCCGCGAATCTTACGACGGGCCAGAGCACGATCCTCGGTATCACCACGCTCGACACTGGCGTTATCGGCGGTCTTCTGGTGGGCGCAATCGTCGCATGGTTGCATAACCGTTACTACAAGATTGAGCTGCCTGCCGTGTTCTCCATTTTCAACGGCACGCGCTTTATCCCGGCGGTGACGCTGCTCTCATGCAGCATCCTCGCATTGGTCATGTCCTTTGTTTTCCCGTTTATTCAGAACGCTCTCGGTGCGCTGTCCGAGTTCATCAAGACTACGGGTGCCTTTGGTGCATTTGTCTACGGCGCCGGCGAGCGCATGCTCCTGCCTTTTGGCCTGCATCACTTTGTCTATTTGCCGTTCTTCTTCACGTCGCTCGGTGGCGTCGAGACCATCGACGGCCAGACTGTTCAGGGCGCTATCAATATCTACAACGCGATCCTGGGCTCTCCCAGCACGCCGTTTAACATCGAGGTCAGCCGTTTTGTCATGAACGGCAAGGTTATCTTCGCCATGTTCGGCCTGCCTGGCGCTGCGCTCGCCTTCTACAAGACGGCGCTTCCCAAGAATAAGAAGAAGACCGCAGCGCTCATGATTGCCATCGTGGTGCCTTGCATCCTCTCCGGCATTACCGAGCCGCTCGAGTACTCCTTCCTGTTTATCGCGCCCATCCTCTACGTGTTCCACGCTCTCATGGCTGGTCTTGCCTATGCGCTGACCTATATCCTGCAGTTCAACGTGGCTGGCTCCGCGTCCTTCGGCGGCCCGCTCTTGTCGTTGATCTTTAACGGCATTATGGGTGCAGCCAAGGGCTCCAACTGGCAGGTTATCCTGTTTCTCGGCCCCATCTACTTCGTGGTGTACTACTTCGTCTTCAAGTTCATCATCCTTAAGAAGGACCTTAAGACCCCTGGCCGCGAGGAAGAGTCCGACGATGAGGCCGCAAAGGCTCCCAAGACTGTGATCAGCGACCTCATTCCCGCCATCGTTGAGGCAGTGGGCGGCGACAACAATATTAAGTCTGTCGAGGCCTGCTTCACCCGTCTGCGCATCCAGCTCAATGACTGTGACAAGGTGGTTGATGACGCCGAGTTTACCGAAAAGCTCGAAGCGCGTGGCATCGTGCATGTCAACGGCGGCGTGCAGATTGTCTACGGCAACATGGCATCTAACTACGCGACTCAGATGCGCGAGCTGCTGGGCATGGAGTAAACGACTCAAACACACAATCAAGATTAATACAGGTCGGCGCCCGATTCTTCAATCGGGCGCCGACCTGTGCTGTTTTGGGGCGAATGGGCAAGTACATGACGTGCTCGCTGCTCTCTTTTGGCGCCGCCTATCGTGTATTCGGACGCCTTGCGACGGTGAGGTGCGTTCTTTTCGGTTCTAGCGTGTTTGCGGCTAGCGCTGCGCCCGAAGTCGATTTGCACAGCTGATATACAGAGCGTTAACCGCGCTTTGTAGACTCATGCCCTCAACCAAGGCGGTCGAGTACTCGCTGAGTGACTCCGCGCTCACGGGTAGCAAGAGCTCACGCGCCCCGTTGTTATCGAATGCCATGTTGCTCGATATCCAAATAACGCGGCAACCTCGCCGCTTGGCCTCAACGTAAAGATTGAAGATATGGCTCGTCTTCCCTGAGAACGATACAAAGATGGTTAGGTCGTCGGGTTGGAGCAGACAGAGCGACGTCTCCTGTCCCTTGACGGAGCCAAATGAGAAGCACAGTCGGTTTACGCGGCTCAGCTTTTCGCAGAGTGAGCGGGCGGCGAGATTGGAGAATGAGCTTCCGTATACGTAGACATTTTGCGCATCGAGAAGCCAGTCAACGGCCCGCTCGAGTCGATCTTCAGTGAGCAGGCGTTTTGTTTCAAGCAAAGAGGTCTCTACGATATCGAAATACCAGGGTATATCGATTTGCTTATGAGCCCTTGCCTCGGTTGTCTCACGCTGGAGCCAAGCGTTGAAGTCGTCAACTTGCTCTTTGAACGATCGAAAGCTCGAGCCGTTTACGCGCCTGCAGAAGCGCGAGATGGTCGCGGGCGATGTATTGCACGCGCGGGCAAGTTCTTCTATTGAGAGCTCTGGGATCTCGTCGTGATGGGAAAGGGCGTAGAGTGCGATGTGGGCGTCAAGGCTGCCGCCCTTCTCGACGTCTTCGATACAAGACCTGAGGTTCGAATAGACCTCGTACATCGACATTCAAATCACTCCAAACAATAATGCCCCGGAGCGGATATGCCATCTCCGGAGCATTGTGGTGAAGCTATGGGACGGATTTATTCCATGCCCAAGTATTCTCTCATTTCGACTTTGTAGACAGAAGCTTTATTGCCGTAAACGATCTGAACACCGCCGCCAACGTGCACGATGGCGCTGGCGCCGAGGTCTTTGGTGAAGACGCTATCGTCCTTGACTAGGGCGGTGTCTTTGAGGCTGAGCCTCAGGCGGGTGAAGCAGGCGTTGACACCCGAGATGTTATCGGCGCCGCCCACGGCTTCCACGATCTGCGGGATGAGCTCGCTTACCTGGACAGGTGCTTTGGAGTCGATGGCCGACGTGTCATCCGCTGCCTGCGTGTCATCATCCTCGCGGCCCGGGGTTTTGAGGTCAAATTTCTTGATAAAGGTGCGGAACAGCACGTAATAGATCCCGAAGTAAGCGATGCCGAGCGGAATAAGCCAGAACCAGTTGGAGCCTTTATCGGCGTTCATGATGCCGTTGAAGATCCACGAGAGGAGCGGTCCGCCGAAGGCGGAAGGCCCGGGCACATTGAACTGTACCAGGTAGGTGAGTACATACGCGATGCCGCACAGCAGGGCGTGGACCACATAGAGTACGGGCGCTACAAAGAGGAAGGAGTACTCGAGCGGTTCGGTTATGCCCATGATGGCGGCCGGAATAACGGCGGCGATCATGAGGGAGCCGACCTTCTTTTTATTCTCGGGACGGGCACAGTGGTAGATGGCGAGCGCTGCCGCGGGCAGGCCGCACATGGCGAACAGCACCTTGCCGTTCATGACGTATTTTGAGATGTCGATGTCGTACATCATGCCGGGCGTGTTGAGCATGGCGTTGTAGATGTTGACAGCACCTTCGACGGTCTGGCCGTCAACCTGGATGCTACCGCCCAGAGAAGTGAAGAAAAACGGCAGGTAGATGAAATGATGCAGGCCGAAGGGCAGAAGCATGCGCTCGGAGAAGCCATAAATGAACGCGCCAAACACCCCGGTGGAATCGATGAGTGTCGAGGCGGCCTTTAGGCCGGTTTGCACAAACGGAAACACGAAGGCGAGCGCAACGCCCACCAGGCTTGCGAAAACGACGGTGAGGGCGGGGACGCAGCGCGTGCCGTTGAAGATGCCGAGCACCGGCGGAAGCTGCACCTTATAGAATCGGTTGTGGATCCACGCGACTACCAAGCCGATGATGATGCCGCCGAATACGCCGGTGTCGAGTGTGGTTACGCCCAGGATGGCGTTCTGACCGGTCTGTAGGTTGGCGGGATCGATGGTGCCCAGCAGGATAAGCAGCTGACCCATGATCGTGTTCATGGTCATGTAGCCGATGAAGCCTGAGAGTGCGGCGGTCGCCTTCTCGGCCTTGGCGTAACCGTAGGCGATGCAGATCGCAAAGAGAACCGAGATGTTACCATTGATAACGTTGCCGGCTGCTTTGATGAGCGTGCTAAAGATCACCATCGGCTCGGTGCCCAAAAACGGGCAGAGCGAGATGAGGTTAGCATTGGAAAGGGCGGAGCCCAGACCGACCAAAATGCCGGAAACGGGCAGGAGGAGGACCGGCGCCATGAGCACCTTGCCGAGTCTCTGGAACTCGCTGTAGAGCTTGCTTTCTTTCATGATGTTCCTTCGATGCGCGGGGAGTTAGGACAGGGTCGGCCAATAATCGCCGTTCGCTTCGATCAGGTCGTCGAGGATTTGGCGCGCGACGGTAGTCGAAGGGACGGTCTTGTTGATTGCGATGGCTTCGAGCGCCTTCTGGTAGGAATGCTCGTAATATGCGTCGACGGCGAGCTTTTCACTGGCATTCTGCTCTTCGATAAGCCCCTTGTAGAAGGTGGGGATAGCAGGCTGGCTGATGGGTTCGGGGCCCCAAGAGCGCAGGTAGGCGGGAACCTCGACCATGGCGTCGTCGGGCAGGTTGGGGATGGCGCCGTTATTCTCGACGATTACGAGATAACGTTCGCATTTGTTGTAGGCGATAGAGGCGGCTGCGTCGACGATAAAGTCGCCAAAGACCGTGAAGCTCTGTACGGGGCTCTTGTAATTGGCGGGATCTGCCAGGTACTTGTCGTGCTCGGCAAACATCTCCTTCTCGCGTCCGTTGATGACGTTGTCGGCGCGCGTCCAGTTGGGGTCCATGTCATCTGCCATGTCTTTGGAGTACAGGTAGTACTGCAGGTAGCTGTTGGGCAGATACTCGGGATAGTCCTTCACAATCTTGACGTATTGACCCCAGGTGTGCATCCAGTCCTTGTCCTTGTGATGCTTGTCGCTCACGGCCATGCCGTGCTCGAGAATCATCTGACGGAGCTCCGGCAGACGATCGCGCCCCTGCTTGTCGTAAATTTTGGTAAACCAGCCAAAGTGATTGAGTCCAAAATACATGGGGTCGATATCGCGCCAGCTGGGAAGTCCGAGCATCTTAGAGTACGAGAGCAAGATAGCCGTGGGCATATCGCAGATGTTAAGGATATGGTCGTTGTCAAACTCGCGACGCGTGGCCTCGGCGACAACTGCGGCGGGGTTGGAATAGTTGAGGATCCAGGCGTCTGGACTGTATTTCTTGGCGTAGCGTACGAGGTCGAAGACGCCGGGGATGGACCTGATGCCATAGGAGATCGAACCGCCGGCGCCGCAGGTTTCCTGTCCCACGCAGCCGTACTTGAGAGGGATGCGCTCGTCTTGGCGACGCATCTGAAGGCCGCCCTGGCGGATTTGCGCGAAGACGAAGTCGACATCGGTGAATGCCTTTTCGGGATCGGTCGTCACGACAACTTCGATGTCAGGAGCTTCCTGCTCGATGAACTGCTTCATGATGTCGTAGACGAGATGCATGCGCTTCTCGTCGATGTCGTACAGGGCGAGTTTGCGCAGCGGTAATTCGTTTTTCTTCTGCAATAGGCTCTGGATGATGCCGGGAGTGTGGGTGCTGCCGGCCCCGGCGATTACAACTGCTTTCTTGTCCATGTGGTAAACCCCTTTCGTGTGGATTGACCACTTCAGACTACGAAAGCTTTACCTGCGATTCTATCGATTTTCAGATTGCGAAAAACGATAGCGATAATCTTAACAGGATGCGTTTTGCGTGGTTAAATAGCGCCGGGAAAGATGCTGGCTTGGTCGGCAGACGACGTGTTGCATGGCTGCAGGAGCGAACGCCAGGCGGTCAAAAGATGGTGGGCGGTGCTGCGGTTTTTGGCTGCAATTGCGCTACCCGCGGCGACGCTCCCAGCGAGCCAACTTAATCGTCACCAGCGTAAGCGCCCAGGCGACAAGCGAGAACGCGGCGCCCACGGCACCCACGTACGCAATGCCAATGCTGCTTACCACGGCTCCGCCCACTGCGGTACCAAACGAGATGCCGACGTTAAACGCCATGGGCTCAACCGAACTTGCGAGTACCATCGACTTGGGATGGCGGCTGCGAGCCACGTCCATAAAGTGCGTGATGCATGACACCGAGAACAGGTACATGAGCAGCGCCAAGCTAAAGACAAAGACCAGCGCGAGCGGCATGGTGCCGCCCACGGCAAACAGCCCGAGTAACGCCGCGGCCTGCAGCACAAACGTCACAAGCAGTGCCTTCATGCCAAAACGCGCGTCGATCCATCCGCCCAGGATGTTCGAGATCAGGCAGAACACGCCGTAGGCCATAAGCGTGGTACTGGCTTCGACCGTGCCCATGCCCAGCACCTGCTCAAGATAAGGCGTCACGTAGCCGTAGAATACGTAGACCGAGCCCACGCCAAACAAAAAGATGAGCATGCCGGTGATGATGCTCGGCTCGCGTAGCAGACCCGCCTGCTCGCGGAAGGTGGAGGGCTCATCGGTCTGCCCAGCGCGCGGCATAAACGCCACGAGCGCTCCGCAGATTAGAACGGCAAAGGTCAGCGTGCCGTACATGGCCATGTGCCAATCGAGCGTGTCGGCCACAAACTTGCCGATCGAAGTGACAAAGACCATCGCCACGGAAAACGCACCGTACACCACCGAGATGGCAAGCGAAGTTTGCTGCGGGGACAGCAGCTCGGGGATGTACGTCACGCCCACGGCGAGCAGTGCGCCCGAGACAGAGCCCAGGACAATGCGCGAGATAAACAGTACCTGGAAGTTGGGCGCCAACGCCATGACCAGGTTGCCGAGCACAAAGACGATGCTGTAGCACACGAGCAGCCGGTAGCGGCGGAAGCGTCCCGTGCTGAGCGCAAGCACCGGCGTAGCGATGGCGTAGACGAGTGCGAACACGCTGATGAGCTGGCCCGCTGTGGCAAGCGAGATGCCGAGCTCCGTCGCCAGGTCGCTTTCGATGCCGATGACCACGAACTCGGAGCAGCCGAGCGAGAATCCCAACAGCACGAGCAACGCCAGGCAGAGCTTGGTGCGCGCGGGGAAGAGCGCGGCGGCGGTTGACTTACTTTTAGGCGTGGTTGCGGCGGTCAAGGTTGTAACTCCAATGTCGCATGAATAAGCGGGATTCAATCCCTGCAACTCTAACAGAATGTGTCAGGTGCCTGCCTCCTTTGTCGCAGGCTGCGCTTGCCTGTATAGTCGCAATACAGGCGAAGATGGTCTCAGGTACATTGCGGGCGACAGGAGATCCCATGGGTATGCACACGACAAAGGTTGTAGTGGGCGAGGGCAAGTTTGCGCTCGAGGCCCAGTTGACGGTGACGCCGCGAGGCATGGCGGTGTACGCCTGCTCGCCGGAGTTTGCGCACCTGGGCGCCACGGCGCAGGCCATTCCTCGCCCCGAGCCCGGCCGTACGGCGACGGTGAGCATCCTGGCCGTTCCGTGCCATCGAGACGAGATCCCGGCACACGATATTGCGGCGGCGCTGGCCACGCGCTTTGGCGTGCCGGTAGTTGCAAGCACGGGTTTTCATGTGGAGAACGCGACCGCGGACGACTTGCGGCGCATGCTCGATACCACCAAGGAACTCATCGCCGCGCTCGAGGAGGCCGCAGCCCGCATTCTGCGCGCCGGCTGGGATGAGGGCGGCGCAGGCGCCGAGGTCGTGGCGGTCGATGCCGCGACCGGCGAGGCGCTTGGCCCCGTCGACCGCATCGAGGCCCATACCGGCGAGGGAATCCTGCATCAGGCATTTCTGACGCTTCTGGTCGAGGGCCAGGGCGAAGACGCGCGCCTGCTGCTCTGTCGTCGCAGTCCGCTCAAACGCCTGTGGGGCGGGGTGCTGGCCGATAGCTGTGCCGGCCATCCGCTCCCCGGGGAAGACGTCGCGGCCGCCACGGCACGTCGCATCAACGAAGAGCTTGGCATCACGCGCGAGCCCGATCAGCTCAAGCACCTCGGACACGTGGTGTACCGCGAGGACCACGGCGACGGCCGCTGCGAGTGCGAATGGTGCGAGGTCTACCTTGCCCATGTTGAGCCGGGCGAGCTGCATATCAACCAAGAGGAGATCTCGGAAGTGCGCCGCGTGGCCCCGTCCGAGCTTAAAGGCTACCTGCAGGGTCACCCCGAGCAGCTGGCCCCCTGGCTCCGCGAGGCTCTGGAGGTCCCCTCCATCCGCGCAGCCCTCGCTATGTGAAAAAAGACAGTCCCTTTGCCACATCCAAACCGTCACAACATTTGATGAAAATCTCGAAAACGAGGAAAAGCGTCGAATGTTGTGACGCTTTTTGTCCAGAGGATCGCTTCTCATCCAAAAATCCCGCTTGACTGTATTGCCACAACACAGCGCAACGTAAGGGGTGTCCGATAACGGGCGCCCCTTTTTAAGTGGCAACGTGGCCGCGAATCCGGAGTGCCCCCAACAAGAAAGGTGGGGAGATGGAAGCGGAAAAGAAGGCGTTTAAGATCACCAAGCGCGAAATTGGCTTTGTGCTGGGTATCGTTGTCTTTTTGCTGGTGAAGTTTCTTCCTTTGGCGGAGCTGAGCTCGACGGTCGAGCTTACGGTCGGCGGTCAGACCTGTCTGGCGTTGACGCTCGCCACGGTGGTGTTCTGGGCGTGTGGCGTGGCACAGCCGGGCTTTGTGGGCCTGCTCTATTGCGCGCTGCTCGTTCTGTTCAAGGTGTGCGTGGACGACACGGGTGCCGCGAGCATCTCGGCGACGGTCGCCTCCACGTTTAGCTCGTGGACCAAAGCCACCATGTGGCTCGTCATCGGCGCCTACCTCATCGCCAGCGCGGTCAAGGAGTCGGGCCTGGGCGAGCGCATCGCCTATGCGTTTATGCTCAAGTTCGTGCGCGATGCCAAGTCGCTCATCATCTCAATCTTCGCGCTCACCTTTGTGCTGTCGCTGCTGATCCCGCATCCGTTCCCCCGCGCCTTCCTCATCCTCGCCGTCGTCTCGGTCATCGCCGAGTCTGCCGGCTACGGTGACGACGACAAGGGTAAGCTCGGCTTCCTCGTGTTTGCCGCTGCTGCCCCGGGCTCCATGTTCTTCCTGACGGGCGACTCCACACTCAACCCGCTCGTTGCGCAGTACAGCGCCGAGGCCGGCGGCATGAGCCCGTCCTTTGTCGACTGGTTCTTGTACATGAGCGTGCCTATGCTGGTCGCGCTGCTGTGCACCCTGTTCCTGGGCCTCTTCCTCTTTAAGCCCAGCAAGGAACTCGTCTACGATCGCGAGCAGATCGTGGCCAAGCAGGCTGCGCTCGGCAAGCTCTCCGTCAAGGAGATCCGCACCATCGTGTGGCTTGTCATCGCCATCGCGCTGTGGCTCACCGTCTCGGGCGACTATATCGGCTGGGTCACCCTGGCCATTGGCGTCGCGCTCGCCATGCCCATCATCGGCGAGGTCCTCACGCCCGCCAGCTGGAACGCCGTCGACATCAAGTCCCTCATGTTCCTGACGGCCGCCATGGCCGTGGGCTCCGTGGGCGGTGCCACCGGCATGAACGCCTGGATCGCCGACGTTGTGCTTCCCAGCTCCGTGCCCGAGAACATCTTCCTGTTCGCCCTGCTTGTCGCCGCGCTCTCCATGATCATCCACATGTTCATGGGTTCGGTCATGGCCGTGCTCGGCGTGTGCGTGCCGGCGTTCATCAGCTTCGCGGCCGGCTCCAGCGTGAGCCCGCTCGCCGTGGCGCTCATCGTCTTCACGTCCATCAACATCCACTACATCCTACCGTTCCATAACCTGCCGATCCTTATCGGCGAGGGCAAGGACGCCGGCGGCTACACCTCCAAAGAGGCCATGCGCATGGGCATTCCCCTCACTGCGGTCGTCTTTATCGTCGTGCTGGTCGAGGCCGCCTGGTTCCACCTCTTTGGCCTGATGTAAGCGGTCGAGTGCTTGGCTGTAATTAGCCGAGTGCTTGAACTGCGAGTGCCCGAGCGCCCCATCCATGAGCGCCGTGGCCCCACTACGTTCCCCAGCCCGGCGGCACTCCCGCCGCCGGGCACTCTTCCGAAAGGAGCACGCTATGTCCACTACCGATGCTTCCCAGATCCACGACCTGCGCTCCGCGCTCGACTTTTTGCGCGAGATGCCGGGCCAGCTGCTCGAGACCGACACCCAGGTCGATCCCGATGCCGAGGTCTCGGGCGTCTATCGCCACGTCGGTGCCGGCGGCACCGTTATGCGTCCGACCAAAGAGGGTCCGGCGATGGTCTTCAACAACGTCAAGGGCTTTGACGATGCCAAGGTCTGCATCGGCATGCTTGCCAGCCGCAAGCGCGTTGCCGCCCTGCTCGACCTGGACGAGGAGCACCTGGGCCTCGAGATCGGTAAGCGCTTCGAGAACCTGATCGCGCCCGAGCAGATCGCCGAGGGCAAGCATGTCGACTGCCAGGAGGTCGTGTACAAGGCGACCGACGAGGGCTTTGACCTGCGCAAGATCGTTCCCGCTCCCACCAACACCCCCGTCGACGGCGGCCCCTACATCACCATGGGCCTCGCCTACGGCACGAGCCCCGACGGCTCCCAGTCCGACGTGACCATCCACCGCTTCTCCTGCGTCGACAAGGACAAGCTTGCCATGTGGATTACCCCCGGCAGCCGTCACCTGGGCGCGTTCTTTGACGAGTACTGCCAGCGCGGCGAAGACATGCCCATCTCCATCTCCATCGGTTTGGACCCCGCCGTGTACATGTGCTGCGGTTTTGAGGCTCCCACCACGCCGCTCGGCTTCAACGAGCTGCAGATCGCCGGCGCCCTGCGCGGCCACGCCGTCGAGCTTGCCGACTGCGTCACCGTTCCGCAGAAGTGCATTGCCAATGCCGAGTACGTGCTCGAGGGCTATCTCATGCACGACGAGACCATCAACGAGGATGTCAACGGCCACGGCTACGCCATGCCCGAGTTCCCCGGCTACACCGGCGGCGCCAAGGTCTGCCCGGTGATCAAGATCACCGCCGTCACCACGCGCGTCAATCCCATCATGGAGAGCTGCATCGGTCCTTCGCACGAGCACGTTTCCATGGCGGGCATCCCCACCGAGGCTTCCATCTACAAGATGGTCGAGACCGCTATCCCGGGCCGCCTGCTCAACGTTCACGCCGCCCCCTGCGGCGGCGGCAAGTTCGTTGCCATCATGCAGTTCAAGAAGTCGAGCAAAAATGACGAGGGCCGTCAGCGCAACGCCGCCATGCTCGCCTTCTCGGCATTCTCCGAGCTCAAGCACGTCATCCTTGTTGACGAGGACGTCGACATCTTCGATATGAGCGACGTGATGTGGGCCATGACCACGCGCTTCCAGGCCGACGTGGACCTCATCACCATCCCCGGCTGCCACTGCCACGTACTCGATCCGTCCAACGACCCTGCGTTCGACCCCACGATCCGCGAGCACGGCATCGCCTGCAAGGCCATCTTCGACTGCACGGTCCCGTTCAACCTTAAGAAGAACTTCATCCGCTCGCAGTTCATGGAGATCGACAAGGACAAGTGGGCAGCAGAGCTCGCTTTCTAGTACGTAGCCCCACCAAGTAACTAAGTAAGGAGTTGTCATGCCTGAGTCTTCTGTCCGTCCCCGCCGCATTGTCGTTGGCGTGTCTGGCGCCAGCGGTGCCGCGCTGGGTCTTGAGTGCCTCAAATGCCTGCGCCAGGCCGGTGCCGAGTCGGCACTTGTCGTCACGCGCGGGGGAGAGATTACCATCGAGCAGGAGCTCGGCATGACGCTCGACGAGTTTGCCGCGCACGCCGATGTGGTCTACGACAACAAGAACATCGGCGCCGCCATCGCAAGCGGTACCTATCCGGTCGACGGCATGATCGTGGCGCCCTGCTCCATGAAGACGCTCGCCGGCATCGCGAGCGGCTACAGCGAAAACCTGTTGCTGCGTGCGGCCGACGTGCAGATGAAAGAGCAGCGCCGCCTGGTGCTCATGGTGCGCGAGACGCCCTTCAGCGCCATTCACGTCGACAACATGGCGCGCCTGGCGCGCGTGCCGGGCGTCATGCTCATGCCGCCCGTGCTCACGTTTTACAACGGCCCCGCCACGCTCGACGACGCGGTGCATCACATCGCCGCCAAGGCGCTCGAGGCCGTCGGCGTGTCATGTGAAAACTATAAGCGCTGGTCATAGGCGTCTTTAGGGTAGGATACGAGGAGTGTTTGAGCCCGCTGCCCCTGTGGGCGGCGGGCTTTGGTGTGTCGGGAGGACCTATGCAGACGGGCATGTATGCGATCAGCGAGATGGCGAGCTTGTTCAATGTTTCGCGTCAAACGCTCATCTATTACGACAAGATCGGCCTGTTTAAGCCCGCCGTGGTTAACGAAAAAGGCTACCGTTTCTATTCGCCCACGCAGATCCCGCTCATGCGTCTGATCTGCATGCTGCGCGACCTGGGGCTCGAACTCGACGAGATTGACCGCCTGACCTCGACGTTCGACATTGGCGAGATGACCGATCACCTGCGCTCGCGGGTGCAGGCGCTCGATGAACAGATTGCCGGGCTCAAAGCCGAGCGCGCGAGTGTGCAGGAGCGTCTGAGCTTTTACGACGAGGCGGTTTACTGGCGCGAGCGCGAGGGCAAGCCGGAGCTCAAACAGTTTGAGCGCCGCTACGTGGTCTTTGAGGAGTTTCCGGGCGATATCGAGCGCGGCCGCTCGATGCTTCACCCCACGCTCATGCGGGCGATTCTGCGCATGCGTACGTTGACGGGCACGCGCCCCATGCGCGGTTGGGGCGCCATGCTGCGTCGCGAGGCACTGCATTCCGACGACCCTATCGCCGGCGCCGGCTCCTTTGCCGTACTGCCGCGCGGTGCCGAGGAACTGCTGCCGAGCGATCCCGCCGAGCTGGCAGAGATCGGCATCGAAGTGCTGCCCGAGGGCACGTATCTGTGCATGAGCCGCTGGGGTATGCCGTACGAGCCCGAGGGCATCCGCGCCATCGTTGCCTGCATGGACGAGCACGCGCTCCAGCCCATCGGCAACGCCTTCGACTTTTGCTACCTCGATACCACGAGCTACGACGAGTCCCACCAAGAGGACTTCTGCTGCATCCAAATCCCCGTCACCCTCGCAATGTGACAAAGGGACAGTCCCTTTGTCACAGCCACGCCCATTTCTTAGAAACTTGCAAAATCTGCAAGTTTCTAAGATAACATCTTATAAACTTGCAGATAATGCAAGTTTATAAGATGTTACGTCTGGCCGGGCGCTAGGGAGACCCTATGAACATCGTTCGCCGAAGCCGCTATCTTGATCGACTCATTGCTTTTCAGGATACCGACCTCATCAAAATCGTGACGGGCATACGCCGTTGCGGCAAATCCACGTTATTGGACATGATGAGGGAGCACCTGGCGCAACAGGGGGTGCCGGCAGAGCGTTTGCTGACCTTTAAGATGGAATCTCTAGAGTACGCGGGGATTACAGATTACCTGACGTTTTATCGCATGGTTCGGGAGCGCATCAACGGTGTCGATCGCCCCTATCTGTTCTTTGACGAGCTCCAGAATGTCGAGGGCTGGGAAAAGGCGGTTAACTCGCTCCGAATCGATTTGCCGTGCGATATCTATGTCACGGGCTCCAATGCCTTTTTGCTATCGAGCGAGCTTGCAACGCTTATCTCGGGCCGGTATATCGAGGTCAAGATGCAGCCGCTCACGTTTGGCGAGTATCTTGATTTTCGCTCGATTGATGCGGCCGTCGCCGAAGGGCTTGGCGAGAGGGCCGAGCTCGTTTCCAAGACGGGCGATCGCCTTAATTCAAACACCGTGCTCGAGCAGTACATAACCTATGGCGGCATGCCGTTTCTGGCTCATGACGAGCCGAGACGCGAGGCGTGCCGTGACTACATCCGCAGCCTCTATCAGACGATTGTCGCGCGCGATATCCTATTGCGCGCGACGCGTAGAGGTCGCGGAGCTATCACCAAGCGCGACGTTCTCGAGCGGCTCTGTGCGTATCTGGCAGACAACATTTCCAATCAAACCTCGGTCAACAAAATCGTAGGGACGCTCAACGAATCGGCAGGCGGTAAGACCAACGCATCGACGGTGTCGGCGTATATTGACGCTCTGGAAGAGACGTACCTGTTTACCAAGGTAAAAAGGTATGACGTCAAGGGGCGGGAGCTTCTCAAGACAGGCGGTAAATATTACATAGCCGACACGGGAATCCGCAGCTATCTTGACGGATATAGAGGCAGCGATAGCGGAAGGATGCTCGAGAACGTTATCTACAACCAGCTTGTCTTTGAAGGATACGAAGTGTTTTGCGGCCATCTGCGCGCGGGGGAAATCGACTTTGTCGCAATCGGCGAGGGATCGGACCGTAAATATATCCAGGTTACCGAACGGATCGATGCCGAGGCGACCAGAGAGCGCGAGCTGCGACCGCTCAAACTAAACACGCTGGGAAAAATCCCTGATTCGTACGAGAAGATCCTGATCGTCAGGGATGGTGAGCATCCAACAGACATCGACGGCATCAGAATCGTAGGGGCGGTCGACTTCTTGCTGAGAAACAAGATCGCCCACGGCTAAACGCAAAATGTGACAAAGGGACAGTCCCTTTGTCACATTCCGTGCGAGCTCCTGTGCCATCTGGGGGTATAAGGCTAGCAAGTGTTTATTTGCGAGGCCAAGGGGGCGCCCCGTATGGATATCGATACCTTTGAGTGGTGGTATAGCGAGGGCGAGGCTCCGGACGAAGAGTGGGACGAGCCCGCGCCGTGTGACGTGTCGAGCGACGAGGACGAGACCGGCAACGATGCCGGTGCCGAGCCTGAAGCCGCCTCCGATGCCGCCGAACTCCTAACTTTTGAACAGGCCTGGGCCCAGGCCGAGGCCGACGAGGCAAAGGCCGATGCTACGGCCACGCTCGGCGAGCCAGCCGACATGTCCATCTCGCCGGCAAAGACCCCGCAGCCGCGCCACACCATCGACCCCGATAGCACGGCATCCTTCAGCATTCTCGACGTGCCCTCGCAGGGTGCTCAGGCGCCCGCGCCCACACGTCGCCCCAATCTGTCTCGCGAGGAAGATGCAGGACGTCGCTCGCCGCTCGGCCCCATCCTTATCGCCTTTATGGCCGGCGTTATCGCATGCTCGGTAATTGGAAACGTCTGGAGCCATGTTGAACAACAGCGCCAAGACGCCGCCAAGGTCGAGATGTCTGTCGAGCAATCGCTCAGCCGCACGCGCTCGGTGCATGTGTCGGTCGAGGTTAAGGACGGTGCGACATGGGACACCGCCCGCGGCGACAGCCAGATGCTCATCCATATCGTGGGCCGCACGCTCAAGGGACAAGCAATCGACGAGTATCAATACGTCAATTCCGAAGGTGACGGTATCGAGCTCAAGCCCGGCGACTACGAGCTCACGGTCGATGAGCCGCCCGTCGCCACCGACGGCACGCGTTACCGCGCCTCAAAGCGCATGGTTCCGGTGAGCTTTAATTCACAGGCGCCCGATACGGTCGATAGCACGCCACAGGGCGGGTTTGACCTTTACGCTATTGCTCAATAACTGCGCCTGACGCTCAACCCCGCCGCCAAGAGTGGGACAATAGCCCTCGACACTGTTGTTTACTTTTGGAGGAAGTAGCATGTCCACCGTCACCACCATCAAGCGCGGCGGCCTTACCGCGGCCATCGATTCCATGGGCGCCCAGCTCACGAGCCTTGCCCTCAACGGCAACGAGTATCTGTGGCAGGGCGACCCGGCCTTTTGGGGCAAGCACGCGCCCATTCTGTTCCCCATTGTGGGCTCGTTGCGCAACAACACGGCGACGTCTGCGGCCGGCACCTGCGAGATGGCGCGTCACGGACTCGCGCGCATCGTCGAGCACAAGCTGGTCGAGGTCTCCGAGGACGGCTCGTCCGTCACCTACGAGATCACCGACACGCCCGAGTCGCTCAAGGCTTTCCCCTTCCACTTTAAGCTCAACATGACCTATGCCCTGACCGGCGACGCCACGCTTACCCAGACTTTTGCCGTCACCAACACCGGCGACGTGGACCTGCCGTTCTCGGTGGGCGGCCACCCCGCATTTAACGTGCCCGCCCCCGGTGCTGAGGATGAGACGTTCGAGGATTACGAGCTGGCGTTTACCGAGGCTTGGACTAACGAGGCCCCCGTCATCACGCCCGATGGCCTTATGACGTTCGAGGGTAGCTACAAGGCGCCCGATAACTCGGACGTGCTGCCCATCACGCACCGCAGCTTCGATAACGACGCCATCATGTTCACCGATACCCCGGGCTCCACGCTCACGCTGCGCGGTCGCAAGTCGGGCCACGGCGTCAAGATCGACTTTGAGGGCTTTAAGTACATCGGCGTGTGGTCTGCCGCCAACGACGCCCCGTTTGTGGCGCTCGAGCCCTGGACCGGCCACACCACCATGGACACCGAGGACGACGTCTTTGAGCACAAGGTCAACACCATCACGCTGGCGCCGGGCGAGACAGACGTCCGCAGCTTTAGCGTCACCTTGCTCTAGAGGTTCCGCCGTTCTAACGAACGGCGGACCGGCCGACGCTGCGCGCCGCCCAGAGCGACAATTTGTCATTCAAAAGGCAAGGCATGACCAGAAGGTCTATGCCTTGCCTTTTACATGTCAAGTGGTACATGGGGGCAGGCTGCTTTGCGCCAATCGTCCTCGTGTGTCTATTAATTTTTCGCGCACATGCCGCGCTGCTGGTTGTTGACGTATATCCTGTCTTATTGTCAGCAAAACGACATAGGGAAGGCATCAGATGCAACCTCGACTACAGCGCGACGCGCAGGCCCAGCCGGTGTGCAGTCGTCGCATCTTCTTGGGTAGCGCTCTCGCTGCGAGCGCTTCTGTCGTCGCCGGCGCACTTGCCGGTTGCCAGCGCCCCTCCACGCTGGAAGTAGTTCAGCCCACGACAGGCGGCGGTCGCGATGACCTGTCCGATTCCGTTATCGGCAAGGATAAGATCCGCATCGGCATGGAGGCGGCCTACGCCCCGTACAACTGGCAGGTTTCCGAGGCCAGCGAGTTCACGATCCCCATCGATAACGTGCAGGGCGCTTATGCCGACGGCTACGACGTGCAGATCGCCAAGATCGTCTGCAAGGCCCTTGGCGGTGAGCCCGTTGCCGTCAAGCAGAGCTTCTCGGGCCTCATCGATTCACTTAACAATGGCCAGATCGACCTCATCATTGCCGGCATGAGCGCCACGCCCGAGCGCGAGGAGTCCGTCGGCTTTTCCGATCCGTACTTTATCGGCTACTTTGGCCTATTCGTAAAAGAGGGCTCGCCCTACCAAAACGCGACCAAGCTCAGCGACTTTAGCGGCGCCACGGTGCTCGGCCAAAAGGACACCATGCTCGATACCGTCATCGACGAAATCCCGGGCGTTGTGCACAAAAACCCGGTCGATTCGGTTCCCACGGTGTTTTCGAACCTGCTGCAGGGCACGTGCGACGCCGTGACCTACAACACTGAGAACGAAAAGGGCTATATGGCCCAAAACCCGGGTATCGTGCCGATTCAATTTGCCGAGGGCGAGGGCTTTAAGCAGGAGGTCACGGCGAATGTCGGTTGCCGCAAGGGATCGGACAAACTGCTTAAGCTCATCGACAAGACACTCAAGGGCATCAGCCAGGAGGAGCGCGACCAGATGTGGGACGCGTGCCTCGACCGTCAGCCGGCATAGGGAGGCAGCATGAAAGGCATCAATCGTCTGGCCTCCTTTATCAAGGCCGACCACCGTTATGTGTACCTGGGCACGAGCGTTATCGCGGCGCTCGGCTTGGCATTTAGCCAGCGCAACCCCACGCCGCTGAGCTTTTTGGCGCCCACCGGCATCTTCCAGGATTGCCTTTGGGCGATTCTTTGGGCCTGGATCGTCGTGTCGGCGGCGGCGCTGGTCACCAAGCTCATGCACTGGAGCGACTATCGCGAAAAGTCGCCGTTCGCCTCCGAGCGTTGCCGTCGCGGCGCGCGCCTGGGCAGCTATGTCGTGGTTGCCATCGCGGCGATCTTCTTTATCGACCGCTGCGTCATGTCGTTTGTCGACCTGGTGCAGGTGAGCATTGTCTCGGACTCCAATCCCAGCGACTTTCTGTCGAGCTTGGTCTACATGACCTACAAGAGCGGCGACTTCTTCATCCGTGGCATCGAGATCACCATCGCGCTTGCCACCTTCGGCACCGTCATCGCATTCTTCCTGGCGCTGCTCTTTGTGTTCCTGCGTATTCAGACCTTCGACCGCGTAGACAACGACCTGGTGCGCTTCTTTAAGAGCATCGGCCGCGGCTTTGCGACCGTCTACTCCACCATCGTGCGCGGCACGCCCATGATGGTCCAGGGCCTGCTCATCTATTACGCGGGCTTCACCGTTTTGCGCGGCATGGGCTTCGAGACCGCCCAGGCCAACCAGATCTGGAGTACCTTCACTGCCGGCCTCGTCACCATCTCGCTCAACTCTACCGCCTACATGATGGAGGTCCTGCGCGGCGGCATCGAGTCCATCGACCCCGGTCAGGCCGAGGCAGCGCGCTCGCTGGGTCTGTCACAGTGGCAAGCCATGCGCAAGGTCGTGTTCCCCCAGGGCATTAAAAATGCGATTCCGGCGCTCACCAACGAGCTCATCATCAACATCAAGGATTCGTCGGTGCTCTCGGTCATTGGCGTGTTTGACCTCATGTACGCCACCACCACTGTCGCCGGCGTGTACTACCGCCAGATGGAGGTCTACTGCGTGGCGCTCGTGGTTTACCTGATCCTGACGCTCGTGGCGAGCCGCCTGCTCGAGGCCTTTGGCAAAAAGCTCGGCGCCGAGGCCCCGGCAACGCTGCCCAGCTCCAACTAGGCGCAAGACGAGGAGAATCATCATGGCAGATACCACTACCACCGGCGCTGTGGCCGCCGCACAAACTAAAGAGCCGCTCATCCGCGTCGAGGGCCTGCGCAAGAGCTTCGGTTCGCTCGAGGTGCTCAGGGGCATCGACCTCGCTGTCAATCCCGGTGAGGTCGTTACCATCATCGGCGCCTCGGGCTCGGGCAAGTCGACCTTCCTGCGCTGCCTCAACCTGCTCGAGACCCCGGACGCGGGCCACATCTGGTTCCACGGCCAGGACCTTACGGCCGAGCGCTGCAATATCAATAAACTCCGTGAGGACATCGGCATGGTGTTCCAGGGCTTTAACCTGTTCAACAACATGGATGTGCTCGACAACTGCACGCTCGCGCCCGTCACGCTCAAAAAGATGAGCAAGGCCGAGGCCGAGAAGGTCGCAATGGAGCATCTGACGAGCGTGGGGCTCGAAAAGTTCGCGCACGCCGCCGTGGGTCGCCTGTCCGGCGGCCAAAAGCAGCGCGTGGCCATCGCGCGCGCCCTGTGCATGAATCCGCAGATCATGCTGTTCGACGAGCCGACTTCGGCACTCGACCCCGAGATCGTGGGCGAGGTGCTCGAGGTCATGCGCAAGCTCGCGGCCGACGGCATGACCATGGTTGTCGTCACGCACGAGATGGCCTTTGCCCGCACGGTGTCCGACCGCGTGGTCTTTATGGACAAGGGCGTGGTGCTCGAGGACGCCGCGCCGGCCGAGCTCTTCGGCAACCCCAAACACCAGCGCACTCGCGAGTTCCTCTCTCGCTATCTCGAGGACAAATAACCGGCGCAAACGCCTACGTTGCAGGGCCGCTCCCGTGGGGCGGCCTTTGTCGTCACAATCGAAAGGATGTCATGGCCGAGGTTTGGCGCTTCTTTGCGCATGAGGACGATTTTGCCGATATGGACGAGGCCGGCGCGTGCGAGCGTTTGGGCCGCGTGCTGTCGTTTCCGACCGTCTCGAGCATGGATGCCGAGGCGGTGGACTGGCAGCCCTTCGATGACCTGCGCGCCTATATGCAGCAGGCCTGGCCGCGCGTGTTTGCGGCGGGCGAGGTCGAGCTTATCGATCATTCGCTGCTGGTGACGCTTGGCGGTTCCGACCCCGCCCTCAAACCCGTCATGCTCATGGGCCACATGGACGTGGTCCCCGTGGTGCCGGATACCGAGGCCGACTGGACACATGCCCCCTTTAGCGGGCACGTGGACGACACCTACATCTGGGGCCGCGGCGCGATCGACATGAAGGATCAGGTCGCAGGCATTCTCGAGGCTGTCGAGTATGCGCTGGCGCACGGTTGGCAGCACGAGCGCACGCTGCTCCTGGCCTTTGGCCAGGACGAGGAGACTACGCAGTACGGAGCAGGCGCCATCGGCCGTGCGCTCAAGGGGCGCGGCATTGAGCTTGAGTACCTGATCGACGAGGGTGACTACCGCATCGTTCCGGCTGCCGAGTATAGCGCGGGCGAGGGTTGGCTCATGCACGCTGACCTGGCTGAGAAAGGTTATGCCGACATTGTGCTCAAGACAAAGAGCGCGGGCGGGCATTCTTCCAACCCCTACGGCGGCACGTCGCTTGAGGTGCTCAGCCGTGCCATCACCGCAATCTGCGATATCGAGTGGCCGACGCGCGTGACCGATCCGCTTGCCGCCCAACTCGTCGAGTTGGGGCTCTACACGGCCGATGAAATTGCCGCCAACGGGGACGCCATTGTCCGTGATTGCCTCGCCAGCAAAAAGCTCTATCCGCTGGTGACGACTACCTGCGCGCCCACGCAGATCGAGGGTGGCAGCACCGGCGCCAACGTAATGCCGCAGGATATGTGGGCCAACATCAACTTCCGAATGCTCGAGGGCACGAGCGTGGCCGATGTCGCTGCTCGCTGCCGCGAGGCCGTTGCCGCGGCGGGCCTTGCCGGGCGCGTGGAGGTCGAACTCGGCCCCGGCAGCTCCGAGCCTTCGCCGTCTCCGCGTGTCGGCGGGCCGGGGCTCGAGGCCGTCCGTGCCATCGCCGCCCACTATTTCCGTGAGCCTTTGGGGACGGAGGAAAACGGATCATCGGCGGCGGGTGGGGTTCCTGTCAGCATCGTCCCCTCAACCGTGATCGGTGCTACCGATGCTGCCAACTACCAGCACATTTGCCCTGAGTGCGTTCGCTTCTCGGCCTTTGTGGTTGATGACGACGAGTGTGATCGCGGCGTCCACGGCACTAACGAGCGCATCACCCGCCGCGCTACCTCCAGGGCATCCGCTTCCTCATCGCCCTGCTTCAAACGCTCTAGAATGTGACAAAGCGACAGTCCCTTTGTTAGCCGTTGGGGACGTTCTTAAACGACTAGTCGTTAAGGAACGTTCCCAATGGTTACGTCCAATCATTCCGTGCGGGTTATATGCAGGTTTGCCTGCGCACGCTATCATGTATGGGTTAGATCGCAACTATGTACCCCATACGCGAAGGGATGCGCATGTATCTGAAGATCGACATGTTCTAGCCGGGCTTACCCCCGCAGTGGCGCCGCGCGCCCCATCAACTCTGCCGATTTTCACCTTCACGCATATAAAGGAGTCCCGCCATGCGCGACAAGCTCGAAAAGATTATCAAGGCCTACGAGGAACTCGAGAAGAAGCTCTCCGACCCGGCCGTCGCCTCCGATATCAAGGAGTTCACGCGTCTCAACAAGGAGTACGCGCACCAGTCCGACCTCATCGCCGCCTCGCGCGAGTACATCGGCGCGCTCGATGACATCGAGGCCGCCAAGGAAATGCTCCACGATACTACCGATGCCGATGAGAAGGAGATGCTCCAGATGGATATCTCCGAAAACGAGGCCAAGCTTCCCCAGCTCGAGGAAGACATTAAGTACATGCTCATCCCGAGCGACCCCAATGACGACAAGAACACCATCGTCGAGATTCGCTCCGCCGCCGGTGGCGACGAGGCGGCCATCTTTGCCGGCGATCTGTACAAGATGTACCAGCGCTTCTGCGAGTCGCGCGGCTGGAAGACCACCGTGCTCGACTCCAGTCCCAGCGAGGCCGGTGGCTTTAAGTCCATCGAGTTCAAGGTCGAGGGCGACCGCGTCTACTCCGTCATGAAGTTCGAGTCCGGCGTGCACCGTGTCCAGCGCGTCCCCAAGACCGAGTCCCAGGGTCGCATCCAGACCTCCACGGCAACCGTCGCCGTGCTTCCCGAGGCCGAGGAGATCGACGTTCAGATCAACCAGTCCGACCTGCGCATCGATACCTACTGCGCCTCCGGCCCTGGCGGTCAGTGCGTTAACACCACCTACTCCGCCGTGCGCATCACCCACCTGCCCACCAACACCGTGGTGCAGTCGCAGGAGCAGCGTTCCCAGATCCAGAACCGCGAGGTCTGCATGCAGATGCTGCGCGCTCGTCTGTACGAGATGGAGCTCGAGAAGCAGCAGGCAGAGCTCGGTGCCGAGCGCCAGAGTCAGATCGGCCACGGCAACCGTTCCGAAAAGATTCGTACCTACAACCAGCCCCAGGACCGCGTGACCGACCACCGCATCGGTTTCAACTCCACCTACAACGGTGTCCTTCTGGGCGACCAACTCGGCACCGTGATCGAGGCACTCGCCGCCGCCGAGCGCGCCGAGAAGCTGGCACAGGCAGTTTAAGTTACGGCGTTTTACCAAACGCCGTAACGGCTCGACGCTGCAAACGCCCCTAAGCGGCAATCTGACGTTCAATTTCAAGGGCGCGACCAGAAGGTCAGCGCCCTTTCATTTCACGTCACCTTGCTCGCTTAGGGGCGTTTTCGCTGACTTATGCTCAACCTGCGGCGGGGCACTCATTGGGGACAGACTTAAATGAGTAGTCGTTGGGGACGTTCTTAAACGACTAGTCGAATAAGAACGTCCCCAGCGACTAGGTTGGGTACATTGCTTTGAGATGTTATTCAATCAGCTTTGATAGGCATTGAGCTGTTTACCTGCTTAAAGCAATGAGCGGCATTCGTCTGCGATCGAAAATAATGCTCAAAATATCGTTCGCGAAGTCGCGGGGTCCTTTTTGGTGCGTCGCGCGTCAAGTGATTTGGCAAGTTCTTGGTTAGATATTGGTCAGTTTTGGGCAACCTTGCCAAAAGCTTGACGGATGCAGATTTAGACGTCGACGAATGAACACTTCGGGTGGGCTCCAAGCAAAAATCTGGGCTGATTCTCGATAATCGCCTTCAATCGTCCCTTGCCAAGCGCTGGCCTCGCTTACAATCTGCTCCGACATTCGCGCGCCGCCCGGCGCTTAAGAGGGGAGGGCCCCATGGCAAACGAGATCTGGACCATCAAGCGTTGTCTCGAGTGGACCAAGGAGTACCTGGCCGAGCGCGGCGAGGAGCACCCCCGTCTTTCTGCCGAGTGGCTGCTGTGCGCCGCCACGGGCCTGGCGCGCATTGACCTATATATGCGTATGGACGAGACGCTTAACGCGGCCCAGCTCGAGACCATGCATGCGGCCGTCGTTCGTCGCGCTAAGGGCGAGCCGCTGCAATACATCACGGGCAGCACGCAGTTTCGCATGATCGATGTCGCGTGCGCCCCCGGTGTGCTCATTCCGCGTCCCGAGACCGAGATGCTCGTCGAGGAAGTCCTTAATTATCTGGATGCCGAGGTGCTGAGCCCCGAGGCTGTCGCCCGTCAGCGCGTTGAGCTGCCTTGGAACGATGAGGTCGAGGAAGCGCGCAAAGCCGAAGCCGCATTGGCCGACGAGCGAGCGACGGCCGAGCGCCGTGCCGCCAACCTCACAGCTGCCGACGAGGCGGCGCTAGGCGGCGATGTGCTGGGCAGCCGCGCCTATGCCGAGGAACTGGCCGACCGCGAGGCCGAACAAGCCGCTGCGCAGGCGGCGGAAGCCGAGACTGCGGAAGCCGCCGAGCCCGAGCTCGACGAATACGGCATCGCCATCGAGGGTGCCGACCAGGAGATGGCTTCAGCTCAGTATGCCGCCGCGCCCGCTCCGGTCGAGCCCCGTATCGCTCGCGTTCTCGAGGTCGGTTGCGGCACAGGCTGCATTTCGCTCTCCCTTGCCTGGGAGCGCCGCGGCCATGTCACCTGCACCGCCACCGATATCGAGCCGCGCGCTATCGATCTGGCCACCAAAAACCGCGACGCGCTCGGCCTCACGGCAGATGAGGTTGCCTTCAGCCTCACCAACCTGGTGAGCTCCATTCCCCACGACGAGTGGGGCACCTTCGACGTGCTCGTCTCCAACCCACCCTACATCCCGACCGACGTCATGCGCTCGCTGCCGCACGAGGTCAAGGACTTTGAGCCCGATTTGGCTCTCGAGGGCGGTGCCGACGGCCTGGACATCTTCCGCCGTCTGCTCAATGCGGCACCCTATATGCTGCGCGCCGGCGGCCTGTTTGCTTGCGAGCTCTACGAGGGCGCCCTCGACGCCGCGGCCGAGCTCTGTCGCCAAGCGGGCCTTTCGGACGTGCGTATCGTCCACGACCTCACCGATCGCCCCCGCATCGTTCGGGCCATCGTCACCGAGCCCAAGCAGCGCCAGTAATATTTATTAACTGGTTAGCAAAAATTATAAAGTAGTTTATAATTAGGATGGCTGAAAGAGGTCGGCCAATGCAACCTCCTACCTTTCGGGAAATCATTGCCCTACTCAAGCACGATGGATTCGTGAAGGTCGCGCAAGTCGGTAGCCATGCTAAGTATGTTTCTGGTGACCGCGTTGTCACCGTGAACGGCTCTGGTGGTGATCGACCAAAGAAGGGCACGTGGGCAAGTATTCGTCGCCAAGCTGGATGGTAGTTGGAGGCAAAATGAGGCAGCGATTTACCTATGACTGCGTTCTCATAAAGGAAGATGACGGTTACTGCGCTAGCTTCCCGCAGATTCCCGGCGCCTTTGCCGATGGCGATACGCGCGAAGAAGCTATTGCCCATGCCACCGAGGCGCTGATGGCGTTTTTGGCCGATGACCTCAACAACGGTTTGACTCCGGCGGGGTACGAACGCTCGGCCGAGGTCGTGGCCCTTTCGGTCGAAATCGACCACGAGGACGCTCGGGAAGCGGCGTGCCGAACATTTAAAGACGCAGCGCTGGACCTCAAAGTCTCCGCTCCGCGGATTACCGCGCTGGTCAAAGCCGGAAAGCTCGATGTTGAACTCGTCGACGGCCGTCGGATGATAACGATAGACAGCATCGAGCGCTACGCCGCCCAAGAACGCCACGCCGGCAGGCCAAAGAAGTTCGTCGCAGTCCAATAACCCCCTCACTTTCACCGACTACTAGAGCCGCTCACCAAACCAACATGCGCTGTGGGCAAATGGATTGAACGTTTCGTGCGAGAATGCCCCTCAGTAAACAAACTTGCACCAGAGCGTAAGGGGCTGGCATACACATGCAGACGGTCTATCGGGTATTCGAGGGAGCGCGTGAGCCGCATCGGCTCGCCGTCGAGCGTACGGCCGAGGTGCTCGGCTGTGGCGGCTTGGCGCTGATCCCGACCGAGACCGTCTACGGTGTCGCCGTGGCAGTCAATGCCTTCTCCGATGCCGCCCCCCAAGATACAAGCGAGTTCCCGTCGTGGTCATGCGACCCGCAAGCCACCGTCAATGGCACCGCGGTCCCTGCGCTCGGCACCGGCTATCGCCGTATCTTCACTCTCAAGCAACGTGAGCTCACACAAACCGTCGCTTGGCTGGTCGATGGCGTCGAAGCACTCGACCGCTATGGCGTGGATATCCCGGAAGATGCCCGCATACTCGCGCGACGATGCTGGCCGGGAGCCCTGACTATCGTGGTCAAGGCAGCTCCCTGTGTGCCGACCTTTATGCGCGCTGCCGACGACACCGTGGCCCTGCGCGCTTCGGCCTCTCCCGTGGTCCAAGCGCTCATTCGCGCCTGCGGCAGCCCCCTTGCCTGTACGAGCGCCAACACGCACGGCGCGACCTCGCCGGCAAGCTTTGCCGCCGTCGAGGGTCGCATCCTGGAGGGGGTCGATGTTGCCGTCGACGCCGGTGAGACCCCGTGTCGCGACGCCTCGACCATCGTGTCGTTTCAGCACGGCGAGCTCCAGATCCTGCGCCAAGGCGCACTTCCCGCATCAGAGATCGAACGGGTCCTGTCCGACCCGATGCAATAGAAAGGTTTAAGCGATGTCGTTGAATCTGGGCAGCCTGGGCATGGAAGATGCCTCGTTTGACTTTGGCGGTTCCTACATCATGGCGCTCGACTGCGGCACCACCTCGGTACTTGCGACCATCGTCGACGAGTACGGATGCATCGTCGCGCAGGCACGTCGCAGCGTCAAAACCAGCTTCCCACGTCCCGGTTGGGTAGAGCAAGACCCCATGGCGGTCCTTGCCAGCCAGATCGCCGTCATGATGGAAGTCCAGTTTAAGAGCGGTATCCACTCCGACCGCATTGCCGCCATCGGCATCTCCAACCAGCGCGAGACCACGGTGGTCTGGGACCGCGTGAGCGGTCAGCCGATCTATAACGCCATCGTATGGCAGTGCCGCCGTACCGCGCCGGCAATCGACGCGTTGGTTGAACAGGGTTGCGAGGAGCTGGTGCGCTCCCGCACGGGACTCACGCTCGACCCGTATTTCTCGGCCTCCAAGGTACAGTGGATTCTCGACAACGTCGACGGCGCACGCGAGAGCGCGGCGGCGGGCGACCTCATGTTTGGCACCATCGACACCTGGCTCATCTACAACCTCACCGGCGGCCAGGTCTTTGCCACCGACTACACCAATGCCAGCCGCACGGCACTCTTTAATATCCATACGCTCGATTGGGACGACGACCTGCTGGCGCTCTTTGACGTTCCACGTTCCATGATGCCCGAGGTTCGCTGGAGCTCGGGTGACTACGGCCGCGTCGCGAGCGACATCATGACCAACATGCCGCCCATCATGGGTGTGGCGGGCGACCAGCAGGCGTCGCTGTTCGGTCACTGCTGCTTCCATCCCGGCCAGACCAAAAACACCTATGGCACGGGCTGCTTTATGCTCATGAACACCGGCGACGAGATCGTCGAATCCAAGAACGGTCTGGTCTCCACCATCGGTATCGCTGCGAACGGGAAGATCAGCTATGCGCTCGAGGGCTCCATCTTTGCTGCCGGTTCCACCATGAACTGGCTTCGCAACAACATGGGCATCATCTCGAGCGTGAGCGAGTCGGCACAACTTGCCGCTTCGATTAGCGACAACGAGGGCTGCTACTTCGTTCCCGCCTTTGCGGGTCTGGGCGCTCCCTGGTGGGACCCGCATGCCCGCGGTATCGTGTGCGGTCTGACCGGCGCCTCGAGCCGTGCGACCATCGTACGTGCCGCCTGCGAATCCATGGCATATCAGAGCTACGACGTGCTGCGCGCCATGGAGCAGGACGTGGGGCTTTCGATCGAGCGCCTGTCTGTCGATGGCGGTGCCTCGCGCAACGAGTTCATCATGCAATTCCAGGCCGACCTGCTGGATATCCCCGTGCTGCAATGCGAGACGGTGGAGACCACGGCAATCGGTGCCGCGTACTTGGCGGGTCTTGCCGTCGGCTATTGGGAAGACCTGGAAGAGCTGGAGCAAAATGCCCAGATCGTTAGGACCTTCCTTCCCCACATGTCCGCCGAGCGCCGCGAACAAAACCTTGCGGGCTGGTGTGATGCAGTCAGGCGCTCGCTCAGTACCGCACAGTAGGGCTGCGATGGGCTGCTCGATACAACAAACCGCTAAACTAATGCATGGCGTGCGGCGGCAACATTGCTGCGCGCCTTGTCAGCAAGGCCGTTTTGCGGCCGCAACGAAAGGGGCAATCAACCCATGACCGTCACCTATGATGCGTCCCGTGTGACGCTTGTCGATCACCCGCTCGTTCAGCACAAGCTGTCGATCCTGCGCGATAAAAACACCGGCACCAACCAGTTCCGCCAGCTCGTGCGCGAGCTTGCGCTCTTTGACGGCTACGAGGCCATGCGCGACCTGCCTATGGAAGACGTCGAGGTCGAGACCCCCATCACTACCGCCACGTTCAAACAGCTTGCCGGCAAGAAACTCGCCATCGTGCCCATCCTGCGTGCGGGCCTTGGCATGGTCGACGGCATCCTCGACCTGGTGCCCTCCGCTCGCGTGGGCCACATCGGCATGGAGCGCGACGAGGTCACCCACGAGCCGCATGAGTATTACTGCAAGATGCCCAAGGATATCGACCAGCGTATCTGCCTGGTTGTCGACCCCATGCTCGCCACGGGCGGTTCGGCCGAGATGGCTATCAGCTACCTGCGCGAGCGCGGTGTCAAGGACATCCGCATGCTGTGCATCGTCGCCGCGCCCGAGGGCCTCAAGTCGCTGACCGAGAAGGATCCCGATGTACATATCTATACCTGCGCCATCGACGACCATCTCAACGAGGCTGCCTACATCGTTCCCGGCCTCGGCGACGCCGGCGACCGCATCTACGGCACGCTCTAGTCGCTGGGCTAAACGGCCGCGGCTGCAAATACGAAGAAACGGTGCGCGCGGACGAACAAAAGGCGACCGCGCGCACTCCTGTTAACGGACGTTTTGCCCTGCAGGGTTCGAGAAAAACGTATTACCGTACCTGCGGCATAAAGAAGGTCTTAAGAAAACGAACAGGTGCGTATTAACCGATGCTTTTTCGGTTGTACTTTAGCGATTGGCTCGTACAATAGTCACCAATGTTTGGCGGGAACTGTTCTGTGAAGCGTTAAAAAGGAAAGTGAGGACGCCAGTGTTTCAGATAGCCGATCTGCTCGCTATCGTTGCAGGCGCCATCGCGGGCGCAATTGCCTTCCTTCCCTTTGTCTTTACGCTCAAGCCGGTTCTTGACGATAAGCAGAATGCGGACATGCTCAAGGGTATGGTGAGTCTGGCGGTCTCGGCAATCGCTCTGCTCGTCTTTACCTTGGTTGTGTTTGTGTTGTTCGGAGAGGCATTTCGCATGTTCCTCCTGGGCGAGGCGATCGGCTTCGTGGCCTTTATGGCCGCCTGCGCGGTTCGCGTCGCCAAGGCGCTGCGAGATCCTCATGAGGTCGAAAGGTAAGTCGTGGAAATTTTTGAAAAGCTGCCTGATGAGATTAATCATCTGGTCAGCGAGTTCAGCTCCACCCCCGTCGTGGGCGATCTGAGCTGCGGCATCACGCAGTACTCGTTTTGGCTGATCGTCTCCACGATCGTGCTCCTGATCGTCCTGGCCGTGTTCAAGAAGAAGCAGACCCTGGTTCCCAAGGGCTTCTTCGTCAACGGTTTCGAGTACATCATCGAGTACGTCGAGAACGATATCGGCAAGGGTGTCGTGGGTGAGAACTGGAAGAAGCACTTCCCGTTCCTGTGCTCGCTTTTCCTGTTCATCCTGATCAATAACATGATCGGCCTGATCCCGGGAATGAAGCCCGGCACCGGCGCAATCGGCTCCACCGCCGCACTCGCCATTTTCGCCTTCGTGTACTTCATCTACTACGGATGCAAGGCTCACGGCGTGATCGGCTACATCAAGAGCCTCGCCCCGCAGGGCGTGAGCTTCCCGATGAACGTGCTCGTGTGGGTCGTCGAGCTTTTCTCGACCTTCCTGCGCCTCATCACGCTCGCCGTCCGTCTGTTCTGCAACATGTTCGCAGGACACGTGGTCATGGGCTCGTTCGCCATCATGGCGAGCATGTTCATGCAGCCGCTGCTTCAGCAGGTTTCCGCGGCCCACGCCGTTGGCGCCCTGCCTTCGCTAGCCTGGCTTGCCATCCTCATCCTGATCTATGCGATCGAGCTTGTGGTCGGCGCCATCCAGGCTTACGTCTTCACGGTCCTTACCGCCGTGTATGTCTCCGAGGCAGAGGAGGTCGCGGAGGAGGAGTAGCCTTCCGTTCGCGCCTTAAAGGTAAGGCAATTCGTTAAACCGCCGGTGCCCGTACCCATGGAGCCCGGCAGTTATAAAAAGGTTATCCTGCGTGAAATAAGACACGCACGACAAAGGAGGAATCGTGGGAGTTATCGGTTACGGTCTCGGTGTTATCGGCGCTGGTCTTGCTATCGGCCTGTCTGCTCTGGGTGCTACGGGTGCTATGGCCCGTCAGCCTGAGGTCCAGGGCCGCGTGTTCACCGTCTTCATCATGGGCTCCGCCTTCGGCGAGGCTCTGGCTCTGATCGGCTTCGTTGTCGCGCTGATCGTTAAATAGCACGGAGCGTCAAGTATGAATCTTTCATCCCAGAAGAGCGCGATCGCACTCTCCGCGTCCGCGGCCGCGCTGCTCATGCCGGTTTCCGCGTTCGCCGAGGACGGCGCTGCCGGTGCGGACATCCTCATCCCTAAGATGGCGGAGTTCATCCCGGCGCTTATCGCCTTCCTGATTATCTGGATCGTGCTGGCCAAGGTCGCCCTGCCGGGCATCATGAAAACCATGGAGGAGCGCGGCAAGAAGATCGAGGAGAGCCTCGACGAGGCCGAAAAGACCAAGCAGGAGGCTATCGCCAAGCGCGCTGAGTCCGACTCGATCGTCACCGACGCCCGTCGTCAGGCTGCCGACATCGTTCTCGAGGCCCGTAAGGACGCCGAGTCCGAGCGCGCCCGTATCATCGAGGCTGCTCACAAGGAGGCCGAGGAGATCATCGCCAAGGCCCATACGACCGTCGAGGACGAGCGCAAGTCCATTTACGCCGGTGCCGCGAGCTCCATCGCCGACCTGTCCGTTGCCGTCGCCACCAAGATCGTGGGCGAGGCACTCGAGGACGAGACCGAGCAGAAGAAGCTCATCGAGCGCTACATCCAGGAAGCAGGTAGCCTGAATGCCGACTAGCCGCTATCAGGACAAGGTGCTCGAGACCTACGCGCGCTCCCTTCTGGAAGCCGCTAAGGCCGAGAACCATGTGTTCGAGGACCTCGAGATGATCGAGCGCTTGGCTTCTGCCAGCCCCGAGATCATCGCCGTGCTCGACACCATGTCCAAGCGCGACCAGCTCGACCTTCTTCCCAAGGTGGCAGCTGCCTTTAAGTATGTTGCCGAGGAAGACGAGGATGTAGTGGGCGTGACCGTCACCACGGCGATCCCGCTCGACGACGAGCTGCGTCAAACCATCACTAAGAAATGCGAGCAGGACTTCGGCCGCAAGGTATTCCTTATCGAGCAGGTCGACCCGTCTATCGTGGGCGGCCTGGTGCTCGAGGCCCGCGGCGAGCGTCGTGATATTTCCGTCAAGACGCAGCTGCGCATCGCGCAGGAGACCCTCGCAAACTCTGCTAATTCGTACGGAGGTGAAGCCTAATGTCCGAAACCCTCAATGCCCAGGATATCGCCAAGAAACTGCAGGAGCAGCTCACGAGCCTCTCCGCGACGGTCGATACGCATGAGGTTTCAACGGTCGACGAGGTAGGCGACGGCATCGCGCGCGTCTCCGGCCTCAAGAGCGCCATGGCAGGCGAGCTTCTGGAGTTCAAGAGCTCCGATACCGGTGAGACCGTCTTCGGCCTTGCCCAGAACCTTGACCGTGACGAGGTCGGCGCCGTTCTGTTCGGTGCCGTCGACTCCATCAAGGAAGGCGACGAGTGCCGCACCACTGGCCGCATTATGGATATCCCCGTGAGCCGTGCCATGCTCGGCCGCGTCGTCAATCCGCTCGGCCAGCCCATCGACGGCCTGGGCGACATCGTCGCCACGCACCGTCGCCCCATCGAGTTCAAGGCTCCCGGCGTCATCGATCGTACCCCGGTGTGCGAGCCGGTTCAGACCGGTCTGCTCGCTATCGACTCCATGGTGCCTATTGGCCGCGGTCAGCGAGAGCTCATCATCGGCGACCGTAAGACCGGTAAGACCGCCATCGCCATCGACGCTATCCTCAACCAGCGCGGCAAGGGCATGGTCTGCATCTATGTCGCCATCGGCCAGAAGGCCTCCACGGTTGCCAACATCCGCGAGACCCTCGCTCAGCACGGTGCGCTCGACTACACCATCATCGTTTCGGCCACCGCTGCCGATTCCGCCCCTATGCAGTACATCGCGCCTATGGCCGGTGCCGCTATCGGCGAGTTCTTCATGTACAACGGCGAGGACGGCAAGCCCGCCAGCGAGACCAACCCCGGCGGCCACGTGCTCGTCATCTACGACGACCTGTCCAAGCAGGCTGTGGCCTACCGTCAGATGTCGCTGACGCTGCATCGTCCGCCCGGACGCGAGGCCTATCCTGGCGACATCTTCTACCTGCACTCTCGTCTGCTCGAGCGTGCCGTCAAGATGTCCAAGAAGAACGGTTACGGCTCCATGACGGCACTGCCGATCATCGAGACCCAGGACGGCGACGTCTCGGCCTACATTCCGACCAACGTCATTTCCATTACCGATGGTCAGATCTACCTGCAGTCCGAGCTCTTCTTCCAGGGTCAGCGCCCGGCAGTCGACGTGGGCATCTCCGTGTCCCGCGTCGGTGGCGATGCGCAGACCAAGGCCATGAAGCAGGTCGCCGGCAACCTCCGTCTGGACCTCGCTTCGTACCAGGAGCTCGCTGGCTTTACGCAGTTCGGCTCCGACCTCGACGAGGCTACTCAGAAGCAGCTGACCCATGGTGCTCGCATGACCGAGCTCCTGAAGCAGCCGCGTTACAAGCCGTTTGAGGTTGGCGAGCAGATCGTTACGCTGTTCGCTGGCAACGAGGGCTTCCTGGATGACCTGGAGATCGCCGACGTGCTGCCCTTCCGTGCCGAGCTCATCGAGTACATGGACAATGGCTTTGGCTCGCTGCTCGACAAGGTTCGCGCCAAGAAGATCGATGATGACACCAAGGCTGAGCTCTTGCGCGTCATCGGCGACTTCAAGCAGCAGTTCATGGCCAAGCACCATTCGGATGTTTCTGGATCAGAGGAGAACTAAGCCCCATGGCCAACCTTCGCGACATTAAGAAGCGAATCTCCTCGGTTACCACGACCAAGCAGATCACGCGCACGATGGAGATGGTCTCTACGGCCAAGATCCGTCGTGCCCTCGATCGCTCCAAGCAGGCCGAGCCCTATAAGGAGGCGCTGACCGACGTCATGTTGACGGTCGCCGGCGACGCCTCCTGTTCGGGCACCGATCCCATGCTGCAGAAGCATGAGAGCGTCAAGCATGGCCTGATTGTCGTTATTGCCTCGGACCGCGGCCTTGCCGGCGGTTTCAATACGACGGTGGAGCGAACGGCCGAAAAGCTCGCCGCTTCTTGGGCGAACGACGGCATCGAGTGCGAGATCATCGCGTGCGGGCGTAAGCCGGCCACGTATTTCCGTGACCGCGCAAACGTTGTCATGCACTTTGAGGGCAACTCCTCTGAGCCCGATTTCAATCAGGCCCGCATGATCTCCTCTCATATCTGCGATGCGTATCGTGCCGGTGAGCTTGACCGTGTCGAGCTTGTCTACCACCACGCCAAGAACCGCGTGGATCAGGAGCTTCGCGTCGAGCATCTGTTGCCGCTCGACCCCGAGATGATCGCTATGGCCCACGGTCCGCGTAAGAACGAGACCGACGCCCCTAAGCGCATCTCGTCCACGTTCGAGTTCGTGCCCTCTCCTGAGCATGTTCTCGGCAAGCTTGTGCCGTCTTATATCCTGACGGTCATCTACCAGGCCCTGATCGATTCGGCGGCTGCCGAGCAGGGTGCACGCCGCAAGGCCATGCACTCCGCGACGGAAAACGCCACCGCGATCATCTCGACCCTTACCCGCACGTATAGTCGCGTGCGCCAGGCTTCGATCACGACCGAGATTAACGAGATCGTCGGCGGAGCCTCAGCATTGGAGGAACAGTAATGGCTAATAACACCGTAAAGCTTGCGGTCGAGGAAGCCACCAAGAAGACGACTGCCGGTGATGGTCGCATCGTGCGTATCATCGGCCCTGTCGTCGACGTCAAGTTTGACGGCGCGGTGCCCCCGATCTACAACGCGCTCACGGTCGAGGCCGAGACCCCGATCGGTCATCTGAGCACGATCCTCGAGGTCGAGAGCCAGCTTCCGGGCGGCGTCGTCCGCACGGTCGCCATGTCCTCGACCGACGGCCTGCAGCGCGGCCTCATCGCTACCGATACCGGTGAGCCCATGAAGATGCCCGTTGGTCCCAAGACGCTCGGTCGCATTTGGAACGTCATGGGCAAGCCCGTCGACGGCAAGCCCATGCCCGAGGTGGAGGAGTTCTACCCCATCCACCATGCAGCGCCCCGCTTTGACGAGCTCACCACCAAGACCGAGATCTTCGAGACCGGCATCAAGGCCGTCGACCTGCTCGAGCCCTACATCCGTGGCGGCAAGACCGGCCTGTTCGGCGGCGCCGGCGTTGGCAAGACCGTTCTGATTCAGGAGCTCATCAACAACCTCGCCCAGGAGCACGGCGGCACCTCGGTGTTCACCGGCGTCGGCGAGCGTACCCGCGAGGGCACCGACCTTTATCTCGAGATGAGCGAGTCTGGCGTTATCGACAAGACCTGCTTGGTCTATGGTCAGATGAACGAGCCGCCTGGAGCGCGTCTGCGCATCGGTCTGGCTGGCCTTACCACCGCTGAGTACTTCCGCGATCGCGGCCAGGACGTTCTGCTGTTCATCGACAACATCTTCCGCTTCTCCCAGGCCGGTTCCGAGGTTTCCGCACTGCTGGGTCGTATGCCGTCCGCCGTCGGTTACCAGCCTACGCTGGCTACCGAGATGGGTGACCTCCAGGAGCGCATTACCTCGACCAAGACGGGTTCCATTACCTCCGTCCAGGCTGTCTACGTCCCTGCAGACGACCTGACCGACCCGGCGCCTGCCACGACGTTTACGCACCTGGACGCCACTACGGTTCTTTCGCGTAGCATTTCGTCGCTCGGTTTGTTCCCGGCTATCGACCCGCTCGCGTCTTCCTCCGACGCTCTCGATCCCTCGATCGTCGGCGAGGAGCACTACCGTGTCGCCGTCAAGGTCCAGGAGCTCCTGCAGGAGTACTCCGACCTTCAGGACATCATCGCCATTCTGGGTATGGACGAGCTGTCCGAGGAGCAGCGCCTTACGGTCAACCGTGCCCGTAAGATCCAGCAGTTCCTTTCCCAGTCCTTCCACGTCGCCGAGAAGTTCACCGGCAACCCCGGTGTCTACGTCCGCGTCGAGGATACCGTCCGCTCCTTCGCCGAGATTGTTGACGGCAAGGCCGATGACCTGCCCGAGCAGGCATTCCGCTATGCTTCCACGATTGAGGACGTGCGCGAGCGCGCCCGCAAGATGGGGGAGAAGTAGGTTATGCGTATCCGCATCGTGTGCCCCGTGAGCTGCGCCTATGAGGGCGACGCTGCGTTTGTGTCGATTCCGTCCACGGATGGTGAGTTTGGCGTTCTGCCTGCTCACTCCAGCGAAATCTGCACAATCGACCGCGGTTACGTTCGCGTTTCCGATAAGGCCATGGGCACTGTCGACCACACGTTTGCCGTGGCCGGCGGCTATGCCCAGGTTGCGGACGATGTCGTGACCGTCCTCGCCGAGCGCGCTTGCGATTTGGCGACCGTCGACGCCGATAAGGTTAAAGCTGATATTCAAGGTTTTGAAGAGAAGCTGGGTAATTTGTCGGAGGATGATGCACGCCGCGCCTACCTCTATAATGAAATCGCATGGTGTAAGCTCAAGCTTGCCCAATAGTCAAACGTTTTAGCGTTCGACCATTTGCGAACACATCATGCCCGGGATGGCCCAGCCACCCCGGGCATGCTTTTTGAAAGGGTAGACCTTGGATATTATCCGCGTTGAGGGTGGCCACGCCATCGGAGGTTCCGTGCCTGTTTCGGGCGCCAAGAACTCCGCGCTCAAACTCATGGCGGCAACGCTTCTGGCGCCGGGCAAGACGACGCTGCAGAACGTGCCTGATATTTCCGATGTCCACGTGATGGGCAAGGTGCTCAAGGGTATGGGCGCCACGATCGATGTTCTCGACGAGCACACGCTCGAGATTGATACCTCTCAGGTCGATTCATGGGAGGCCCCCTACGAGCTCGTTGCCAAGATGCGCGCTTCCACCGCCGTCATGGGACCCCTGCTGGGCCGCTTCCATCGCGCCAAAATTGCCATGCCGGGCGGCTGCAACCTGGGTGCTCGCAAGATCGATATGCACATTCTTGGTCTTGAGGCCCTGGGCGTCGAGTTTGATACCGCCCACGGCTATATCAACGCCAGCGCGCCTCAGGGCCTGCGCGGCACCACCGTCACGCTCGAGTTCGCCAGTGTCGGTGCGACCGAGAACCTCATTATGGCATCCGTGCGCGCGCAGGGTACCACGGTTATCGACAATGCCGCCCGCGAGCCCGAGATCGTCGATCTCGCCAACATGCTCAACGAGATGGGCGCCAAGATTGTTGGCGCCGGCACTCCCGTCGTGACTATCGAAGGCGTGGAAGAGCTGCATCCTGTTACCCATCGCGTAGTAGGCGACCGCATCGAGGCCGGTACCTTTATCGTCGCCGGTGCGTTGATGGCCGACGATCGCGGTGTCGATGTCACGGGCTTTTGCCCCATTCACTTGGGCATGGTGCTCAAGAAGATGGAGCTCATGGGTATCGACTGCGAGCGCGTCGAGGATGGCGTCCATGTGAACCGTGCCGAGCGTATCAAGCCGGTCGACATCCAGACGCTTCCGTTCCCCGGTTTCCCGACCGACATGCAGGCGCAGATTATGGTGCTCTCCGCCCTTGCCGACGGCAGTTCCGTTATTACCGAGAACATCTTCGAGAATCGCTTTATGTTTGCCTCTGAGCTGGTGCGCATGGGTGCCGACATTCGTATCGAGAGCCATCATGCCATGATTCATGGCGTCAAGGGCTTCTCGGGTGCACAGGTTACCTCGCCCGATCTGCGCGGCGGAGCGGCCCTCGTCGTAGCGGGCTTGATTGCCGACGGGACGACCGAGGTTTCGGCTATCCATCACATCAAGCGCGGCTACGAGCATTTTGTCGAAAAGCTGCAGGCGCTTGGCGCGCATGTCGAGCATGCTACCGTCCCCGATCCCGTCATCTACTAATACAGGTTGCCTATGTTTAATAAAAAGCCCCTCGCGGATACCACCACTCGAAGACCCTCAACTGGTGCGCAGGCCAAGATCTACAGTCGCGATAACGTGGCTCGTTATTCCGAGCGAGCTCGCCAACGTCGTCGTAGCCACACGATTCGTCACGTCGCGCTCATTGTCGTGCTTGGCGTGCTGCTGAGTGCCACTACCGCTGCCGGCCTGTGGTTTGCCACCATTATGGGCAAGCTCGGCGATTCTAATGTCATTACCGACAATCTGCGTCGGGTTCTGGTTGACACCGATGAGGCAAAGGATCCGTTCTACGTGCTGCTTCTTGGCACCGACGGCCGTCCGGGCGAGGATACGTATCGTGCCGACTCGATTATCCTGGCACGCATCGACCCCACGCAAAAGCAGGCGACGCTCATTTCCGTTCCGCGCGACACCAAGGTCGAGTACAAGGGCGAGACCATGAAGATCAACGCCTGCCATACCGTTGGCGGCGCCGAGGCCATGGTCGAGGCGGTCAACGAGCTGTGCGGTGTTCAGATTTCCCACTATGCCGAGGTCAGCTTCGACGGTATGCAGGCGCTGATTGATTCGGTTGGCGGTATCGACATTAACGCAACCGATGATGTTGACGACCCCGAGCACCTGGATATTAAGATTACCGCTGGCCAGCAGCATATGGACGGTGCCACCGCCCTTACCTATGCCCGCTGCCGCTACACCTATGCCGACGGCGATTACACGCGCATGCGCCACCAGCGTCAGGTGCTTGGCGCCCTTGCCAACCAGATTCTCAATAACTTCGATGCCACGAAGATCTTTGGCCTGGTTAATTCGCTGTCCGATATGCTCGTAACCGATATGAGCGTTCAGGATATCGTGGCTACGGTCAATGCCATGCGCGGTATGGATGTCGACGGTATCTACTCGGCCAACCTGCCCTCGTACGCCGACGACAGCACCATGATCGACGGTGTGAGCTACGTCTTTGTCTACGAGGACGAGCTCAAGGAAATGATGGAGCGCGTCGATGCCGGCAAGGATCCCAAGGGTCCCAACACCATGGGTCTTTCCGACGGTTCCAGCTCTACGATCGGTGACCTCAGCAACAACACGTCTGACGACTACGCAAACGGCACCGCAACCTCATCGGTCAGCTCTGACGATTCCGATGGCTCAAGCGATTCGAGCGATTCGGACTACTACGAACAGCCCACCGGCGACGGCAACGGTTACGAGGCCAACTATTAGGGTTACGCGGGCTTACCAGCCCGCGTAACCAGTTGACGCTGCGCGGGCCGCATTTGGACAATCTGACGTTCAACTTCAAGGGCGCGACCAGAAGGTCAGCGCCCTTTCGTTTCACGTCACCTTGTCTCAAATGCGACCCGCTCGCTCATATGACCCAATCCACTGTCAAGGGCCACAATGGCCCCGCCGAC
>CAJMPU010000013.1 GCA_905215505.1 uncultured bacterium
CCTGCCGTATCGTCATCAACACACCGTCCTCTCACGGCGGCATCGGTGATCTGTACAACTTTGGCATGAAGCCGTCTCTGACCCTGGGCTGCGGCTCCTGGGGCGGCAACTCCGTCTCCGAGAACGTTGGGGTGAAGCACTTGATCAACGTTAAGACTGTGGCCGAGCGCCGTGAGAACATGCTGTGGTTCCGCGCTCCCGAGAAGGTCTACTTCAAGAAGGGTTCCACGCCCGTCGCTCTCGACGAGCTCGGTACCGTCATGGGCAAGAAGCGCGCCTTCATCGTCACCGACCAGTTCCTCTTCAAGAATGGCAACACCCGCGCCATCGAGGCCAAGCTCGACGAGATGGGCATCGCCCACGACTGCTTCTACGACGTCGAGCCCGATCCGTCGCTGCAGTGCGCACGTCGCGGCGCCAAGCAGATGGCTCTCTTTGAGCCGGACGTCATCATCGCCGTCGGCGGTGGCTCCGCTATGGACGCCGGCAAGATCATGTGGATGATGTACGAGCACCCCGAGTGCAAGTTTGAGGACATGGCCATGGACTTCATGGACATCCGCAAGCGTATCTTCACTTTCCCCGAGATGGGCAAGAAGGCCTACTTCGTCGCCGTCCCGACCTCTTCGGGTACCGGCTCCGAGTGCACGCCGTTCGCCATCATCACCGACAAGGAGACCGGCATCAAGTGGCCGCTCGCCGACTACGCGCTGCTCCCCAACATGGCTATCGTCGACGCCGACAACTGCATGACCGCCCCGCGCGGCCTGACCGCTGCCTCCGGCATCGACGTCATGACCCACGCCATCGAGTCCTACGTCTCCATCATGGCTTCCGACTACACCAAGGGCCTCTCCGAGCGCGCTGCTAAGCTCGTCTTCGAGAACCTGCCCTCCAGCTTCACGAACGGCGCCAAGGACCCGCATGCCCGCGAGGAGATGCACAACGCCTCTTGCATGGCCGGTATGGCCTTCGCCAACGCCTTCCTGGGCCTCAACCACTCCATGGCTCACAAGCTCGGCGCCTTCCATCACCTGCCTCACGGCCTCGCCAACGCCGTCATCCTGACCCGCGTTATGCGCTACAACGCCGCCGAGGCTCCCGTCAAGATGGGTACCTTCTCCCAGTATCCTTACCCCAACGCGCTGCACAACTACGCCGAGATGGCCAAGTACTGCGGCATCGAGGGCAAGGACGACAAGGAGGTCTTCGAGAACTTCATCACGAAGCTCGAGGAACTCAAGGACTTCATCGGCGTCAAGAAGACCATCGCCGACTACGGTGTTGACGAGCAGTACTTCCTCGACACCCTCGACGAGATGACCGAGCAGGCATTCAACGACCAGTGCACCGGCGCAAACCCGCGCTACCCGCTCATGAGCGAGATCAAGGAGCTCTACCTGGACGCCTACTACGGCCGCGAGCCTCAGGACTACGCCGTCTGCTAGTTTTAGCACGGTTTTTAACGGCGGGGGTGCACGGGTGTTTCACACACCCCCGCCGTCGCTTCTATCGCATCGTTGAAAGGATGCAACCATGCTGCTACCCGATTCCAAGACCGAGCTCGTCCGCCGTGGCAACAAGGTCGTTTACGACCTGGGCGACAAGATCGTCAAGGTCTTTAACGAGACCAAGCCTGTCTCCGACGTGTTCAACGAGGCTTTGAATCTTGCCCGCATCAATGAGTGCGGCATCCGCAGCCCCAAGGCTCTCGAGGTTTCCCAGCTCGAGAACGCCAACGGCTGGGCGCTCGTGACCGAGAAGGTTCCGGGCACCACTCTTGCCGAGAAGATGACTGCTGAGCCCCAGCGCTTTGGTGAGTATCTCGAGATGTTCGTCGACCTCCAGATCGAGATCCACGGCTATACCTCCCCGCTGCTCAACCGTCAGCGCGACAAGTTCGCCCGCATGATCGACAGCCTTGATCAGCTCAATGCCACCACGCGCTACAACCTTCAGGAGCGTCTGGACGGCATGACCAAGGAGTTCAAGGTCTGCCACGGCGACTTCAACCCCTCCAACGTCATCGTCGGCGACGACGGCCAGCTCTATGTGTGCGACTGGGCACACGCCACCCAGGGCTCCCCTGCTGCCGACGTTGCCACCACCTACCTGCTCTTCGCCCTCAACAGCAAGGACCAGGCTGAGGCCTACTTGGAGCTCTACTGCGACCGCGCCGACATGCCCATGCAGGTCGTGCGTCAGTGGACGAGCATCGTCGCCGCTTCCGAGCTCGCTCGTAAGCGCAACGTGAACGATGAGTTCCTGAAGAACTGGATCGAAGTCGTCGATTATCAGTAATATCTGAGCGATTTATTTCGCATCGGAGGCACAAGAAAACCCCGCAGCTCATATGGGCTGTGGGGTTTTCTTTACCCATCGAGTTTATTCCAACAAAATAGACTGCTCCGCATCTCTTCCTAAGAGAGATACGGAGCAGTCCCGCAATTACATCTAATAGCAGAAACGTCGATTAACGGCGGGCCGCCTTAACAAGCTCGGCAACCTTGGCGACGACCTCGTCGATCGCCACGTCCTCACGCTCGCCCGTGGCACGGTCCTTGAGCTCCACAGTACCATTCTTGAGGCCACGCTTACCCAGAACGACCTGATACGGGAAGCCCATGAGGTCGTTATCGGCAAACTTAAAGCCGGGACGCTCGTCACGGTCATCGACGACAACCTCGATACCCTCGGCGCACAGGCCCTCGACGATTTGGTCGCAAACGTTAGCGCACTCCTCCTTCTTGGGATCGAGCGGAATCACCGCGACCTCGTACGGGGCAACGGAGACCGGCCAGACGATGCCGTGTTCGTCGTTGTGCTGCTCCACGACGGCAGCAAGCGAGCGGGACACACCAACGCCGTAGCAACCCATGATAAGCGGCTTCTCCTTGCCGTCCTCGTCCATAAAGGTGGCGCCCATGGCCTCGGAATACTTGGTACCCAGCTGGAAGACCTGCGAGACCTCGATGCCGCGAGCAGCAGAGAGCGGCTTGCCGCAGTGCGGGCAGGGATCGCCGGCAACGACGGTGACCAGATCTGCCCACTCATCGACGGTAAAGTCGCGCTCGGGGCAGGCACCGGTAAAGTGATAATCGACCTCGTTGGCACCGCAGGCCCACTGCTTGGACTCGCGCAGGCTCTCGTCGCACACCAGACGGATGCCCTCGGGCAAGTTAACCGGTCCGATAAAGCCCTTGTGCAGACCGTAGGTCTGGAGCTCCTCGTCCGTCATCATGCGATAGCCCTTGCCAAAGACGTGCTCGGCCTTGCAGTCATTGAGCTCGTGGTCGCCCGGGACAATGGCCACGACTGGCTTGCCCTCGGCATCGATCAACGCCAGCGACTTTCGCGTACCGTTCTCGGGGAAGCCAAAGAACTTGGCAACGGCCTCGATGGTGCCCATGCCCGGAGTCTCGACCTTGGTGAGCGTACCGTCGCCGGGGCCCTCGGTCACGACGACCTTGGTGCTTGCCGCCTCGTCATCGGCAGCAAAGCCGCAATCGTCGCAGTAGACCAGCGAAGCCTCGCCGGCGTCGGCCAAAGCCATGTACTCGACGGAGGTAACGCCACCGATCTCGCCGGAGTCAGCGACAACGGGCAGAGCCTTGATGTAGCAGCGCTCGCAGATGTTGGCGTAGGCCTGCTTCATCTTGTCGTACTCCTCCTGCAGACTCTCCTGCGTGGCGGAGAAGCTGTAGGCGTCCTTCATGATGAACTCGCGACCGCGCATCAGGCCAAAGCGAGGGCGGAACTCGTCGCGGAACTTGTCCTGAATGTGGTACAGATTGACAGGCAGCTGCTTGTAGGAACGCAGCTCATTGCGCACCAGGGCCGTGACGGTCTCCTCGTGGGTGGGGCCCAGCACGAACTCGCGACCATGACGGTCGTCAAAGCGCACAAGCTCCTTGCCATAGGCATCGATACGGCCGGACTCACGCCACAGCTCGGCGTCGACCATAATGGGCATCATGAGCTCCTGAGCGCCCGCAGCGTCCATCTCGTCGCGCACGATGTTCTCGATCTTGCGAATCGAGCGCCAAGCAAGCGGCAGGTAGGAATACAGGCCGGCGGCCTCCTTACGGATCATGCCGGCACGGAGCAGCAGGCGGTGACTGGCGAGCTCGGCGTCCGCCGGATCCTCTTTAAGCGTCGGCGCATAGAGCTTAGACATATACATTGCTCGGGTCATTTATTTCTCCTCAATAAGCTTGTCGACCTCGGCCATAAGCGCGTCGACAATTTGGTCCTCAGCTACTTTACCAATGATCTGGCCATGCGAAAAGAGCAAGGCCTGACCACGTCCGCAAGCAACGCCCAGGTCGGCATCGGAAGCCTCGCCGGGGCCATTAACGGCACATCCCATAACGGCGATGGAAAGCGGAGCGGTATAGTTCTTAAGCCGCTCGGTTACTTCCTCGGCGATAGGAATCAGGTTAACCTGACAGCGGGCGCACGTAGGGCACGAGACAATCTCGGGACCGCGGCGACGCAGGCCCAGCGACTGCAAAATTCCCCAGGCGACCGGCGGCTCCTCGACCGGATCGGCCGTGAGCGACACACGCATGGTGTCGCCAATGCCCTCGGAAAGCAAAATACCCAAGCCTACAGAGCTCTTGATGGTGCCCTGGAGCTTGGTCCCCGCCTCCGTCACGCCCAGGTGAAGCGGAACGTGGGGAATCTCACGTGACAGGGCTCGATAGGTATCGAGCGTCGTTTGCACGCTATGGGCCTTGGCCGAAAGCACAATGTTCGTAAAGCCGCGGTCCTCAAAGTGCTTGACGAAGCGCTCGCTCGACATCACGAGCTTTTCGGGCTGCGTGAGGTCTTCGCGCTCGGCGATATCCTGCTCAAGCGAGCCCGCGTTCACGCCAATGCGAATCGCGCACCCAGCGGCGCCCGCGGCATCGATCACGGCATCGACCTTGGCCCAATCGCCAATGTTGCCGGGATTGATGCGGAGCTTGGCGGCACCGGCCTCAACGGCACCAATGGCGAGCTTATGGTTAAAGTGGATATCAGCGACAATCGGCACCGGAGACTCGGCACAGATGGTGCGGAAACCCTCAAGCGCGGCCTCGGTGGGCACGCTCACACGCACGATATCGCAGCCAGCCTGCGCCAACGCGCCCACTTGCGCAAGCGTTGCCTGGGCATCAGCGGTGTCGGTGCAGGTCATGGATTGGACCACCACCGGCGCGCCGCCACCGATCTGCACACCGCCCACATGCACGGGGCGCGTCAACTCGCGAGGCAAAGGATGGGATAAAGACAATCCAAACACTCCCCTACAGAATAAATCGAAGGATGTCGGAACGAAGCATATAGACAAACAGCAGCGCAAAGAGCGCGATGCCCACATAGCTCACAATCGTCTGGACCTTGAGCGGAAGCTCGCGGCCCGCAATCTTTTGAATGATCTCGATGACCAGCTTGCCGCCATCGAGTGGTGGGATGGGCAGCAGGTTCATAAAGCCCAGCGAGAACGAAATGAGGGCGGCAAACGAAAGGAACGTGGCAGGGCCGGCAGCAGCAGCCTGTGAGGACATAACGCTAATACCCACGATCGAAGAAGACTGATCGAGAATCTCCATCGTATGCTGCGGCTGGAGCAGGCGCATCACGCCCTCCGCTGTCTGCACGACGTAAGAGAACGACAGGCGAGCCGACGTGATGGGGTCTAAACGGACCACCTGCGTAGAGGCATACACACCTAGGCGCTCGTCCTCTTTGAGCGCAACCGTGGTCGAATGCTGCTTGCCGTCACGCTCGTACTCGATGGCGATACCGTCCTTACCGGCAGCCTTGCCGATGGCATCGTAAACGTCAATCCAGGTAGAGCACGATACTCCGTCAACCGAAAGAATCGCGTCACCGCCCTCGATACCCGCCTTGGCGGCAATAGACCCCTCGTCAACCTGACCGATCACGTTGGTATCCATCGGCACGGTGACACCCGCAATGGAATAGATACTCATAAGGAGCAAAAAGCCCGTCAAGATATTGACAATAATGCCTGCGAGCAGCATAAAGGCGCGCTTGAGAAAGCCTTGGCCAAGATAGGTGTGCGAGCGCTCTTGCGCAAGGAACTCGGCCTCGCCGCACGGCAGCTCCCACACATCGCCCTCGGCAGTCGCATGTTCGCGATCGAAACGGCGACCATCAAAGGTGGTATAGCCTGCCGTGTCTCGCGGCAACGTCTGATATTTGGTGGGATAGTAGCTCGGCGAGGGCTTCTCCCCTTCCTCATACCAGGGCGCGATGGAGCCCCAGCCCAGCAAAAGGGCGCATGCCTCGAGCACATCCTCCTCGGAAAGCTCGAGCTCGACAGCAAGGTCGGCCACGGTCACGCGACCATGACGATAGATAGCCGCGAGCACGCGATCGGCGCACGAAACATTGGTCGGATCCATACCGCAGATGGCAGCGTAGCCACCCAGCAGCAGCGGGGTCACGCCAAACTTGGTTCCAATGCGACGCGACGTGTAATGGATGTCAAAGCGGCACGGCAGACCCAAAAAGAACTCGGTCACACGGACGCCGCAGGCACGCGCCGCCAAAAAGTGGCCGCCCTCGTGCAAAAACACGAGGACGGAAAGCATCAGCAGGCCCCAAAAGACCGATGAGAGAACGCTCAGAACAGTATCCATAAAACGAAAAAGCAATCCTTATGGGTTAGGAACGGGTTGCGGCGAGCACCTGCGCAGCCTTTTCACGCGCCCACGCATCGATGTCGCGAAGCTGCTCAAACGAATCGACCGCCTGCATATCGTGGGCGTCCATGCAGGATTCCACAATGCGATCGATATCGGTAAAGCTGCAGCCATCGTGCAGAAAGGCATCGACGGCGACCTCGTTGGCGGCATTGAGCACGCACGGCATGGTGCCACCCGTCTTGCCGGCACGCTCGGCCAGTGCCAGACAGCGGAAGGTATCCATGTCGGCAGCATCAAACGTGAGCTGCCCCAGCTCGCGGAAATCGATACGAGGCGCCGGGGTATCCCAACGCTCGGGATACGAGAACGCGAACTGGATGGGAATACGCATGTCGGATGCACCGAGATGCGCCATCACGGAGCCGTCGGCGAACTCGACCATAGAGTGAATCTTGGACTGACGCTGCACGACCACGTTAATGAAATCGAGGTCGCAGTTAAACAGATGCATGGCCTCAATGCGCTCTAGGCCCTTGTTCATGAGGGTGGCGGAGTCAATGGTGATCTTGGCACCCATGGCCCACGTGGGATGCGCGAGGGCATCGGCACGCGTCACGCGATCGAGCTCGTCGCGCGTGCGGCCAAAGAACGGACCGCCCGAGCAGGTGAGCCAAATGCAGTGGGCCTCGCGCGGGTTCTCCCCCAGATAGCACTGGTAGATGGCGGAATGCTCAGAGTCGACCGGAATAAGCTGGCCCGGTTGCGCCAACGGCATAAGCAAGTCGCCACCGACGACGAGGGACTCCTTGTTGGCAAGGGCAAGGCGCTTATTCGAGGTCAAGGCCGCATGGCTCGCCTCGAGACCGGCGGCGCCCACAATAGCGACGAGCACGCAGTCGACATCGTCGCGACGCGCGAGCTCGCAAACCGCCTGCGCGCCAACACCGAGCTGCGTGCCCTCGGGCAACTCCTGCAGCACGGCGTCATCGCCATGAGCGACATCGGCCACGGCAACCGCCGGAACCGAGAACTCGCGGGCAGCGGCAACGAGCTCGGAGGTGCTGGAGTTAACGGACAGCGCCGTCACCTGCAGGCGATCGGCATGCTGACGGCACACATCGAGTGCCTGGGTGCCGATGGAGCCCGTACAACCCAGGATGGCAACGCGAAGGCGTCCATCGGGGCCATACGTCGTCTGGAAGGACATTACAGCACGCCTCCGATCATCAAAAGCAGCTGCGCGGTAATGCAGCCAAAGATAAGCGAATCGCTACGGTCGAGCATGCCGCCATGGCCCGGGATAAGGTTGCCGGAATCTTTGACGCCCACACCGCGCTTGATGCGCGACTCGATAAGGTCGCCGATAACGCCCAGAATGGACACGACCACGCCGCACAGCAGCGCATAGGGCAGGCTGAGCTTGTAGAAGTGCGTCGCCCACAGGATGAGCCAAATCAAAACCGAGCCCAAAATGCCGCCGGCAAACCCCTCCCAGCTCTTTTTGGGAGAGATCTTGGGAACCATCTTGTGCTTGCCGATACGGCTGCCCACGATGTAGGCAAACGAATCGGAGACCCAAAGGGACGCGCAAACGCCCACTGAAAGCAGGGCGCCGGCAAAACCGGGCACGGCATCGCGCAGCAGCACGATAGCCGACAGCATAAAGCCAGTGTAGATGGGACCCATGAGCGTCACGGCCACATCAGAGATGCGGGTACGCGGCGACCAGACATACCAAATGCCCACAGCGAGCATCAAGGCAAAAAGCAGGGCATTCAGCAACATCGAATCGCCCAACGCCGACAGCGGAAAGAGTACGGCGGCAGCGATACCCATGCGCTCGTTAGCCATCTTGCCATCGAGCCTTGTCATACGGAAAAACTCATAGCAGCACAGACCGCTCATGACAGAAACAAAGATGGCCGTGGGCACGATACCCAAAACCAGGCACAGGATAAAGACAACGGCGTAGACGATACCGGCGGCGGCACGGGTAATAAAGCCCGCCAGCCACGAACCGGTGCCGCTCTTTGCTGCAGGTGCTCCCGCAGCGGCAGCCTTGCGCGCAGGCGCCGCCGAAACTGGCGTCTTGGGAGCAGATGCCTTGGGACGATCGGACACGATTAAGCCTCCTCGGTCTTGCTCAGTCCACCAAACCTACGGTCACGGCCCTGATAGGCCAAAATGGCGTCGACAAGGCCCCAACGATCAAAGTCGGGCCAATAGGTATCGGTGACGTAGAATTCGGAATAGGCCACCTGCCACAGCAGATAGTTCGAAAGGCGCAGCTCACCAGAAGTGCGAATCACAAGCTCAGGATCGGGAAGGCCGGCGGTATAGAGGTGGGAAGCCACCATGTCGTCATCAATTGCGCCAGGATCGATCTTACCGGCGGCAGCGTCGAGTGCGATTTGACGGACAGCGCGGGTAATCTCGGCACGCGCGCCGTAGTTGACGGCAAGCGCCAGCGTCATGCCGGTGTGATTGGCGCACTCGGCAAGACCGCGTTCAAAAACGTCGCGGGTCTTCTTGGGCAGCGCGGAAATGTCACCCAAAAAGACAACGCGCACGTTTTCGCGCTTCAGAAGCGGCAGCTCGTCGATAAACGTCTTGGCAAACAGGTGCATCAAGACGTTGACCTCATGCTGCGGGCGGTTCCAGTTTTCGGTAGAAAACGCATAGGCCGAAAGCACGTCGACGCCCAGACGCACGCAGGCGGTAATAATCTCGCGAAGGGAGACGATACCCGCCTTGTGGCCCTCGGTGCGTGCAAGACCGCGCGATGTGGCCCAACGACCGTTGCCGTCCATGATGCACGAGATATGGTGCGGAATGTTATTGAGGTCAAGGTCGGAAAAACCGACGCCCGCAGGGGCGTCGGCAAAGTACTCGACCAGTTTATGCTCGTCGTATTGCACCTTAGATCTCCATGACCTCGGCTTCTTTTTCCTTCAGAAGCTCCTCGACCTTGGCGACATACTCATCGGTGTGCTTCTGGACCTTGGCCTGCTCGCGACGGACATCGTCCTCGGTGAGCTCCTCATCGCGCTCGAGCTTGTTGTTGAAGTCGCGACGGATGTTACGGATAGACACCTTGGCCTGCTCGGCGTACTCGCGGCACTCCTTGACGAGCTCGCGACGGCGCTCCTCAGTAGGAGCCGGGAACGGAAGACGAACGACGGTGCCATCGGAGTTGGGGGTAATACCCAGATCGGAAGCGCCGATGGCCTTGACGATAGCGTTGATGAGGGCCTTGTCCCACGGCTCGATGAGCAGCATGTGAGCCTCGGGGGTCTTGACGGCGGCAACCTGCGTGACCGGCGTGGGGACACCGTAATAATCGACGGTGATGTCGGACAGAATGTTGGCGTTGGCGCGACCGGTACGGACCTTGGAGAAGTTATGCTTGAGGGACTCGAGCGACTTGTCCATATGGGCGGTGATGTTCTCTGCCATGCTTAATCCTCCTGATAGACGAGCGTGCCGACGGGCTCACCCGCGAGCGCGCGTTTGACGGTGTCCTCGCCATCGATGTTGAGGACCAAAATAGGCATACGGTTATCCTGGCACAGGGCCGTAGCTGTGGAATCCATAACCTGCAGGCCGCGAACGAGAACCTCGTGATAAGTAATCTTGTCAAAACGGACGGCATCGGCGCACTTGACGGGATCCTTGTCGTAGATGCCGTCAACCTTGGTGGCTTTAATCAGAATCTCGGCGCCGATCTCGCACGCACGAAGAGCCGCGGCGGTGTCGGTCGTAAAGTACGGATTACCCGAACCGGCGGCAAAAATAACAACGTTGCCCTTGGAAAGGTGGTTGATAGCGCGACGGCGAATATAGGGCTCGCAGATCTCGTTCATCTGGATAGCGCTCATCACGCGGCAGGGAACATCGTTATGCTCGAAGGCATCCTGCAGGGCGAGCGCGTTCATAACGGTTGCCAGCATGCCCATGTAGTCGGCCTGAGCACGCTCCATGCCACCGGCAGCGCCTGCCATGCCGCGGAAAATATTGCCGCCGCCGACAACGACGCCGACCTCATGGCCAACGGTGAGCAGCTCCTTGACCTGCTTGGCAAGATGGTCGGTAACCTTGGGGTCAATGCCATATTGGCCGTCGCCCATCAGTGCTTCGCCGGAAAGCTTAAGAAGCACGCGTTTATATCGGATGTCGGACAAAGCGATCCTCCTTTAATTAGACTCTCAATATGATATCAAAGGCTCTGATAAGAGCCATGAAAAAGCAGGCTGTGAGTAAAACCCACAGCCTGCTCATTACCAGCTACAAGAGCTTATTTACTCGCCACGGACCAGACGGTCAAAGGCAACGACGGTAATGGTGTCGCCGAGCTCCTTGGAGACCTGCTCAGCGTACTTCTTGATGGTGAGGGAGCTGTCCTTGATGAACTCCTGCTCGGTGAGCACGGACTGCTTGTAGAACTTCTCCAGACGGCCGACAGCCATCTTCTCCTGGATAGCCTCGGGCTTGCCGGACTCGGCAGCCTGAGCCATGTAGATCTGCTTCTCGTGCTCGACGGTCTCGGTCGGAACCTGATCGCGGGTAGCGCAGATCGGGGCGACGGCGGCAACCTGAAGGGCAACGTCGTGAGCGAAGGTCTTGAAGGACTCAGCCTGAGCGGTCTCGGCCTTCTCGAAGGCGAACTCGACGAGGACGCCGATCTTACCACCCATGTGGATGTAAGAAGCGAGCGCGCCGTTCTCGGCCTTGCGGGCAGCGAAGCGGGAGATCTTCATGTTCTCGCCCATGATGTGAATCATCTCGGTGAGCTCGGAGGAAACGGTCTCCTCGCCCATCGGCTTCTCGAGCAGAGCGTCGACATCGGCAGGCTCGGTGGTAGCGACAACCTCAGCGACCTTGGAAGCAAAGCCGGTGAACTTGGCGTTGGAGCCAACGAAGTCGGTCTCGCAGGAGAGCTCGAGCAGAGCGCCGGTCTTGCCATCCTCGGAGACGAACGCGGCTACAGCGCCCTCGTTGGTCTCGCGGCCAGCCTTCTTGGCAGCCTTGGCGAGGCCGTTCTTACGAAGAACGTCGACAGCGGCGTCCATGTCGCCGTCAGCCTCGACGAGAGCCTTCTTGCACTCCATCATCGGGGAGTCGGTCATCTCGCGGAGCTGCTTGACCATAGCGGCGGTAATCTGGGCCATTGTGGTTCCTTTCAAAGAGATGAAAAAGAATTAACTAAGACTGATTTACTCGGCCTTGGGCTCAGCGGCCATCTCGGCCTCGGAGACCTGCTCCTTGCCGGAGCCAGCGAGGCAGGCGTCAGCCATGAGCTCGCACATAAGGGTGACAGCAGAGATAGCGTCATCGTTGCAGGGGATGCCGTACTCGACCTCGTCGGGATCGGAGTTGGTGTCGATCAGAGCGACGACGGGGATGTTCAGGCGCTGAGCCTCCTTGATGGCGTTCTCCTCGCGCTTGGTGTCGATGACAAAGAGAGCCTGGGGCAGACCCTTCATGTCGCGGGCGCCACCGAGGTTGGTCTGGAGCTTGGTGAGCTCCTTGCCGAGAACAGCCTGCTCCTTCTTGGGGAGCACTGCCATGCGGCCGTCCTCGACCATGGCCTCAAGCTCCTCCATGCGGTTGATGCGGGAGCGGATGGTGACGAAGTTGGTCAGCATGCCGCCGAGCCAACGCTGGTTGATGTAAGGCATGTTGGCGCGCTCAGCAGCGTTCTTGACGGCCTCCTGAGCCTGCTTCTTGGTGCCGACGAACAGCACGTTGCCGCCCTTGGCGACGTTCTTGACGAAGGTGTAGGCCTGGTCGGCGTCGAGGATAGTCTGCTTGAGGTCGAGGATGTAGATGCCGTTGCGCTCACCGAAGATGAACGGCTTCATCTTGGGGTTCCAGCGACGGGTCTGGTGACCGAAGTGGCAGCCGGCCTCGAGCAGGGTGCGGATATTAATCTTGGTAGCCATGTTAAACCTCCTGTGGTTTGCCTCCGCGCGGGGTCATCCTCCAAAACCAACCCGGACATGTGCTACCAAAGCCCGGGCACCACGGTATGAAGTAGCCGCGCGTGCGTGATAAAAACCTGTTGCCGTGAAGCAACCCGATGAATGATAGCAGGAATGCATCTTCCTGCCAACCCGCAATCAAAACCACACACCTGAGCGCGGCGCGGGACGTCCCAGCCACTATTCGCCGCGGGGATGGGCTTGAGCCACAGCCCGCTTAAGCCGATCGGGTGTGAGATGCGTGTAGATCTGCGTCGTGGACAGGCTCGCATGACCCAGCAGCTCTTGAACCGAGCGCAGGTCCGCGCCGCCCTCGAGCAAGTCGGTCGCAAAGGTATGGCGCATCGCATGCGGGGCGATGTCGGCCGGAATGCCGGCGAGCGTCGCCAGCATATGAAACCGCCGCCTGAGCATGGCGGCACTCATGCGATTACCGCGCGCCGATATAAGCAGCGGATGCGGCCCGGTAGCGGGGTCACGACGCTTTGCCCGAGCGAGCAACTCCGGCCTCCCCTCCTCAATATAGAGACGCGTCGCCTCGAGCGCACGACGATACAGAGGGACGATACGTTCTTTGCTCCCCTTGCCCCACAGGCGCAGCGTGCGTTCGGACCACGCAATGGACTCCACATTGAGTGCTGCGAGCTCAGAGATACGGGCGCCCGAGGCATAGAGCAGCTCGAGCATCGCCGCATCGCGCAGTCCCGCGGGTGTTGAGGTATCAGGCGTCTTGAGCAGCGCCTCCACCTGTTGGGTCGTCAGCACACCGGGTAGATCGCGCGGGAGCTTGGGCGAGGAAATTGCCGAGACCACATCGCCCTCCACGACCCCCTCGGCAGCCATCCACCGATAGAGCGAGCGAATGGCAGACAGGTGTGCCGCAAGGGTCCGAGCCGCCATCTGGCTACGCGACAGCTCGGCCAAATAGGAGCGAACGGTCCGTACGTCGGCAGCGCGAGCGTCGATGCCCTCGCGGTCGCACCACGCGGCGAAGCGCTCGAGCCGCGAGGCGTAGGCGATTACCGTATTGGGAGCGAGCCCTTCGACTCGTGCGATATAGGCGATAAACGAGTCGACGGCATCGTACAGGTCAAAAGCTATGACCTCTCGCCTCCAAACAGATCGGAGCGCGATTCCAGATAGGCATCCAGGGCCTTGAGGGCGCGGTCCGCGTAAGCCTGGTAACGATCGCGCTTGCTGCGGCGCTTACCATCCTCGAGTGGCGGCACCAGGCCAAAGTTGACATGCATAGGCTGATAGCCCACGGTGGCAGGATCGGTCGCATAGCCCACGAGCGCACCCAGGGCGCCCACGCGCGGCAACTCGACGCCCGCGGCACCGATAGCCTCGGCATAGGTGTTGAGTGCCGCGAGCAGACCTGTCGCCACGGCTTCCATGTACCCCTCGGTGCCGGTGATCTGACCGGCCAGGCGCACGCCGGTACCAGGCACGGCAAAGGTGCCATCGAGCACGTGCGGCGCATCGACAAAGGTATTGCGGTGCATGACACCGTAGCGGAAGAACTCAGCGTTCTCCAGGCCCGGCACCATATGGAAGACGCGCTTCTGTTCGCCAAAGGTCAGGTTGGTCTGGAAGCCCACCAGGTTATAGGCGGTCTTCTCCTTGTTCTCGGCACGCAGCTGAATCGCCGCCCAGGGACGACGACCGGTTCGCGGGTCGGTGAGGCCGACGGGCTTCATGGCGCCAAAGCGAATGGCGTCCTTGCCGGTGCGCGCAACTTCCTCGGCAGGCTGGCAGGCCTGGAACAGATCGCCGCCCTCAAAGTCCTTGAGCACCACGCGGTCGGCCGTGGTAAGCGCCTCGATAAAGGCCTCGTACTCTTCCTTGTTGAGCGGAGCGTTGAGATAGTCGCCGCTCCCCTGCTCCTCGTAGCGCGACTGCGAGAACAGCACGTCCATATCGAGCGTGGAGGCATCGACGATCGGCGCCGCGGCATCGAAGAACGCAAGGGCGTCGCCACCGACGAGCTTCACGACCTCTTCGCTCAACGCCGGCGAGCACAAGGGGCCGGCGGCAATGACCACGTGACCTTCGGGAATCTGCGTGACCTCGCCGTGAACGATCTCGATATTGGGACGGGCGGCAACCTCGTCCTCGACAAGCTCGGAAAACTTGACGCGGTCGACCGCCAAGGCGCCACCGGCGGGAACAGCCGCGCGATGGGCGCAATCGAGCAGGACCGAACCCATGCGCTCAAGCTCGGCCTTCAGCAAACCAGCCGCGGAATCCGGACGGGTCGACTTAAACGAATTGGAACAGACGAGCTCTGCCAGGTGATCGGTATGGTGGGCCGGGGAGCTCACCTGGGGGCGCATCTCGCACAGCTTTACGGAAAACCCGCGATCCGCCAGCTGAATCGCGCACTCCGAACCCGCCAGACCGCCACCGATAACCGTCACCTGATCAAACAGCATCTGCAAACACCTTTCTAATTGACATGTTTTCCATTGTGACCGAAGGGTGTCTGGGCGTGAAGAGCAAACTTGGAGGGCGCATACCTTCCATCCATCATGCGCTCGATAAGGCCCTCGAGCTCAAGCGAACCCAGGAGCTTAAGTACGCCAACGGCATCGAGCGAGACGAGTGCCGCGATGTCGTCGACCTTGAGCGGAGAGGCGATGAGTGCATGCATCACGGTCTGCTGTGTTTGATCCAGGTCGGCAATGCCGGGAGCATCGGGGCGCGAGTAGCGCAGGGTGCCGTAGATGCGTGAAATAGCCATCTCGATAGATTCCTCGTCGATGATGCAGCAGGCACCGTTCGCAATGAGGTAATTCGTGCCACGCGACTCGGGCGATAGGATCGACCCCGGCACGGCAAGAAGTTCTCGCCCCAAATCCATAGCAGCCTCGGCTGTAGAAAACGTCCCGGAAGGCATACCCGCCTCGGATACAAAGAGGGCTTGCGACAAGGCCGCGATTACGCGATTGCGGCGCGGAAAGGCAAACTTGCGCGGACCCATGCCCCACGGAGAGATCGACACGACCGCGCCACCCGTATCGAGCGTGCGCGTAATAAGCCCCGCGCTCGAACGCGGGTAGACCACGTCGGCGCCCGTCCCCAGCACCACGACGTGTTTACCGCCAGCGTTGACCGCAGCCCAACCCGAGGCCTGGTCACAACCGACCGCGCCGCCCGAGACTACCGTCACGCCCGCCTCGACCGCCACCTTTGACGCAAGCTCTGCCACGGCAAGACCATACGGCGAGGCCTTGCGCGCGCCGATGATGGAGAGCGCGGGCGTCGAAAGCACCTCGGGGTTGCCGCGCACATAGAGCGTCTGGGGTACATCAGAAAGCTCCAAAACGGTCTCGGGATACAACGTATCACCTGGATGCAGTTCAAAGGTCCCCTCGGCCATCATTGGTCCCTCCTTCCCTGGTACATCGCCGCCTCGAGCACGTGGTCCTGCGTCACATGCTCGCTCTCGGCGACGTCGGCGATTGTACGAGCGATACGCACCAGGCGCACGATACCGCGACCCGTGAGATGTGTGCGCTTCGACAGGCCGAGTACACACTTCTCCGCCGCATCATCGAGCTCAAAGGTCGAAACGACGCCGTCAATGGACCGCGTCTCGTCATCCTCGACCTCGGCATCCGCATCGTCCATACGGGATTCGCGCCAAGCGCGAAAAGCGCGACCGCGCACAACGTAGTCACGTAACTCGGCAGACGACATACCCTCCGCACCCTCGATAATCACTTGGGGGTCGGGACGGGTCACATCGATCATCATGTCGATACGGTCGGCCAAAGGACCGCGCAGCTTTGACCGATAGCGCTCGACCATCGCCGCCGAGCAGCGGCATGGCACCTCACGGTCGCCCAAAAAACCGCAAGGGCAGGGATTGCTCGCAGCCAGCAGCTGAAAGCGCGACGGGAAGGTAAAAGCCCCGTCGACGCGTACGATCCTCACATAGCCGCGCTCGATGGGCTGACGCAGCGTCTGCAGCACACCCGTGGGAAACTCGGCAAGCTCGTCCAAAAATAGTACGCCGCCATGAGCAAGGCTGATCTCACCCGGGTGCACCGGGCGCCCACCGCCGATAAGACCTGCGGTCGAAATACTGTGATGGGGACTGCGGAAGGGCCGGTGCCCCGCCAACAAGCCATCAATGTTCTCACCCAAAACCGAATGGATGCACAGCGCCGCCTGTTGATCCTCAACGGAAAGCTCGGGCAGGATGCCGGTCATACGACGCGCGAGCATCGTCTTGCCCGATCCCGGGGACCCGATCATGAGCAAGCCGAGTTCTCCTGCCGCCGCAAGCGCCATGCCGCGCTTGGCGACCTCCTGCCCAAGTACGTCGGCATAGTCGAGCTCGGGCTCAAAGGTCGCCTCGAGCACTTCAGAATCCAAGTAGTGCCGCGCGGCATCGCCCATGCCATGGGCAAGCTGAGACAAATGATCGATGAATCCACAATCCACGCCCGCGAGTGGCACATGCTGGTCTGACCTGCCGGCGATAAAAGACAGCCCCATGTCGCGAGCCAGCAGCTGAAACGCCACCTCGCCCTTGACGGGGAGCACCGTACCGTCCAAGCCGAGCTCGCCGGCGATAAGGCAGCGATCGAGGTTGTCGCGGGGAATCTGACCATCGGCCGCCAATACCGCGATGGCGATGGGCAGATCAAAGCCGCTACCGGTCTTGCGAATATCGCCAGGCGCCAGATTGACCGTAATGCCCGAGCGCGGGATCTCGAACCCGGCGGAGCGCATCGCGCAGCGAATACGACCGCGTGACTCCATCACCTCCATGCTCGGAATGCCGAGCATCTGGATGCCCGGAACGCCACCGGCAAGCGAGACCTCGACCGTGACGTGAATCGCCTCGACGCCGCGGATGCAGGCCGCGTGAACGGCAAACGTCTCGAACGCCATCACGACACCTGCCAATCGAACGCGTTGTACTGATGCTCGATCTCGGCGATATGCCCGCCACGAATGGTGACGCCCACGGCATCGAAGCGAATCGCCTTGAGCGGATAATGCTCCATGAGGTAGCAACTTGCGATGCGGCGGTAGCGGCGTTGCTTTTGGGCGTCCACGGCCTCCTCGGGAAAGACCCGCGTGCTGCAATCCAGTGCAACTCGTCTGGTTTTGATCTCGGCCATCACCACGACATCGTCGAGCTCATCGAGCAGCACCAGATCGGCCTCGCCCTCGGTGCAACGATAACCCTGCTCCAGCAAGGTGTAGCCGCGCTCGTTAAAGTAGTCGATGGTGATCAGCTCGCCCAGCATGCCCAGCTCGCGGGGACTGAGTCCCTTGATAAAGTCGGGCGTCATCGCCCCGCAGTCGAGCTCGCCGTTTTCCCAACGCTCCTTGAGCTGCTGCGTCTTGCTCTTTTTGCTTGCGGCACTCATGGGGTCTCCTTTCCCGCACACTGCATTGCCCCGATGATGAGGGCACCTTTCATGCGGGTAAGTACCGGAAGCAAACCAAAAGCTGACCAAATGCCGTCAAAAAACGGGCCGTACGCAGCAATGCTGTTGCATACGGCCCGCTACCAGCAGGTTTATAAAACCCCTGAGGTCCCTGTCTCCACAATTGACCTAGAAAAGGCGCTCAGTCTGCAGAAAGTTTCCGCAAAAGCTCACGCGGTGCAGTGGACAAAGTCCATGTTTGCGAATGGCCTCGATGTGCTCGGGGCTTGCGTAGCCTTTCGATTCGGCCAAATGGTACTCGGGATACTCGGCATCGTACTCGACCATCATCTCATCACGCGTGACCTTGGCCATGATGGACGCCGCGGCGATACAGGCGATCTTGGCATCGCCCTTCACCACGTCGCGCTCGTTGGGAACGGCGCCCAAGGGGTTACCGTCCATAAGCACGCAATCGGGCTCGAGCCCCGTATCGGCCACGGCGCCCGCGACAGCGGCTCGAATGGCGCGGGCCATGCCCATCTCATCGATATCCTTAGGCGCGATATGGCAAAAACCAATTGCTGTCGCCACCTCGGCAATCTTCACTGAGAGCAACTCGCGGCGCGCCGGCGTGAGCTTTTTGGAATCGTTGATGCCCCAGACGCGTGGCTCCATAGGAAGGCAGACGGCGCATACCGTCAAAGGACCGGCCACCGATCCGCGACCCACCTCGTCGACACCAACGACTACCCCATCGCCGCCAAGCTCATGCATAAGCTCGTACATGTCATTGACGCGCTCGCGCTCGGCAAGTTCCTTGGCATGGCGCTTAAGAGCACGCTCGCAAGCCTTGATCACCTGCTGGCGCGGGTCCTCGCGATAATGCTCCACGAGGGCGGGGATCTCCTCAAACGTAGCGCTCGCCAACTCACCGGCAACCTGCGATGCCGAAACCGAGCTCGTCATATTGGCCATACCAGGCCCTCCTTGCATGCAAATCAGATAAAAAGAAGGGCCACCCGAAGGTGACCCTTGTGTCCAAACGAGTGGACAGACGCTGCGATCTTCTTAGCGCTTCTCGGGGATGCGAGCAGCCTTGCCCACCTTGTCGCGGAGGTAGTACAGCTTGGCGCGACGGACGCGACCATGACGAACGACCTCGAGCTTGGCGATCTTGGGGCTGTGAAGCGGGAAGGTACGCTCAACACCGACACCGAAGGACATCTTGCGGACGGTGAAGGTCTCGCGGGCACCGGCGCCGGCCATGCGGATGACGTCGCCCTGGAAGACCTGAATGCGCTCGCGGTCGCCTTCCTTAATGCGGTAGTGAACCTTGACGTTGTCGGCGACGCGAACCTGAGGAATGTCCTCGCGGATCTGCTGACGCTCGATTGCGCGGATGTAATCCATGTGCAATTCCTTACTCTTCTAGAGGTGCCGTACCACCTTGGCCGGCACGTAGTTGAACAAACGTATTCGAGTATACACGCGCGGGTTTCTGCTGCAAGAACAATTTTTTGCGCAGACAAAAAGACAAAACCCGCACATGATAACCGCCCGTCTCACGAATGAGACGGGCGGCATGAAGGGGGCTACGCTAGGCGTCTAAACCCAAAACGTTAGGCGGAACGCTTGGCCTCGAGCTTGGCCTGAGCGGCAGCCAGGCGCGCGAGGGGCACGCGATAGGGCGAGCAGGACACGTAGTCCACGTCGGCCACGTTAAACAGGCCCTTGATGGACTTGGGGTCGCCGCCGTGCTCGCCGCACACGCCAAAGTGCATGTCGGGATTGGTGGCGCGGCCCTTCTCGACGGCCAAGCGCACGAGCTCCAGCACCGCCGCGTCGATGGTCTCGAAGGGGTTGTCTTTCAGGATCTTTTTATGCATGTACAGCGGGATGAACTTGGCCTCGGCGTCATCGCGCGAGAAGCCAAAGGTCGTCTGGGTGAGGTCGTTGGTGCCAAAGCAGAAGAAGTCGGCATGATGGGCGATCTCGTCAGCGACCATGCAGGCACGCGGCAGCTCGAGCATCGTGCCCACGGGAATATTGAGCTCGACGCCTTCCTCGGCGGAAACCTCGGCGATCACGCGCTCGATAACCTCGCGGGTCTGGACATGCTCGGCCGTGATGGAAACGAGCGGAACCATGATCTCGGGGCGCGGGTCGACACCCTCCTTGATAAGGCGGGCAGCGGCCGTGGCGACGGCGCGAACCTGCATGAGCGGCAGATCGCCAAAGACGACGGACAGGCGCACGCCGCGCAAGCCCAGCATGGGGTTGGACTCGACCATGCCGTCAATGCGACGCAGACGGGCGCGCAGGGCAGTGAGCTCCTCCTCGGGAGCGCCGGCGGCCTCCTTCTTGGTGATGGCGACCTCGAGCTCGCGAGGATTATCCAGGAACTCATGAAGCGGCGGATCGAGCAGGCGGACGACCACATCGCGACCGGACATGGTCTTGAACATCGCCAGGAAGTCCTCGGTCTGAACCTTGAGCAAGTCGGCCAGGGCCTGCTGCTTCACGGCCTCATCGTCAGACAGGATAAAGCTCTGGATGATGTTCTTGCGATCGCCCAGGAACATGTGCTCGGTGCGGCACAGACCGATGGCCTCGGCGCCAAACTCGAGCGCGAGCTCGGCATCCTCGGGGTTGTCGGCGTTGACGCGCACGTGGTTGGCGTGACCGTCGGTCTCGTCCAAACGGATCTCATCGGCCCAAGACAGGATGGTGTCCAGGTCGCCGGTGAGCTCTGCAGAGACCAGGTCGACCGCGCCGTCGACGACGATACCCTGGGTGCCGTCGATGGAGATGACATCGCCCTCGCGCAGCACGCGGTCGCTGCCCTCGATGCGCACGACCTTCTCTGCCGCGTCAATGTGGAAGCGCTCAACGCCGCAAACGCAGGGCGTACCCATGCCGCGGGCGATAACGGCGGCATGGCTCGTCTTGCCACCGTGGCTGGTCAGGATGCCCTCGGCGGCGACCATGCCCTTCAGGTCGTCGGGGTTGGTCTCCCAGCGGACCAGAATGACCTTGTGGCCCTCGTTGGCGCGCGCGACGGCGTCATCACTCGAGAACACGACCTCGCCCACGGCGGCACCAGGGCTGGCGTTAAGGCCGCTGGCCAGGGCCTCGTACTTCTTGGAGGCGTCGAACTGCGGGTGCAGGAGCTGGTCGAGCTGCGCGGGATCGATGCGGCTCACAGCCTCCTCGCGGGTGATGAGGCCCTCCTCGACCATTTCGATAGCAATGCGCAGGGCGGCAGTGGCGGTGCGCTTGCCCACGCGGGTCTGGAGCATCCAGAGCTTGCCCTGCTCGATGGTAAACTCGATATCGCACATATCGCGGTAATGATCCTCGAGCGTCAGGAACACGCGCTCGAGCTCCTCGCCTGCGGACTCGAGGCCCGAGGTGGTCTTGAGGTCGGCGATGGGCTCGGTGTTTCGGATGCCGGCGACGACGTCCTCGCCCTGGGCATTCACCAAAAAGTCGCCATAGAACTCCTTGGTGCCGTCGGCCGGGTTGCGCGTAAAGGCGACGCCGGTCGCAGAGGTCTCGCCCTTGTTGCCAAAGGCCATGGCCTGGACGTTGACGGCGGTGCCGAGCTCGTCGGAAATGCCGTGCTGCTTGCGGTAGATGCAGGCGCGCTCGTTCATCCAGCTGCCAAAGACGGCCTGGATGGCAAGGCGCAGCTGGAGCTCCGGATCGTGCGGGAAAACGAGCTTACCGTCGGCGACCTCGAGCTCGGGATACAGGGTCGCCTCGACGTTCTCGGAGAAGATGCCCTTAAAGGTCTCGACGAGCTCCTGCAGGTCCTCGGCCGAAAGCTCGGAATCGACACGAACGCCGGCGACCAGGCGGGCCTGGGTCAGGGCGTTCTCGAATAGGTCGGCGTCGACGCCCATGACGACGTTGGAGAACATCTGGATAAAGCGACGGTAGCTGTCCCAGGCAAAGCGCGGGTTCTGCGTCTGCGCGATAAGACCCTGGACGGAATCGTCGTTGAGACCCAGGTTGAGGACCGTGTCCATCATGCCGGGCATGGAGAACGGAGCGCCCGAGCGAACCGACACGAGCAGCGGATCGGAGGCATCGCCGAGTTTCTTGCCGCAACGGGCCTCGAGGTCCGCCTCGGCGGCAACGATCTCATCGAGTGCGCCTTCGGGCCAGACGTTGCCGGCAACGGAGTACTCGACACAGGTCTGGCAGGTAATGGTAAAGCCACCGGGAACCGGCAGACCGATGCGGCTCATCTCGGCAAGGTTTGCGCCTTTGCCGCCAAGCACGAAGTTCATGGATTTGTCGCCCTCAGTGACACAGGTGCCCTGGGCGTCGGTTCCAAAACGGTAAACCCTCTTGCAATCGCTCACGATACTTCCCCTTCCATGCGCTTACGCGCACGACCGTGGTAACGAATCGACCCGCCGGATGCGGGCCGTGAGGGAACTATACGGCGGGTTTTGGACAGGCTTGAGCAGAGGGTGCGCGGTTTGGTAAACGTGCTAAAACCGACGGTAAACGGTAGGTAAAGGTGGTTACCTTATGAAGATACCACTACAATAAAAATGCAGGTCGGATGCGATGTTTTTGCTAAATCGCTTTACCATTTATCAGCATTATTTCCAAGTATTCTCTTTGGGTAGCTAAAAGAGCCCCGTCCCAAATTAGCTACCCAAACAACCTTGTCCCAAGTGAGCTACTTTTGTTGAGCGCGGCGGGCGGCGCGGCGGGCACGGGCATCTTGGATTTCCTCCAAGTGGCTAATGATCTCGGCAGCGCTTTCCTCGATGGCCTTGCCATCGGTACGCACCACAAAGCAGCCTAGGCGCTTCATGAGGGCACGGGCTTCCTCAAGCTCGCTGCGCACACTCTCGGGCTCGGCATAGGAGCCGGCAACGGCACGGGCGTAGTCATCGCCCAAGCGACTATCGCGAATTTCGGAAATCACATCGACGGTCGAGATCAGACCAAACAACCGCATCGGGTCAACCTCGTAAATCGACTTCGGCGGCTCCATGCCATGCGCCAGTGGGACATTGGCGACCTTGTAGCCCTGATAGGCTAAATACATCGACAGCGGCGTCTTGGATGTACGCGACACACCCAGCAGCACGATATCGGCACCCGACAGATCGTCGCAACCGCGCCCGTCATCGTGCTCAACGAAATACTCCATGGCCTCGATACGATGGAAATAGCGGTCATCGGTCTTGTGAATCACGCCCGCAACGCACTTGGGCGGCACACCGATGAGCGACGACAGCACGGCAAGCGTCGGGCCGATCAGGTCGACCGAACGGATATGCAGCATACCCAGGTAATCGAGCACGCGGGCGCGAAGCGCCGGATCGACAATGGTATGGAACACGGCGACATCGCGATGGTCGGCATCGACGCGCGGCCCCACAAATGACTTGACCTGCTCCACGGAGGTCACCTTGGGCAGGCGCAAAACGCGAAAAGCCCCTTCATCAAATTGCCCGGACGCCGCAAGCACCACCTCACAAGCGGTATCGCCGAGCGAGTCGGAGATAACGATAACGGTGGGACGAGCGGTGACCGGGCAATCCATGCGGGGCTCCTTTTGCGCTTATGCGCAGGCTGGCTTACTTTTTGCGGGCAAGCTCACCGATGTTGGCAATGCCGGAGAAAACGGCCTCGAAGCGGTTGAGCAGCTTAAGGCGATTATCGCGAAGCAGCTCGTCCTTGTCCATGACCATGACCTCATCGAAGAAACGGTCGATGGGCGCGCGCAGGGCGGCGAGGGCGGCAAATGCGGTCGGGTAGTCCTCGGCAGCAAGGGCGGCATCGACGGCGGTCTGAGCAGCCTCGGAGGCGTCGGCGAGCGCAAGCTCGACCTCGCCCATCAGGCTGCGGTCATACTCCGCACCCAGCTCGGGCTTGGAGATATGCGCGGCGCGGGCATAGGCGGTCGCCAGGTTGTCGAACGTCTCAGCGTCGTTCTTGCGGGCCTCGTCGAGGGCGGCGCAGCGGGCGAAGAAGACGGACGGGGCGATGATGTGCACCGCGGAGACGGCGGCGACGGTATCGGCCGGAATCTTTTCGTCGCGGGCCATGCTCACCAGGCGGCCATGGAAGAAGTCACGAACCTGCTGGGCGACCTCGGCGGCGTCGAACTCAATGCCCTGCTCACTGTAGAGTTCGAGGGCAAAGTCGATGAGCGACGTGGGGTCGATCGGCAGACGGTCGCGCAGGATGTTGATAATGCCGATAGCGGCACGACGCAGCGCGTAGGGGTCGGAGGAGCCGGTCGGGGGCTCGCCGATGGCAAAGATACCGGCGATGGTATCGAGCTTGTCGGCGCAGGCCACGATGCAGCCAGCGGTGCCCTCGGGCAGCTCGTCACCGGCAAAACGGGGACGATAGTGATCGCGAATAGCATGGGCGACCTCGTCGTTCTCCCCCATCGCGGTCGCGTAATAACCGCCCATCACGCCCTGCTGGCTCGTGAACTCGACGACGGCGTTGGACACCAGGTCTGCCTTGCACAGGTGTGCGGCGCGAGCGGCGTCGGCGGCAAGATGGGCGCCCAGGTGAGCCTCGCGGGCGATAGCGAGCGCGAGCTGCTCGATGCGCTCGGACTTGGCGAGCACGCTACCGAGCTTCTCCTGGAAGGCAACCTTGGACAGACGCTCACGGAACTCGTCGAGGGAGATCTTCAGGTCCTCCTCGTAGAAGAACTTAGCGTCGTCCAGACGGGCGCGCACGACGCGCTCGTTACCGTCGATCACTCGCTCGGCGTTCTCGGGCTTGCTGTTGGAGACGACCACGAACTCACGCGTCAGCTTGCCCTCGCCGTCATAGATCGGGAAGTAGCGCTGGTTGGTGAGCATGGACTCGCAGATAATCTCGTGCGGGACCTTGAGGAACTCCTCGTCGAAAGTACCGACGAGCACCGTCGGCCACTCGCAGAGGTTAATGACCTCCTCAAAGACCTTCTTGGGCGTATCGACATGGCAGCCGGGGCGAGCGGCCTCGACCTCGGAGATACCGGCAAGGATGGCCTCGCGACGGCGCTCGGCAGAAAGCACGCCGGCGTCCTCGAGTACCTGCTCGTAGGCGGCGGGGCTGGCGACAACGTGGTCACCGGGGCCGAGCACGCGATGGCCGCGCGTGGTGTTGCCGCTCGTCACGTCGGCAAATGACACAGGCACAACATCCTCGCCCAGAAGGCAGCAAATCCAGCGGACCGGACGCACGAACGTCGCGTGCTCGTGGCCCCAGCGCTGGGAGCGGTAGTTGGGCCACTGCAGGCCGGCAATGGTCTTCTCGCACAGGGCCGTCAGGATCGGGGTTGCCGGTGCGGAGGGAATGTTCTTCTCGGCAAAGACATACTCGCGACCGTCGGTATCCTCACGACGGACCAGGTCCTCGGCAGCCACACCGCACTTGCGGGCGAAGCCCTGGGCGGCCTTGGTGGCGTTACCGTCAGCGTCGAAGGCGATGTTTGCCGCGGGGCCACGCTTGACCTCGTGAACCTCATCGGTCGCGGTGGCGACGTCGGCCACGAGTGCAGCCAAACGACGCGGACTCGAGATCACGCGGACCTCGCCGTGGGCCAGACCGGCCTCGTCGAGACCCTTGGCGATCATGGTGCCAAGCTGCTTGACGGCATTGTTCAGCGGTGCGGAGGGCATTTCCTCCGTACCGATCTCAAACAGGAAATCCTTAGCGTCTGCCATGGCTTACGCCACCTCGCCTTCCTGGTTGGCATTCTCGTTGACTCCGGCGACCTCGGCCATATAGGCCTCGCAGCACGCCTTGGCGACGGCGCGGACACGCAGGATGTAGTTGGCACGCTCGACCGCAGACAGAGCGCCGCGGGCATCGAGCAGATTGAAAGCGTGGCTGCACTTCATGACGCAGTCGTATGCGGGCAACGGCAGCTTGCGCTCCAGGCAGGAATGGCACTCGGCCTCGTAGTCGTCAAACTTCTGACGCATCATCTCGACGTTGGCGACCTCAAAGTTATAGGCACTGAATTCGCGCTCGTTCTCGAGGAACACGTCGCCGTAGGTCATGGGCGTGCCATCGGGCAGGTAGCTCCACACCAGATCGTAGACCGAGTTGACGCCCTGGGCGTACATGGCGATACGCTCCAGGCCATAGGTAATCTCGACGGGCACGGGGGCGACCTCGATACCGCCCACCTGCTGGAAGTACGTAAACTGCGTGACCTCCATGCCGTTGAGCCAGACCTCCCAGCCAAGGCCCCAGGCGCCCAGGGTCGGGCTCTCCCAGTCGTCCTCGACAAAGCGGACGTCATGGTCGTTGGGGTCCAGGCCAATGGCGGCCAGCGAACCCAGGTAGAGCTCCTGGGCGTTGACCGGCGACGGCTTGATGAGCACCTGGAACTGATAGTAGTGCTGCATGCGGTTAGGGTTCTCGCCGTAGCGGCCGTCGGCGGGACGGCGGCAAGGCTGCGCATAGCAGGTGCGCCACTCGGCGGGACCGAGCGAGCGCAGCGTGGTCGCGGTATGGAAGGTACCGGCACCGACCTCGGAGTCATAGGGCTGCATAATGACGCAGCCCTGCTCGCCCCAGTACTGCTGGAGGCGCAGGATGATGTCTTGGAAGGAAAGCGATGAAGCGTTCATGCCTCTAATATCCCCTCGTCGAAACGATTACACGGTTAGGTACTGTACTATAGCGGTTTTTAGTCGATAGCGCCGATGCGGTTGAGCGGCCAGTAGCGCACAAGCGCCACAGCGATCAAATCAGAGCGATCGACGGGACCAAAGTAGCGCGAGTCGGCAGAGTTTTCGCGGTTGTCGCCCATCACCCACACGCACCCGTCGGGAACGGTGTAGGGATAACTCACCTGGGCGCCAGGCGCTTGGACCGAAAGCGGCCAGCTCATGCCCGTCGTATAGTCCTCGTCGAGCGCCTGGCCGTCAACGACGACCTTGCCGTCCTGAAGGTCGACCGTCTGGCCGGCCGTGGCGATGACGCGCTTTACCAGCACGTCATGCTCGGATGTGGCATCGGGGTTGTGAAACACCACGATATCGCCCTGTTTGACGGGCTGTCCGAGTTCGAGCGTCACCTTCTGCGCCAGAATCTGATCGCCGATCTCGATCGTGTCCTCCATGGAACCGGTGGGCACTACAAAGGGCTCGACCACAAACGAGCGAATCAAGAAGGTGGCGACCAGTGCGATCGCGATGACCGCGATCCACTCAAAAGCGCCCCTCAACGCGGAATGTTGCGTAGGAACCATACTCACTCCTCGCTCTGCGAATACGAAGCGTCAAGGATCACCTGCGCGTAAGCGCGCTCCTCGGGCGTGAGCCGCGCCGTCTCGATCAAGTCCGGACGCCAGCGGCAGGTGCGCTCGATGGCGTTCTTGCGACGCCAGGCATCGACCTTGGCGTGATCGCCGCTCACAAGCACCGGAGGCACGCCCTCGCCGTTGAACTCGGCGGGACGGGTGTACTGCGCGTACTCGAGCAGGCCTCCGTCCTCGGCGGTCGAGAACGACTCGTCGACGTTGCTCATCTCATCACCAAGGGCGCCGGGAATGAGGCGCACGACGGCATCGGCAACGACCATAGCGGGAAGTTCGCCGCCCGTAAGCACGTAGTCGCCGATCGACAGACGCTCATCGGCATACGCATACGCGCGCTCGTCGACGCCCTCGTAGCGGCTGCACACAAACAGCAGGCGCTCACTTTTGAGCAGGCGCTCGGCCACATGCTGCGTAAAGGGCTCGCCACAGGGGGTGAAGAACACAACCGTGGGCTTGGGACCCTCTGCGCTAATGGCCTCGATGGCCTCTGCGATAGGCTCGACCTTCATGAGCATGCCCTGCCCGCCGCCGTACGGCTCGTCATCGACGGTACGATGACGGTCGTGCGTCCAGTCGCGCAGGTTATACGCCTTAAAATCAAAAAGGCCGGCCTTACGGGCGCGGCCCAAAATCGATGTGGACATGACGGGCTCAAACATCTCGGGAAAGACCGAAAGGGTCTCAATCAGCATGTTGTCCTCCCTACTTGTCCATATCGATCAGGCCGTCCATAACGTGGACGGAAATTGTTCCTGTGTCGGGAAGATCGAGCACAACCTGCTCGATCACGGGAATCAGTACCTCGCCGTACCGATCGCCCTCGACAACCCAAACATCGTTGGCGGGCGTCGACATGATCTCGACAATCGTGCCGAGCGAACCGAAGCGCTCGTCGACCACCTCGCGGCCCATCAGGTCGGTATAGGCGGCGTCGAGTGAATCGAGCTCAAAATCGTCACGATTTGCCAACACATAGCATCCCGTGATGCCCTCGGCGGCCGTCAAGTCGTCAATACCCTCAAACGAGACCAGATCGCCATCGCCCGTATCGGTGACGGACACGACCGTGCAAAAGCGGTCGCGCTTGAGCGCCGGCGGCGTCAGGGCGACGCGCATACCCGGCTCTAATACAGAAGGAAGCCCCCGCAGCGGCTGCGCGAGGACCTCCCCCTTCCTTCCGTGCGGCTTGACCACACGGGCGATGTTTTTGTACTGGGACCTCAAGGTCCTAGCCCAGAACCTCTACCTCGACAGCAGTGTCGAGGCGAGCGGCCAGTGCACGGGCGAGCGTGCGAATGGCCTTGATGGTACGGCCACGACGGCCGATGACCTTAGCGACGTCATCCTCGGCGACCGAAACCTCGATCGTAGAGGCGTCGTCACCATCGATGACCTCAAGGCTCACGGAATCCGGGTCGTCGACGATCTGAACAACGAGATATTCGACGAGATCGGCGATGCGATCTGAGAGCATTGCCTCACCCTCGAGCTGTGCAGCGTCAACCTCAGGCACGATTTACTCCTCGGCGCCCTCAGCGGCCTCAGCGGCAGCCTTAGCGGCCTCGGCCTCTTTGGCGAGCTGCTTCTTGGACTTCTTGACGACGGTCTCGGTCTTCTCGCCCTCGTTGGCGGCCTTGACCAGAGCGGCGACGGCGTCGGTGAGCTGAGCGCCCTTGGACTGCCAGTCGGCGATCTTCTCGAGGTCGAGGTTGATGGTCTTGGGGGCGGTCATCGGGTTGTAGCGGCCAACCTCCTCGATGATACGACCGTCACGCGGGGCGCGGGAATCGGCGACGACGACACGGTAGTACGGACGCTTCTTAGCGCCGTGACGAGCAAGGCGAATCTTGACTGCCAAAGGAAACTCCTCCAACCAAGCAGCTTTAGGCTGCAACTACAAACAAACAGTTGAACATAATACGCCATCGACGCGGGCAGGTGAAGTCCGTGAGACCAACTTCTTCGGTGTAGTCGAAGGCAAATCCATATCTTAGACAAGAATTCGCGATTTGCAAGCACATCCACGCACCCCACATGAGCTGCGCGGTATACTCATGCCATGAAAAGACGCGAACATACATACGGTTATGAAGATGCTGCGGGCGTCACGCCGCCGCCCTGGACGGGGCCGGCGGTGGGCCTCATGGATCTCGATGCGTTTTTTGCGAGCGTGGAAATGCTCGACCATCCCGAGTGGCGCGGCAAGCCACTCATCGTGGGTGGCGATGCCGATTCCCGCGGCGTTGTGTCCACCTGCTCATACGAGGCGCGTCGCTTTGGCGTGCATTCCGCCATGCCCTCGGCCGAGGCACGGCGTCTGTGTCCGCAGGCCATCTGGACACACGGGCACTTCGACCGCTACCGCGAGGTCAGTGCTCAGGTCATGGCGATTCTCGCCGACGAGACCCCGCGCGTTGAGCGCGTATCCATCGACGAGGCCTTTATCGATATCACACCGGGTCGCTTTGAGCCCGAAGACCCGTTGCAGGTTGCACGGCGCATAAGCGACCGCGTGGCAACGCTGGGAGTGACCTGCTCCATTGGCGTGGGCTGCAACAAGACGGTGGCAAAGATCGCAAGCGAGCGGGACAAGCCGTTTGGGCTGACCATCGTGCGCCCCGGAACCGAGCAGCGCTTTTTGGCCGCACTGCCGGTATCTGCCATGAGCGGCATCGGGCGCTCGGCCGAGGAGCGACTGCGCCGCATGCGCATCTACACGCTCGGCGAGCTGTCACGTGCACCGGAATCCACCTTGGCCTCTATTTTTGGTGTCAACGGCGAACGCATGCGCCAGCGTGCGCTGGGACTCGAGGTTTCCGAAGTCACGAGTCTGGACGAGGAACGCGAGGTTAAATCGGTGAGCAATGAGCGCACCTTCGCGAAAGATTTGACTGAGCGTGGGGATATTGAGGCGGCGATTGCGCTGTTGGGAGAGTCAGTGGGACGCCGCCTGCGCCGTCAGGGGCTAACGGGCGCCACGGTGACGCTCAAGCTCAAGTATACGTATGGAAGCGGGCGAACGGCGCAGCGGCGGCTGCCTCATCCGACCGACGATGAGAATATCTTCGTGGCGGTTGCACTCGAACTGCTCGACAACATCTGGCAGGAAGGCATGCATGTGCGTCTGGCGGGTATCGGGATGAGCGACTTTGACCATCAGGGCGGCATCCAGACCGACCTGTTCTGCGAAGTCGACGACCGCGGAGCCCAATCAAGCGACCGTCGCGACCTCTCCGTCGCGATCGATGCCGTCCGAGACAAGTTCGGCGACACCGCCCTATCTTTCGGCCGCCAATCCCGCTTCGACGATTAACCGCCTTTGGGCAAAAAGAAAGCCGGGCAGGTGCGGAAAACCGCAACTGCCCGGCGAAATGCGCGAGGCTAGCTAAAAGCCCCATATTAAATGAGCCACTAGAGGAGGTCGAGGGGGAGCTGGGGGGCGTCACCCCAGAGCTTTTCTAGGCGGTAAAAGTCGCGGGCTTCGGGAGTGAAGACGTGGACGACAACCGAGCCGTAGTCCATGAGCATCCAGGTCTTCTGCTCGCGGCCCTCGATGGAGAGCGGATGCTCGCCGCAAGCCTCGGCAACCTTCTCCTCGATCTCGTCGACAATCGAATCGACCTGGCGGTTGTTGGTACCGGTGGCAAGCACAAAGTAGTCGCACACGTCGGAAAGCTCGGTCAGGTCGAGCACCTGCACGTCCTCGCCCTTCTTGTCGTAGGCGGCCTGCGCGGCGGCGCGGGCGACATCCTCGGCGGCGACACCGCTCGCGGACAGCGAGGCGGCGGTGCGGTCGGACGTGGCAACGAAACTCTTGTGCTCCACACCTTCAAGAATCTGCTCGTCAGTCATGGTCTCGTCGGCCATGGAATACCTCTTTCTAGACACACCCGAGCTAGCGCAGCTGGGCGTAATGGTTGTAAATCGTAATAGCCGTGGGATAAAGATAGCGCCCGGACTGGATCACATAGACCAGACCCTGCGCAAAACAGGAGAAGAACAACTCATCGAGCGAGAACTTCCCCACCATCTTGCGCAGCGCATGGGCATAGTCGCCGTGACGGTTGGGCTCGATGGCATCTGCCACAAAGACCACCATATCGAGCGGCGTCATGTCGCAGGCACCCACGGTGTGACGGTCGACAGCCTGGAAAACGGCCGGTGACAGCTCGGGAAAAAGCTGCGGAAGCTCATAGGCGGCAACAGGGCCATGCAAAAGCGGCGTCGCGGCGGAAGGAGAGCCGGCAACCTTGATGCCATAGTGAAGCGCGCGGGCCACGAGCTCGTCATCGGAAAGAACCTTGTCCCAGTCGTGAATTAAGCCGGCGGCAGCCGCATCAAAGCGGTCAACGCCGTAGACCTCGGCCAGATGAAGTGCGGTCTCGGCAACACCCAGCGAATGCACATAGCGCTTGCGCTTATCTTTCATGCGAACATCGAGCAGCTCTTGAATGCGCTTGAGCAGCGCGCGCTCATCGCCCTCAAACTGATCCTCTACCGACAACGTAGCCCCCATCACTCAAAATCTTCTTGGCCCAAATCGGCATATAGCCTGCGCTTGCGAATGTAGCCGAGCACGGACTCGCTCGTAAGATAGCGCACGCTCATGCCGCGGGCAACTCGCTTACGAATGTTCGTCGAGCTGATCGCCAGCGCCGGAATCTGAATATAGCGCACGTCGAACGGCAGCCCCGACTCTTTGATTCGGGCACGCGCCGTATCGATATCAAAGCCCGGTCGCGTCGCCGCAATAAAGGTAGCAAGCTCAGCGATTCGTTCGGCATCATGCCAGGTCACAATATCGATAATCGCATCGGCGCCCGTAATAAAGTAGAGCTTTACCTGCGGCGGGTAAAAATCGCGAAGGGCATGAAGCGTATCGGCCGTATAGGTTACACCCGGACGGTCAATCTCGAACCGGCTCGCCAAAAAGGCCGGGTTCGCGGCGGTGGCGAGGACCGTCATGGCATAACGGTCCTCGGCAGGCGTAACCGGCTTGTCAAGCTTAAAGGCGGGAGAGCCCGCCGGCATAAAGAGCACAGCGTCCAAGTCGAGCGACTCGCGTGCCTGCTCGGCAGTCACCAGGTGCCCGTAATGAATCGGGTCGAAGGTGCCGCCCATAATGCCAAGCCGAAACTCTTTGCCCACTTTTATGGGCAGCTCGGGCAAACCGATTCCACCGCGCAGCGACATGGCCTACTCGCCCTCCGAGGTCACGGCATCGTCCGCGGCATCCGCCGCATCGACAACCTCGACGCCCTCATCCGCAGCATCGGCCACGTCAATGGCCTCAACGGCAACGTCCTCGCCAGCGCCTTCGAGCTCCTCGTACTCCGAGAAGTCCTCAGCGCCCTCAAAGTCAAAGGCACGCTGGCAAATGCGGACCTCGTCGCCCGCACGGCAACCGGCCTTCTCGAGCGCGTCGTCAACACCCATACGCGCAAACTTATGCTGCAGGTAAATGACGGCTTCCTCGTTTTCCCAATCGGTCTGGATGACCATGCGCTCGATGGCACGACCAACCACACGGAAGGCACCGGGCTCCTCCTGGACAATGCGGAACCGCTTCTCGCGCTGCAGACGGCGGCGCTCCCACTCCTCGTCGCGAAGATCGACCGGCTCATCGGAAACCGCCAGCTCGGCGCGAAGCTTAGCCACCTGCTCGCCCACGGCAAGCATCAGCGTATTGAGACCGGCGCCCGTCACGGCGGACACGGCAAAGAACATATGTCCATCGTCGAGCGCGGCGCGCTTGAGGTCGGCAATCTTGTCGGCCGTGCCCGGCGCATCGCACTTGTTGGCGACAACGATTTGCGGGCGCTCCGAGAGCTCTGCGCCATACTGCTCGAGCTCACGGTTGATGATGCGGTAATCCTCAACCGGGTCGCGATCCTCAAAACCGCCCGTCATGTCGACGACATGCATGATCAGGGCCGTACGCTCAATGTGGCGCAGGAACTGGTGGCCTAGGCCCTTGCCCTCGCTCGCGCCCTCGATCAAACCAGGAACGTCGGCAACGACATAAGAATACTCCCCGGCACGCACCATGCCGAGGTTCGGCACGAGCGTGGTAAACGGATAGTCGGCGATCTTGGGACGGGCGGCACTCATGCGCGCGATGAGCGAAGACTTACCCACCGAGGGAAAGCCCACGAGCGCGGCATCGGCCATAAGCTTCATCTCGAGCTCAATCCAGTGCTCCTCGGCCGGTTCGCCCAGCTGAGCGAACGCGGGCGCGCGACGCACCGACGTCACAAAGTGGGTATTGCCCAGACCGCCGGCGCCACCGGGCGCCACGACAACGCGCTCGCCGTCGTGCACCAGGTCGGCAATCTCGAACATCGGGGTCTGCGTCTCGGGATCGAGCTCGCGCACCACGGTGCCCATGGGAACCTTCAGGATCAGGTCCTCGCCGCTCTTGCCATTGCGACGAGCGCCCTGGCCGTGCGTGCCGCGCTCGGCGCGGAAGTGATGCTTAAAGCGGTAATCGATCAGCGAAGACAGCTGAGCATCGGCCTGGATGACGACATTGCCGCCACGACCGCCGTCGCCGCCATCGGGGCCGCCCTTGGGGACAAATGCCTCGCGCCTAAACGACATGCATCCGGCTCCGCCGTCGCCGCCGCACACGTTAATGCGGCTGATATCGGTGAACTGTGACAACAGAATCGCCTCCTACAAAAAGAGGGAGACCCTTGAATTCTAAAACTCAAGTGCCTCCCACATATGTGCTCTATGAAGGGTGAATTACGCGTTCGCGAGCGGGCGTACGCTGACCCTGTGCTTGATACCCTTGTGGAACTCAACGGTACCGTCGACCAGCGCGAACAGCGTGTCGTCCTTGCCACGACCAACGTTCTCACCCGGGTGGATGTGAGTGCCGTGCTGACGGACGAGAATCGTGCCCGTGGTTACCGTCTGGCCGGCATAGCGCTTCGTGCCAAGGCGCTGACCGCGGGAGTCACGGCCATTACGGGAGGAACCGAGTCCTTTTTTGTGTGCCATTGTGTATACCTACTCTTTCGTTACGAGTGTAATCTACTCGGCGACGGGAGCCTCGGCAACAGCCTCGGCCTCTGCCTTGACAGCCTTCTTGGCGCGGGACGTAGCCTGGACCTTCACGATCTTCAGCTTGGTGAGCTGCTGACGGTGACCCTTCAGACGACGATAGCGCTTGCGCTTGTGGAACTTGAAGACCAGCTGCTTCTCGCCCTTGAACTGCTCAACGATCTGAGCGGTAACCTTGGCCTTAGCCAGCTTGTCGGGATCGGTGACGATCTTCTTACCATCGTTGAGGAAGATGACCGGCAGGGTGACCTTGTCGCCCTCATTGCCCTCGATCTTCTCGACGGTGATGACATCGTCGGTGGCGACCTTGTACTGCTTGCCGCCCGTGTTAACGATTGCGTACATGTTTACTTGCCCTTCATGCATCAGTTAGTGCAACAGCCGAATATAGTAGCAGGCGAAAATACCCCCGTCAACGAGTATGTGGAGCAAATCCACAAGTTCGCACAGGTATGGGGCTGACGAGTCGGCCCTCGTCGTCCTCGCATGCTTGATTCTGACGCTCGACATCGTAGGAGCAGATGGTCACGAGGTCTTGCATACCGGTGGAAACAATAGGTGCATCCACGCCCGGGGTCAAGCCCTGCAACAAAACATCAGCAGCGGAAAGCAAAATTTCCGGACGCATGGAGCCCTCGTTATCGGCATGGGTGTCGAGCATGAGCACCAAATGGTCCGGGCGCTCCCCCGCCGTGAGCTCATAGCCCACGAGCGTGTGATCCAAATCCAAGCGCTTGCTCTTTTTGCCGCGCGCGTAGTCGATGCCATGGCCCGCGCGCAGCGTGTCGATCGCACGACGCACCTCGTCGGCGCTTACGGGCGCCTCGGGATCCAAGTGCAGGTCGATGCGATACGACAGACGCGTAAGCTGAGCCGTCAACGCCGGCGTATGCACGTCGATGTACGCCGCCTCGATGGGCGCCAGATCGGCCGGAGACGCCGCAGCCAGGCGCCCAAACGCCTCGTCGAGCGCCACGAACTCGGTCATAAACAGGTCATACCACTCGCAGATCGACGACGTACCCACCGGTAGCGCCGAAGAGAAGCCCACTCGCATGTGCGGAGAGAAGCCCTGCGTGACGGCATAGGGAAGTCCCGCACGGCGCACGATGCGCTCAATGGTATGGATTACTTCGAGATGGCCCAGGTACTTAAGGCGATCGCGCTTGCCATAGCGAACACGAAGTCTAAAGAGCGTGGGGTTGTCGGTCAGGCGCTCACTCATGCGCGATCACCCATCAATACATTCTTGGCGTGGAGCGTGGGGCAGATTCCGCAGCCGGTGCACGACGTGCGAGTGCAGTCGGGAGTCGTGACACCCTCGAGCGAGCGACGGTACTCGCGCTCGAGGAAGCCGCGCGTGCAGCCGGGGCTCACATGCTCCCACGGCAGACGCCAGTCCAACTCATAGGGCAGGTGCACAAGCTCATTGAGGTCGATGCCGTTTTTGGCAGCAGCCTCCTTCCAGTTATCGAGCGAGAAATGCTCTACCCAGGCGTCAAAGCGAGACCCCGAGCGCCAAGCATCGATGATGACGGGCGTCATGTCACGACCGACGCGGGAGAGCGCGGCCTCGATGAGCGAGGTCTCGGCATCGTGGTAATGCACGCGGACGGCACGGTTGCGAACGCTCGTGATAAGCAGCTTCTGGCGACGCTTGACGTCGTCGTAGTCGAGCTGCGGGCACCACTGGAACGGCGTGGCAGCCTTGGGGATAAACACCGAAACCGAGATGGACACCGAGATCGAGCCGCGACGAGCCTTGGGCACCACGGAACGACCGAGCTCCAGCACGTGATCGGCCAGATTGGCGATGGCCACGATGTCCTCGTCGCGCTCGCCGGGAAGGCCCATCATAAAGTAGAGCTTCATGCGGTTCCAGCCGGCCTCGAAGGCCGCCTTGGCCGCACGGTCCAGGTCCTCCTCGGTCACGTTCTTGTTAATGATGTCGCGCATGCGCTGGCTGCCGGCCTCGGGTGCGAACGTCAGGCCGCCCTTCTTTTCGCCGGCGACCGACTCGGCCATATCCACGCCAAACGAATCCAGGCGCTGCGACGGAATAGACACGCGAATACCCGTATCCTCCAGGCGACGGTTGAGCCTGCCGAGCACGTCGCGAATGCAGGAGTGGTCGGTCGTGGAGAGCGAGGTCAGCGACACCTCGTCATAGCCGGTCTTTTCCAGACCCTGAATCACCGACGAGACGATCTGGTCGGCCGAGCGCTCGCGCACCGGGCGATACGTCATGCCGGCCTGGCAAAAACGACAGCCGCGAGCGCAGCCACGCAGGATCTCGATAGACAGGCGGTCGTGGACCAGCTGCGCATAGGGTACACACGACTGCGACAGCGGATTCGTGGCGCCGAAATCCTCGACGACGCGCTTGTAGACCACGACCGGAGCATCCTTGCCCTCACGCGGCACGGTGTAGCCATGCGGCGAGCAGGGCTCATCGTGACGAACCTCATAGAGCGACGGCACGTAGTTGCCGGCAATGGATGCAAGCTGCTCAACAATCTGCGCGCGCGGGACTCCTTCGTCACGCAGGCGGCGATGCAGCTGGCAGGTCTCGAGCAGCGATTCCTCGCCCTCGCCGATGAGGATGGCATCGAAGAAGGCCGCGTACGGCTCAGGGTTGTACACCGAGGGACCGCCGGCGATGATGATGGGGTCGTCTTCGCCTCGGTCGGCCGCTAACAGCGGAATGCCAGCGAGATCGAGTGCCTCGAGGAAGTTCGTCACCGCCATCTCGTGCGGCACATGCAGACCGACGATATCAAACGAAGCGACGGGGGCAGCACCTTCGAGCGACAGCAGCGGAATGCCCGCCTCGCGCATGGCGTCACCCATGTCGGGCCACGGCACATAGCCGCGCTCGCAGGAGATGCCCTCGGCCTGGTTAAGAATGTTGTAGAGGATGGCGATACCCTGGTTGGGCAGACCAACCTCGTACACATCCGGGTAGATCAAGCAGCAACGGTAGTCGGCATCGGCCTTGGAAAGCGTGCCCCACTCGTGATCGATATAGCGACTCGGCTTTTCGACCTTGGCGAGCAGCGGCTCAATTAAATGAAAACAGTCTTGGTATGCAACGCGCAACGGAAAACCCCTAAGCAGCGAGATCGGATGCGTCTTGGTAGGACGCCATAGGACGGGTAGCACCCGCGACCGTGGTCACCAGATCGCGAACGCGGGAGAACGTGGCGGTGACCACCTCGTTGGCACGGCTGTAGTCGACATCGCGCTCGTAGAGCGAAACGAGCGCACGGCCCATGCCATAGGTGCCCGCGGCAGCAGTGAGCGCCTTGACGGCAAACCCAATATGCGGCGTCTGCTTGACGAGTGCGCGGGTGACCGCGCGGATCACAAGACCGCCGGCAAGCACGCCCGCGACCTCATAGCCGCGCTCAGGCTTAATGCCGCGTCCAAAGACGGCAGCGAGCTCAAAGAGCATGCCCACCTGCGCCAGCGCCATAACGGGATAATCGGCGCCCGGCAAAAACACCAGCGCACCGGTCGCCATATTGGTGAGCGCGCACGAGGTGATGATACGATTGGCCGCCGCGATGCGCATAAAGGCAAAGTTCGCCGCAAAAGCCGTTTCCTTGTCGGTGCGATCGAGAATCCAGCGGGCAAGCGTCTCGAGCAGAAACGTCTTATCGGTTGCCGCCACCACGCCGAGCATGGGCGTGGACTCCTCGATAAACGGCACCTCCACAGCAGACTCGGCAAGCACGCACACGGGCGCGCCGGCGATCACGAGCTCCTGCACGGCACTCTCCAGGCGGTCGGAACCACACGAGAGCACCAGTACCACATCGGTATCGGTCTTTGGAGCAATTCGCTCCTCCCCCAGACGCTCGACGCGCACAATGCCCGAGGTCGTCTGCGGCACAAAGGCGTCACGCACCGTCTCGGCCAGAAAGCGCGAGGCGGACGAATCCAGATAGACCGAGACGCGCACCGGCGTATCGGAATCCTTCTTAACGGACGCGCCCATCTTAAAAGCGCGGGTCAGCTTATCTACGGGAATTTTCATAGCAAACCCCTCCAGCGGTTACGCGGCGCCCGAACGATGCCGCCATATGGATTGTACGATACCCACTGTCAGCAGCTGAATCATCATCGAAGACGAACCGAAGCTAATAAACGGTAGCGGAATACCGGTAATCGGCATCATGCCGATGCACATGCCGATGTTTTCGAAGGTCTGAAACGCCCACATGCCAACGATGCCCACACACGAAAGACGCAAGAACAGCGACTCACACTTAAAGGCGACGCGAATCGTCGAAAAGATCAGCAGCACGTAGAGGCACAGGAGCAAAAAGGAACCGCAAAAGCCAAAGGTCTCGGATAGGAAGGCGAAGACAAAGTCGGTGTGGAACTCAGGCAGAAAGCCGCCGGCCGACTGCGTCGCATGGCCCAAACCCTTACCAAAGAAGCCGCCCGAGCCAACGGCGATAAGCGACTGCTGCAGGTTGTAGGCATCGTCCGAATCGGCATTATCGGGGTCGATAAAGACCGTCAGGCGGTTCATCTGATACTGCTTGATGAGCACATCGTGGCCGAGCAACGAATCAAAGACCGAATCGAGCGCCAGGACGAGGGCCACCAGGCCCACAAGCAGGGCCAGGGTCGACAGCACCCATTCGCGGCGCGCACCGCTCATGCAGATGACGATGGCGCCCGAGACCAGCACGACCAGGCCCGAGCCCAGGTCGCCCATGGCAACGACGGCCAAAAACGGGATGGACAGCATGCCGCAGAGCTTGACGTAGTCGCGAACGGTATCGATGCGGCCGTTATACTGCGAGCCAAGCGTGGCGATAAAGAAGATGGTGATGAGCTTGGCAAGCTCGACCGGCTGGAATGTCAAGCCGATACCGGGAATCTTGATCCAGCCCGTCATGCCCAGACCGCCCGTATAGGACAGACCCGGAATCTTGGGCGAGAAGATCACGATCAGGTCGATGACGAGCAACGCCGTCGAAAAATTGGAAATACCGCGCAGATCGGTACGCCAGACGAGCACCGCAAGCACCGCGCCAATGCCAATGCCCAGCAGGTGGCGCGAGAATGAGGCGTCGGCCTTAAACTGTGACGCCGACCAAATAATGATGGCGCCATAGGCAACGAGCGCGACGGTAGCCAGCAGCACACCGATATGCACCTTTTGGCGAAACGTACCGCGCGAGGCCGAAAGTTGCTTGTTGACGCGGTCCAGGCTGCTGCGAGAGCCGGTCTTGGTTGAACGGAACAGATCCGCCGGAGAAAAATCCATCGCAACCTCCTATCGAACCGAAGAATCGCCCGAGGCCGAAGAGGTATCGGGCTCGTCATAAATCACGCCGAGCACGTCGCGCACGACATGCATCGCGGTATCCGAACCACCGCCGCCCTGCTCCAGGACAGTAGCGATGACATACTTGGGATCATCGGCCGGTGCATAGGCGCAGAACCACGCGTATTCGTCCTCGCCGCTTTTCTCGCCCGTGCCCGACTTGCCGTACACCTGTGGCGTCAGGGTGCCAAAGTGAGCCGCCAGGGACGTCGATGCCGTGTAAATCACGTCGTGCATGCCGTTGCGAACAAGAGTCAAATCCGAATCGCTGTTGATCTTGGCCTCCAGGCGCTTCTTCTTGCCCTTGCCGTTGTACTTATAGGCATCGCCGTCGCCATCGCGCGACACGGCAGACAAAAACACGTGAGGCACGTACTGTTTGCCGCCGTTGGCAAGACCCATATAGGCGCACGCCATCTGCAGGGGCGTCACCAGGATGTCGCCTTGGCCGATGGCAATGTTGGTCATATCGCCGGCATTCCACTTGCGGTCCTCGGCAGAGGCGTCGGTAAAGTACGACTCTTTCCACTCGGCATCGGGAATACGGCCCGCGCCCTCACTCGGCAGATCGATACCGCAGGTCTTGCCTAGGCCCCAGCGACGAAAGACCTCCTGCAGGCCCTCGGAATGTTGCTCGTCATAAAAGAAGGCCTTGCCCATGTCGTAGAAGACGGGGTCGCACGAGTTGGCGATACCCGACTGCAGCGTCATGGTGCCGTGGCCAGACGTCAGCCAGCAGCGCTTGCCCCAAGCCTTGCCCAGGCCCGTCCAATAGCCCGTGCAGTTGGTTGTCTGCGTTGAAGTGTAGGTTCCAAACTCAAGACCGGCCAGTGCCGAGAGCGGCTTGATGGTCGAGGCCGACATGTACTGTCCGCTAATGGCGCGGTTGAGCAGCGGGTGCGAACCCTTGTCATCATTGAGCTCGGTCCACACGTCATTTGAGACGCCGCCGATAAAGACGGACGGATCGAACTTGGGCTCGCTCGCCATGCCCAGGATCTCGCCATTGTTGGGATCGAGACACACCACAGCGCCGTTGCCGGCATTGCTGTAGCCAGTGGTCTTGGCAAGCTCGATGGCGCTCGCCAGCGCCGTCTCACAGGCCTGTTGGATCTTAAGATCGAGCGTGAGCTTAATGTCGGAGCCGGCCTTGGCGGGCACGGCGCCGGCCTGACCGGTCACATTGCCCGAGGCATCGACCTTGACGGTCTGCTCGCCACGAATACCCTGCAGCAGGTTTTCGTAGTAGCTCTCAACACCCGCCTGGCCCACGATATCGCCCGACTGGTACGTAATCCGGCCAGCAGAAGCATCATCATCACCAGAGGTTTTCTTATTCTGGGCCTCGAGCTGCTCGGAGGTAATGGTGCCGGTATAGCCCAAGATATGGCATGCCGTCTCGCCATATGGATACTGGCGCTCGGTACGCTCGGCAATCTTGACGCCCGGGAACTCGCCGGCGTGCTCCTGAATATAGGCAACCGTGGAGCGACGGACGTCCGTCGCGATGGTATGCAGGCTCTGAGCGCCCTCGGAATTGTCCTGAATATTGCGCAGCACCGCCACGTAGGGCATACCGAGCACGTTGGCAAGATGGCGAACCAGAACCTCATCCTCGGCAAGGTCGCGGTAGGCCACGACAGCAAGTGAGGGACGGTTCTGGACAAGCGCCACGCCATTGCGGTCGAGGATGCGGCCGCGCACAGCGGGTGTGGTAACGGTGCGCGTCTGATTGCTATTAGCCTGCTTTTCGTAATAGTCCGACGAGACCATCTGCATGCCCCACAGCTTGACGGCAAGCGCCGCGAACATCGCGCCCACACCCGTGGTGAGGATGGAGAAGCGGCCCTTAAAGGCGGTCGCCGCGGTATTGCCCTCGCCCTCGGTGGCGCGCGGGGCCGTCCCATGCTGCGTATCGTAGGTAAAACGAGAATCGCCGCGACGCATGATGACCAGTGCGACCACGATGGCCACAACCAGCACGATACCGGCGATAATAACCGTCATCTGGGAAGACATCTACGAGCCTCCCCTATTTGAGCTTACGGGTCTTGGGCTTAAAGCGCATGCCCGTCTGGCGTCCGCCACGTGCGGAAAATCCATAACCGGACTGCGGCACGACGCCGGACATCAAAAACGGAATGGCAACCAGACCCGTCAGGATCGAAGACGGCAGCGCATGGCCGAAGATCGCCACGACAAAGCTCGTCTCCAAACCCATAAACAGCAAGATGATGCTGTAGATCACATTAATGACGAGCGCAAAGGCGCCCACAGTGATGCCGCGCGCACTCGGGGTACCGCCCGTCTGACCGGCAGCGCTATGCACCAGGGCAAAAGAACCCACGGTCAGCAGGAGCGACATAACGCCCACCGGCACGGCAGCGGAAAGGTCATAGAACAAGCCGCTGCAAAAACCGCACACGACGGCACGGGTCGGGTCGCCCGAGAACACGCTTAGGCACACCAGGATAATCATAAAGTTGACGCGACCGCCCGCAATGGAGATCTGCGGTGCCAGGCCTGCCTGCAGCAGCACGCACACAATGGCGGCGATTACAAACGTGCGGGAGCTCATCCCCTGCTCGTGTAGATCCATGGACATGCCCCCTATTCGCTCGAGCCGGAATCGGTCGTCTCGGACGTGTCGGAACTGTCATCCGGGCTCTCGTCCTTCGTCTTGGTCGCAGCATCGCGCGACGTTCCCTGCGGCGTGCTGTTGGCCGTGTTCACGTCCTCATCCGAGGCCGACTGTTCGTCGGTCAGCGAGGTAATGACCAGCACTTCCTCGTTGTTCTCGGCCGTGGTCTGAGCGCGCACCACAATGGTGTAGTACACGTCGTTTGCCGATTTCTCAACCGACGAGACGGTGCCAAGCGGAAGGCCCTTGGGGAACACGCCACCGATGCCCGAGGTCACGATGATGTCGCCAACCTTAACATCGGAGTCGACGCTCACGTACTCAAGACGCAGCGTGCCGTCAGCCTGACCCTGCAGCATGCCCTGGGCGCGCGTGTCCTGCACCATGGCGGATACGCCGGAGTTCTCGTCGCCAATCAGGCGCACGGTGGACGTTTTGGCCGAGACTTCGATGATCTGGCCGATAACACCGGCCGAACTCGTCACAGGCATGTTGATGGTAAGCCCGTCGGCAGAACCCTTATCAATCGTGACGGTCGAAGTCCAGGCATCGCCGGAGGCACCGACGATACGAGCTGCGGTCGATTTGAGGTTGTAGGTCGATTGCAGCCCGACCAGCCCCTCCAGACGCTCGGCGGTCTTTTGAGCCTCGGAGAGCTCAGCAACCTTAGAGGTCAGTTCCTCGTTTTGCTTCTTAAGCTCGTCGAGCGTGTCCTGCGACGCCGTAAGGTTAGAGAACACGTTGCCGATCGTATTGAAGGGAGCCGCCACGGCCGAGCCCACAAAGCGCACCGGCGAGGTAATCGTCGTTACGCCCGAACGCACGGCATGAATCGGTCCTGCCTCGCCCTCGCGGATGTAAAACGTGAGCAGCAACACCGAAATCAGGCTGAAAACAATCAACGGGCGCATACCCGTTGATTGTCGCTTGGTATTCAGATTTGTGGAGAAACCCGAAGATCGTGCCAAATGGAATCCACCTTTTGGAAATTAAGCATTGGTCTGGACGAAGCCGCCATCAAACGCGTTGGCCTCGAGCACGCGGGCGCAGCCATTCACGACGTTGTCGAGCGCCGTAGGGCTAACGTTGACCGAAACGCCGGTCTCATCGCGCAAGCGCACGTCGAGACCGCGCAGCAGTGCACCGCCGCCGGTCAACAGAATGCCGTAGTACATAAGATCCGAGGCAAGATCGGGCGGCGTGGCGTCGAGGGCGTCCTTGACGGCCTTGGCCATCTCGTCGAGCGGCTTGTTGAGCGCTCGACGGATTTCCTCGCTCTCGATGCGCACGGTCTTGGGCAGACCGGTGATCACGTCGCGGCCGTTGACCTCGACGTCGAGCTCGTCCTTGAGCGGCACGGCGGAACCGACCTTGATCTTGATGTCCTCTGCCGTACGCTCGCCGATGGCCAGGTTGTAGGCATCGCGAACGTGCGTGAGGATGGCCTGATCGAACTCGTCGCCGGCAATACGGATGGACTGCGAGACGACGATGCCGCCCATAGCGATAACGGCAACCTCGGTGGTACCGCCACCGATGTCGATGACCATGGAGCCGGTGGGTTCCTCAACAGGCAGGTCAGCGCCGATAGCGGCGGCCATAGGCTCTTCGATCAGATAGGCCTGACGGGCACCGGCCTGGATCGTGGCCTCAAAGACAGCGCGCTTCTCGACCGACGTGACACCGGAGGGAACGCAGACGACAACACGCGGACGCGGAGTCCACGGATAGCGCTTCTCGGACGCCTTGTCGATAAAGTAGCGAAGCATGGCCTCGGTAACATCGAAGTCGGCGATGACGCCGTCCTTCAGGGGACGAACGGCCACGATGTTGCCGGGCGTACGGCCGAGCATGCGCTTTGCCTCGATACCGACCGCCAGGATGCGCTCGTCGTTCTTGTCGATGGCAACAACAGAGGGCTCGCGAATGACGATGCCCTTGCCGCGCACGGAAACAAGCGTATTGGCGGTGCCGAGGTCGATGGCAAGATCGCCCGCATAGCTACCGAAGAACATATCCATCAAAGAAAACAACGCAACTCCTGATGTGTTGGATGATTGCTGGAAAACTACTAGCTCATCATACTAGCGCAAGCCCGGCACCTCACTTGCGGTGAAGCGCCGGGCAAAGCTAAATCCCATAAGGTCACTACTGGTTGTCAGCAGCCGAGAAATCCATATCGAGCGAGGAAACGGCCCAGCCGATATGGTTGTCGGAGCGCACGAATTTGACGGTGTACTCCTGCTCGCCGCCCTTGGACAGCGATGCCTTCACCTTGGCGGTCGTCTCGGTCATGGACTGATCCATGCCCTCGACGGACACGGTGGCACCCTGCGGAATCGAGGAGATGACCATCGACTTGGCATCCTCGGACAGGCTCGAGGCCAGACAAGACTCGGCCTTTGCGGTGTCACCGTCGCCAGCAGCCTGGAACAGATCGGTGATAACCGACTCCTGCGAGGGGAAGCCAAAGCCGCGCGTATAGGCAAAGCCCAGACCGCCCGCGGCGATCAAAATGAGCAGAAGCAGCACGATGAAGACTTTGAGACCCGTGTGGCGATGGCGACGACGAACCTTGGCCTGCTTGCGGTCCTGACGGTCCTGCTGGACCATCTCGGACTCGGACAGCGTAAAGAAGCCGGTGTCCGAGGGATCGGGCATAAACTGACCGGTCGCGCCCGTAGGATCGAGCGGATCGACGGCTGGAGCGTCCATCGCGGGTGCCGGAGCCGTGGCCATGGCCGTCTGGGCAGACAGCGCGGCAAGCGAATCGTGCACGCGGGCAAGCTCATCGGCCTGCTCGGAGGTGAGCTGGTAGATGCCATCGGCAGTAGCGGCGTTAAAGGCGTCGAGTGCGTCGGAGGGACGGCCGGCGGCAGAAAGCGCCTGACCCATGCCGGCGTTGAGCGCACGCGTGTCGTCGCGGGGGCCGGCAAAGTCGATAGCCGTGCGGTAGGTCTCCACGGCATCCGCCGGACGGCCGAGTTTAATGAAGCAACGACCGAGCTCGCCGAGTGCGGCGGCAGGAGCCGGATTGGCACCGTCGATGGCGGCCTGACGGAAGGCAGTACCCGCGTTGGCATAGTCGCCCGACTGGAACAGCGCGTTACCCAGGCCCAGATAGGCCTTAAACGGCGTGGCATAGGAAGCATCCTGCGTAGCGGCAGAGAACGCCTGGGCGGCCGTCGTGTAGTCGCCCACGGCGGCGAGCGCCTTGCCGCGGTTGGTGAGCAGCGCGCCGCGCTTGCCGTAGGTGCCGTCGTTGAGGGCGGCGGCATAGGCCTCGGCGGCCTCGGCATACATGCCCAGGTGCATCAAGGCGTTGCCACGAAGGTGATCGGCCTCGCCCATAATCTCATCGGGAGTCTTTGCCGCCCCAAGCATCTGGGCTGCAGCGGAAAAATCACCCGCGCGGTAAGCGGCGCGGCCCTGTTGGATCAGCTGGCTATTCAAGGAAGTCCCCTTTACTCGTGAACGATCTCGACATGGACGATCTCGTCGCCGGCACGCAGCTGCGAAATCACATCGAGACCCTCGACCGTGGTACCAAAGACGGTGTAACCGGAATCGAGGTTATGCTGGGCACCCAGGCAGAAGTAGAACTGCGAACCCGCGGAATCGGGGTCCATGGAGCGCGCCATGGCAAGGGCACCGTCGACATGGCTGTTGCGCGGATTGGTGGCAAACTCGCCCTTGATGCAGTAGCCGGGGCCACCGGTACCGGGCATGCCGTCGGGGCCCTCAAGGCCGGCAGCGACGTCGGCGCCGGACATGTCGCGGGTATTGGGGTCGCCACCCTGGATAACAAAACCGGGCACATAGCGATGGAACTTAAGGCCATCATAGAAGCCCATCGTGGAAAGCTCGCAGAAGTTCGCGACATGAATGGGAGCGCCCTCGCCGTCAAACTTGACCTTGATGGTACCCTTCGACGTCTCGATTACGGCGCACTCGTCGCCGACAAGCTGATACTCGGGCGTGTAGAGCTCTTTCTTAAAACCAAACATGTGGTTCCTTCCTCGTGCGTTTAAAGCATATTTGTACGAATTGTAGCAATAAGCACGGGTTTACATCAATTGCGCACGTAGGTTATGCCGACTATGGCGAACTAATTTTAGGAACGCTGCTGCGGCTTCCAGGAACCCACATTGGCATCGTACTGGTTCAGCGCGCTGTTGCCGCCCTGCGCGATGGGCGCCAGGATCTCGCTTTGGTGGGAACTCATCGACTCGCCATCGGGAATGGCCAGCGAGATATCCCAGCTCTGGCAGATCACGTCGACGCGCTCATACATCCACTCGGCAAGCTGCTTTAAGTGGGCGATGTCATCCGCATAGACCGTATCGTCCTGTACTTTCAGGTTGTTGAGCTCATCTTGCGTCTTTTTGATCTGGTCGCGCAGGGCGTAGGCACTCTGCGACAGCTCCTGACGGGTGGACAGCGGCGTTCGGAGATAACCGTTGTTAAAGGAATCGATGACCTCGCCGATCTGGTCCTCGTCAGCGTAGGACACGATGGTCTGATACAGACCGTCGAGCCTGGTATAGAGCTGATCATCGGTGAGCACGGTTTCTTCCTGGACCACCTCCGCAGAATCGTCCTGCTTGGTATCGTCCTCAGTGGCCTCGCCCTTTTGGCGCGTGGGGAAGGTGGTCTGTGCAGCTTGGCCAAACTGGTCGTAGAAGCCGGGCATAACACCCATGGGATCGGTCGTCACGAACCAATAGGCACCGCCGCAAACGACGGCAAGGACCGCGATGATAATGAGCGGCTTGGGAATATGACGCTTATGCTTGTGATAGGCGTCCTCGTCGGGGTGCACCTTGCGCTTGGGTTTTTGAGCATCGTCATGCAGGGAAACGGGCGTGGGAATATCGACCTTGGGGATACCGAAATCCTTATCGAAAGCCGGCAGCACGCAGGTCTCATTGGGGTCAGCGGCGTCCGAAAGCACCGCAGCGGCAGAGGCCGGCGCATGCGGCACCTCGGTATCGATCTGCTCTTGCGTTAGGCGCGGAAAGCCCGCCGTGCGGCCCGCTGCCAGGTCGGATGCGGCCGCGTCCTCGGAGAGGATACCCGGAGCGGGGCGTCCGCATTTGGGGCACGTGCGATCATGCGGAGAAAGACGGGCACCGCAGCCCTCACAGAACACGAACTCGGTGTGCTCCGGACCATCGCCCGGACCCACATAGGCGTTGCAGTAGGGGCAGAACGAGGCGCCGTCCTCGATGGTCTTTAGGCAATGCGGGCAGATCACGGCATCCTCTTTTCGAAGCAATTCAAACAATCGAGGTTAGAGCATAACATCGCCACGGCCCCACAGGAGCAAGGCACCAATTCAACATCGCCAGGGCGCGTAGTTACTTCTTCTTTTTGCTCGGCATCGAGACTTTGATGCCTTGGGCGGACTTGGTTACGCGAGAGCGCTTGGCTCCGCTACCCTTCTTTTTCTTGGGCTGGGCCTGGGCCACGCCCTCGAGTGCGCGGACCTCGGCCTCGCGAACGGTGCGAGCTTCGCGGCGCTGTGCCATGTCGGCGGCGACGCGCTTGGCAAAACGCTCCGCCGTCGAACCCGTCGAGCTCACCTTGCCGCCACCGCGACCCAGGTGGACGCGCACACCGCGTCCAAAACCAGTTGCGGCATGACGACGACGCGGCTTGAGCGAATCCATCATCGTGGCGAGCTTAAAGAACACCGAACAGGTAAAGACCACGATGACAGCCAAGATAACCATCTGGCCCATCGACAGGTTGGCAATAGACAGCAGCTCCGGGAATCCGATAACGCCCACCAAGATGCCAGCGACTACAAACACAAAGAGCACCACGCGCAAGGGCGTGAGAGGCTGCGAGATGCGCCAGATCAGGCTGACGCTCGCCGCGCACGACGTAAGCAGGCACATCGTAGACAGCGTGAGCTGGCTAAAGCCAAACACGCGCGCCACAAAGATATCGAGCGCCGCAGCCAAAATGACCGCAATCGACGCCGGCAGTGCGCGCTTGAGCACGTTGGTCAAAAACGCACCCTTCACGCGAGCATTGTTGGGCTCCAGGCCCAACACAAAGCCCGGCGCGCCGATGCAGAAGAAGTTGATGAGCGTCATCTGAATCGGCTCGAAAGGGTACGGCGGCAGCGCGATGCACAGCGCCGCCAGGCCCATCGAGAACAGCGTCTTGGTCAAGAACAGCGAAGCCGAACGCTGCAGGTTGTTGATGGAGCGACGGCCCTCGGCCACCACGGCGGGCATCGAGGCAAAATCGTTGTCGACGAGCACGATTTCGGCCACGTTACGCGCGGCATCGGAGCCGGCCGCCATGGCGACGGAGCAGTCGGCCTCCTTGAGCGCCAACACGTCGTTGACGCCGTCGCCCGTCATGGCCACGGTGTGCTCGCGGCGCTTGAGCGCCTGCACGAGCTCGCGCTTCTGCTGCGGGGTCACACGACCAAAGACATGGTAGCGGTCCACTGCGGCATCGAGCTTGGCCGACGTATCGAGCGTCGTGGCGTCCACATAAGCGTCCGCCCCTGGCACGCCCACCACGCGCGCGATCGACGACACCGTACGCGGGTCGTCGCCACTGATCACGTTAAGGGTCACGCCCTGCTCGTTAAAGTAGCCGATGGTCTCGGCCGCCGAGGTACGAATCTCGTCGCGGATGGTCACAAAGCCCACGGGCTCGGCCTCGCCCACCATATCGCCATCGGGCGTAAAGCCGTCCACGCGCGCCACCACGAGCACGCGGCAGGTATCGGCAAGCTCGGCGACACGGTTCTCGACCTGCGAAAACACACACTCCGAAAGCACAAACTGCGCAGCGCCCATCACATAGGAGCCCTGCGCAAACGAAGCGCCACTCCACTTTTTGGACGACGAGAACGGAATGACCGACAGCGGCTCGGACACCTCGACCGGTCGATCGGCGTAATAGTTGAGCAGCGCCTGGCAGGTCTCGTTGGCATCGGCCGAAGTCGCACGCGCCACGTTAGCCAGGGCAAAATCGAGCACCGTGGTATCGACGGGAACGGCGGCTTCGCCCTCCCCCGCGCCCATGCCAAAGCCCTCGATCGGCAGCGGATACGTGCCCTCGACCTCCATACGACCCGAGGTAATGGTACCCGTCTTGTCCAGGCACAGCACGTCGACGCGAGCGAGCGTCTCGATGCAGTAGAGCTGCTGCGCCAGCACCTTGCGGCGGGCCAGGCGCACCGTGGCGATGGCGAGCACCGACGAGGTCAGCAGCACCAGGCCTTGCGGGATCATGCCCAGCAGGGCGCCCACCGTGGACAGCAGCGCCGACGAAGGCACATGACCAGCCAACAGCTCGGAGAAGCACCACGAAAGCGCGCTATCGCCCGGGGTTCCCGCGGCATCCCACAGCTCGCTCACACTCGAGGCAAACAACGCCAAACCGAGCGGGATCATGATGATGCTCGCAAAGCGCACAATGGCATTAAGCGCGTTCATGATCTCGGAATTGACCTTTTTGACGTACTTGGCCTCATTATTAATTTTAGCCACGTAGTTGTCGGCGCCGACATGGATCACGCGGGCGCGCAGCAGGCCCGAGTCGATAAAGCTGCCGCTCATGAGCTCGGAACCGGGCTGCTTCTTAATAAGGTCGCTCTCGCCCGTCAGCAGGCTCTCGTTCACGAGCGCCTCGCCCGAAACCACCACGGCGTCAGCGGGAATCTGGTCGCCGCGCCCCAGGCGGATGATGTCGTCGAGCACGATCTGGTCCAGGTCGAGCTCCACCTCGGCGCCGTCGCGCACCGCGATGGCCTTCTTGGAGGTCAGCAGCGTGAGTTTATCGACCATCTTCTTGGAACGCATGGACTGAATGACGCCAATAGCGGTATTGAGGAACACCACGAACAAGAACGTCAGATTCTTAAACGAACCGGTCAAAATGACCAGGAACGCCAAGATCACGTTGATCAAATTGAACAGCGTGCAGAGGTTCTCGATGATGAGCTCTTTGACCGACTTGGTCTTGAGCTCCATGTTGCGGTTGATCTTACCGGCGGCGATGCGCTCCTCGACCTCGGCGGTCGAGAGTCCGCGCTCGATATCCGTTGCTGCCATACCACGTCCCATCACGTCGCGTCGGTATAAGAAAAACCGCCCGGACCATGCGAGGTTCGGACGGTCTCACGTTCGATGGTGCCCCATGTTGGATTCGAACCAACGGCCTTCTGCTCCGGAGGCAGACGCTCTAATCCCCTGAGCTAATAGGGCCAACGTTTGGCATTATACCCAAGTGCACCACGGGCTATCAAAATAAAAGAAAAAGCTTTGCAATTCCGAGGAAGACGCGGCTCAACGGCCCACTTTAGAAGGCAAAAGCGAGTCAGATAGTATAAACTCTCATGCACCATATGTACACGGCTCGCGATGCGGGCCGTTTTTGCAAGGGTTATCCATCGAGGTGAGAGGCACACCATGATTGCAATTTTAAAAGAGAGCGCCAGCGACGAGGCCGTCAGCCATATCGTCAGCTGGATTGAGAAAAAGGGCCTGAAGACCGATGTCTCGCGCGGCGAGAATGAGACGATCATCGGCCTGGTGGGCGATACGACCAAGATCGACCCGTTCCTGCTCGAGTCCATGGATGTCGTCGAGCGCGTGCAGCGCGTCTCCGAGCCGTTCAAGCGCGCCAACCGCAAGTTCCACCCCGAGGACTCCGTCATCGACTGCGGCCACGGCGTCAAGATCGGCGGCGATCAGTTCCAGGTCATCGCCGGCCCGTGCTCCGTCGAGGGCGAGAACCTCATCCGCATCGCCCGCCGCGTGAAGGCCGCCGGTGCCACGATGCTGCGCGGCGGTGCCTACAAGCCCCGCACTTCCCCGTACGCCTACCAGGGCATGGGCCCCGCCGGTCTGGACCTGCTGTGCGAGGCGTCTGCCGAGCTCGACATGCCGATCGTCACCGAGATCATGGACCCGCGCGACGTGCAGGTCTTCCTGGACAAGAAGATCGACGTCATGCAGATCGGCGCCCGCAACGCCCAGAACTTCCCTCTGCTCAAAGAGGTCGGCAAGACCAAGACTCCGATCTTGCTTAAGCGCGGCATGTCCGGCACGATCGATGAGCTGCTCATGGCCGCCGAGTACATCATGAGCGAGGGCAACGACAACGTCATCCTGTGCGAGCGCGGCATCCGCACCTTCGAGACCCGCACCCGCAACACCTTCGACCTCAATGCCGTGCCGGTGCTGCACCACCTGTCGCACCTGCCCGTCGTCGCCGACCCCAGCCACGCCACCGGCTACACCCGCTACGTTGAGCCCATGGCGCTCGCCGCGACCGCCTGCGGTGCCAACGGCCTAGAGATCGAGGTCCACGACGAGCCCAGCCGCGCATGGTCCGACGGCGCTCAGGCCCTCACCCCCGATCAGTTCGACGACACCATGCGCCGCATCCGAGCCATTCGCGAGGTTGTCTGCCATGAGACCATGGAGTAGCCCATGGGTACAGTGAGAAACGCGCGCGTTAACCAGGGCGGCCCCAAGTGCGCCGGCATCGTCGGCCTGGGCCTCATCGGCGGCAGCTTTGCCCGCGGCTATGCGCAGGCGGGCGTCCGCGTGCTGGCCTGGGACCCCGATGACGATGTCATGACGGCCGCCAGCATGGGCACTGTCGCCGGAGAGCTTAACGACAAGACGCTCGGCGAATGCGACATCATCGTCCTTGCCTGCTATCCCGAGGCATGCATCGAGTGGCTCGAGGCGCACGCCCAGGCGCTCGCCGACGCCACCGACACCGAGGCCATCATGGGCCCCGTGGTGATCGACACGGTGGGCGTCAAGGGCATCGTGTGCGAGCGCGCCTTTGAGCTAGCCCGCGAGCACGGCTTTTACTTTGTGGGCGCGCACCCCATGGCGGGCACGCAGTACTCGGGCTATGCGCACTCCCGCGCCGACCTGTTCCAGGGCGCCCCGCTCGTGCTCGTACCGCCCGCGGTGGACGATGCGCTCAAACTGGAGCTTTTGGGCCAGGTGCGCGAGATGGTACGCCCCTTGGGCTTTGGCAAGTTCAGCGTGACCAGCGCCGCCGAGCACGACCGCGTCATCGCCTTTACGAGCCAGCTCGCGCACGTCGTCTCCAACGCCTATGTTAAGAGCCCGACCGCTCAGGTCCACCACGGCTTTTCGGCCGGCAGCTACCGCGATCTCACCCGCGTGGCGCACCTCAACCCGCAAATGTGGTCCGAGCTCATGATCGACGACGCCGACGCGCTCGCCTTTGAGATCGACCATCTGATCGAATCGCTTGGCGCCTACAGCCGTGCGCTCAAGGACCGCGACCAGCGCTATCTGGAGAATCTCCTTGCCGAGGGCGACCGCATTAAGCGCGCACTCGACGACGAGGCCTCCCACTAGACAACCCATCACGCCAGGTCGAAAGGACCGAAGCTTATGGCGATTACCATCGATATCGACACTGCACGCCCCTACCAGGTGCATGTTGGCACGTTTTTGCTGGAGCAGGCGGGACCGCTCGTGCGTGCCACTGCCGGCGGCACCAAGGCCGTCATCGTGACGGACACCAACGTGGGCCCGCTCTACCAGATGCCCGTTAAGCAGAGCCTGGAGGCGTCAGGCTACGAGGTGAGCATCTGCACCTTCGAGGCCGGCGAGGCCCATAAGCGCGCCGAAACCTATGTTGCCATTTTGGAGTTTGTGGCCGAGCACGAGCTTTCGCGCTCCGACGTGATCGTGGCACTCGGCGGCGGCGTCGTGGGCGACGTGGCGGGCTTTGTGGCCGCCACCTACATGCGCGGCTGCAAGTTTGTGCAGATCCCAACGAGCCTGCTCGCCATGGTGGATTCGTCGGTGGGAGGCAAGACCGCCATCGATCTGGCTGCCGGCAAGAACTTGGCCGGCGCCTTTTGGCAGCCGAGCGTGGTTATCGCCGACGTGGGGTGTCTGGCGACCCTCACGCCCGAGCAGTTCGCTGACGGCTGCGGCGAGGTCGTCAAGCACGCCGTGATCGCCGACCCGGAGCTCTTCGCCGAGCTGGAGAAGACCCCGCTCACGCTGGAGCTGCTCAACCGCGACGTGGCCCGCGTAGCGCTCATCATCGCCCGCAATATCGACATCAAGCGCGCCGTGGTCGTCGCCGACGAGCGCGAAACCAACCAGCGCAAGCTCCTCAACTTTGGACACAGCGCCGGACACGCCGTCGAGGCCTGCGAGCACTTTGAGCTCGGACACGGCAACTGTGTGTCGATCGGCATGGGCATCATCACGCGCGCCGCGGCCCTGCACGGCGTTTGCGATGCCGCACTGCCCGGTCGTATTGAGGAACTCTGCGCCCGCCATGGCCTCAAGACCCGCTGCGACCTAGATGCCGATGCCGTCTTTGCCGAGGCGCTCCACGACAAGAAGCGCGCGGGCGACACTATCGACCTGGTGATTCCGCACGGCATTGGCCGCTGCAGCATCGACCGCACGCCGCTTTCCACTTTCCACGAACTCATTGCCGAGGGCCTCGGCCAGAAGGGAGACGCATCCGCATGCTAGCCCGCATCACCCCGTCCCCGCTTAAGGGCACCGTTCCCGCCATCGCGTCCAAGTCGATGGCGCATCGCCTCATCATCTGCGCTGCGCTTGCCAACGGCGAGACGCACGTCACCTGCAACACCACCTGCGCCGACATCGAGGCCACGGTGCGCTGCCTTACGGCACTGGGTGCTCGCATCGAGACCGTCGAGGACGGCTTCCAGGTCCACCCCACCATGAAGAGTGTTGAGTTTGGCCTGCTCAAGGCCCTTGCCGGCGGCACGCTTGACTGCGGTGAAAGTGGCTCCACGCTGCGCTTTATGCTGCCTGTCGCCTGCGCGCTGGGTGCGGATGCCACCTTCGTAGGCCAGGGCCGCCTGGGCGCCCGCCCGCTCTCCCCGCTCTCGGACGAGATCATCGCCGCCGGCTGCGACCTACAGGGTCTGGGCGGTTTTCCGCTCAAGACGAGCGGCCGCATGCGCCCGGGCACCTTTGTGCTTCCGGGCAACGTGAGCTCGCAGTACATCTCGGGCCTGCTGCTGGCAGCCCCGCTGCTGGCCCAGCCCTCCTGCGTGCAGGTAACCGGCCTCATCGAGAGCCGCCCCTACATCAACCTGACGATACAGGCCATGAAGGCCTTTGGCGTCGAGGTCAACGTCGAGCGCATTCCGGCCAAGGACGACCAGCCCGAGGTCACGAACTTCCGCGTGAGCAGCGGCTCGTACCGCACGCCCGGCAGCGTAGCCGTCGAGGGCGACTGGTCCAACGCCGCCTTTTGGCTGTGCGCCGGTGCCATCGGCACCGACCCAATCACCGTCGAGGGCGTGTCACTGAGCTCCGCACAGGGCGACCGTAACGTGCTTGCCGCGCTTTCGCGCTTTGGCGCCCGCATCGTGCGCTCCACCAACGCCGCCACCGTGCAGTCCGACAAGCTCGCCGGCTTTGAGATGAGTGCCCACGACATTCCGGACCTGGTGCCCGTCATCTCGGCCGTGGCCTCGCTGGCACAGGGCCGCACCTTTATTCGCGATTGCGCCCGTCTGCGCATCAAGGAATCCGACCGTCTGGTCACCACCACCCGCGAGCTCACCGCGCTGGGCGCGCAGGTGCGCATTGCCGGCGATGACCTCATCATCAAGGGTGTCGATGCCTTCACCGGCGGCGAGGTCGATTCGCACAACGACCATCGCATCGCCATGATGGCCGCTATCGCCGCGAGCCGCGCCACCGGCGAGGTCGTGATCCACGGCGCCGAGGCCGTCAACAAGTCCTATCCCGATTTCTTCGACCACTACCGCCTGCTGGGCGGCAAGGTCACACTCGAGGAGGAATAGCATGTCCTCGACCTTTGGCAACGTCTTGCACTTAAGCATCTTCGGCCAGTCGCACTCCCCCGCCATCGGCTGCTCACTCGATGGCATTCCGGCGGGCATCGCCGTGGACCAGGAGCAGCTGCAGGCCTTCCTCGACCGTCGCGCCCCCGGTCGCGACGAGACCGCAACCAAACGCCGCGAGGCCGACGCCGCGCACATCATCGCCGGTGTTGTCGATGGACATACCACCGGCGCGCCCATCGCCGCGATTATCGAGAACACCAACACGCGCTCCAAGGATTACTCCGAGCTGCGCCGCAAGCCCCGTCCCGGACATGCGGACTTCCCTGCGCGCGTGAAGTATCACAACATGCACGATGTCGCCGGCGGTGGACACTTCTCCGGCCGCCTAACGGCACCCTTATGCATCGCCGGCGGCATTGCGCTGCAGGCACTCGAGGCCCGCGGCATTAAAGTGATGGCGCATGTGGCGCAGATCGGCGGCATCTCCGACCTGCCGATGGACGACATAGTCTATCGCGAGGCCGACCGCAAGGCGATCCTTACGAACGATCTGCCGTGCATTGACGCCGCCGCAGCCGGCCGCATGCGCGAGGAGATCCTAGCCGCGCGCGACGAGCTTGACAGCATCGGCGGCATCGTGGAGTGCGGCATCTACGGACTTCCCGCGGGCATCGGCGACCCCATGTTCGACGGCATCGAGAACCGCATCGCGCAAATCGCGTTTGGCATTCCAGCCGTAAAGGGCGTGGAGTTTGGCATGGGCTTTGCCGTGGCCGCCATGCGCGGCAGCGAGAACAATGATCCGTATCGCATCGATGCCGAGACCGGCGAGATCGAGGTCGAGTCCAACAACGCCGGCGGCATCCTGGGCGGTATTTCGACCGGCGCGCCCGTCATGTGGCGCATGGCCGTAAAGCCGACGCCCTCCATTGGCCGCGAGCAGCAGACGGTGGACATGGACGCTATGGAAAATGCCGAGCTCTCGGTCCACGGCCGCCACGATCCCTGCATCGTCCCCCGAGCTGTCCCCGTAGCCGAGGCAGCCGCCGCCCTTGCCATCTGGGACGCCCTCCTCGAAGACGCCGCCCAGCGCTAACTACCCACCCCTCAACATCCCCCGACACGTGAAAGGGGTCTCCATGGACCTTGCTGACATCCGCCAGGCCATCGATGCCATCGACACCACGCTCCTCAACAGCTTTGTCGAGCGCATGGACATTGCCACCGAGGTCGCCAAGTCAAAAATCGAGATGGGCAAGGCCGTCTTCGACCCCGCCCGTGAGCGCTCCAAGCTCAACAACCTCGCCAGCCGCGCGCCCGAGCGCTACGAGGCGCAGACCATCACCCTGTTCCGTCTCCTCATGAGCATGAGCAAGGCCGAGCAGCAGCGCTATATCAACGAGCTCAAGGGCATCACGGTCTCGCAAAGGGCACACGCCACGACCGAGGCCTTCGATACGCCCTTCCCCCAGACGGCCACCGTCGCCTGCCAGGGTGTTGAGGGCGCTTACAGTCAAATCGCCGCGTGCAAACTCTTCGACGTGCCCGACATCGCGTTCTTCGAGACCTTCGAGGGCGTCATGCGCGCCGTGCGCGACGGCTTCTGCGAGTTTGGCGTGCTGCCCATCGAGAACTCCACCGCCGGCTCGGTTAACGCCGTCTACGACCTGCTCGCCCAGTTCGACTTCCATATCGTGCGCTCGCTGCGCCTCAAAATCGACCACAACTTGCTCGTCAAGCCCGGCGCCAAGCTTGCGGACGTGCACGAGGTCTACAGCCACGGCCAGGCCATTGCCCAATGCGCCGGCTTTATCGAGGCGCACGACCTGCACGCCACCAAGTACCCCAACACGGCCATGTCGGCCGAGATGGTCGCCAGCTCCGAACGCACCGATGTTGCCGCGATCGCATCGCGCAGCTGCGCCGCACTCTACGGCCTGGAGGTACTGGAGCCCAACATCCAGGACTCGGACAACAACTACACGCGCTTTGTCGTCATCAGCCGCGAGCCACGCGTCTACCCCGGCGCCAACCGCACCTCGCTCATGATTACCACGGCCAACGAGCCGGGCGCACTCTATCGCGTACTCGAGCGCTTCTACGCGCTCAATATCAACCTCATCAAGCTCGAGAGCCGCCCCATCCCCGGGCACGACTTTGAGTTTATGTTCTACTTTGACCTGGACTGCCCCTTTGGCAGCAAGGCCCTCGATGACCTGCTCGATTCCATCGACGACGTGTGCGAGAGCTTCACCTACTTTGGCAGTTACACGGAGGTGCTCTAGATGACCGATGTCGCCGCAACCCGCCCCTACGGAGTGCTGGGCCGCGTGCTGGGCCACAGCTACACCCCGACCATCTACAAGGAGCTCGCGGGGCTCGAGTACGTACGATTTGAGCGCGAGCCCGAGGACCTCCAGGCTTTTATGACGGGTGACGAATGGGAGGGCACCAACGTGACCATCCCCTACAAGCGCGCCGTCATGGAATACCTGGACGAGCTGAGTCCACTCGCCGAGCGTATGGGAAACGTCAACACCATCACGCGCCTGCCCGACGGCCGCCTGCGCGGCGACAACACCGACTACTTTGGCTTCCAATGCCTGGTCGAGGAGCTGGGCGTCGAGGTTGCCGGCAAGAAGGCCCTCGTGCTCGGTGCCACCGGTGGCGCCGGCACCACTGCCAGCATGGTGCTCGGCGACCTGGGCGCCATCGTCGTGCCGGTCGGCCGCACGAGCGAAGTCAACTACGACAACATCGCGCAGCAGTCCGACGCCGCACTGCTCGTCAACTGCACGCCCGCCGGCATGTTCCCCCACTGTCCCGATGCCCCCTGCACGCTCGAGGGGCTCGATGCGCTCGAGGGCGTCATCGACATTGTCTACAACCCTGCACGCACGGGCCTGATGCTCGAGGCCGAGCGCCGCGGCATCCCCTGCATCGGCGGCCTGCTCATGCTCGTGGCCCAGGCGGCGCAAGCCGTTGAGCGCTACACCGGCCAGGTCACTCCGCGTGAGCGCATTCTGGACGTAACGGAGCGCCTGTCACGCCGCGAACAGAACATCGCGCTGATCGGTATGCCGGGCTCGGGCAAGACCCGCGTGGGCGAGCAGATTGCCCTGCTCACGGGGCGAGAGCACATCGACCTGGACCGCGCCCTCGAGGAGCGCCTGGGCATGCCCTGCGCCGACTTTATCGTCGAGCGCGGCGAGGCGGCCTTCCGCGAGCAGGAGACGGCGGCGCTGACCGGCATCTCCAAGCGCAGCGGCCTGGTGCTTTCCACGGGCGGCGGCGTGGTCACGCGCGACGAGAACTACCCGCTACTGCACCAGAACAGCCAGATCGTGATGCTCAACCGTAAGCTCGACGAACTCGCCCACAAGGGTCGCCCCATCACCGCCCGCGATGGCATCGACAAGCTGGCCGAGCAGCGCATGCCGCGCTACCGCGCCTGGGCCGACTACCTCATCGACTCGCGCGATTGCGCCGCCAACACCGCCCAAGCCCTCCTCGACACCCTCCCACCCGCTCTCTAACCAAAACCACCACAAAGGGGACAGGCACCTATGTGGCGGTTTCTCGACTGCAAAGGAAGCAAACATGAAAGCACTCGTCATCAACGGCCCCAACCTCAACATGCTCGGCATTCGCGAGCCGGGTATCTACGGCAGCGACAACTACGACCGCCTGGTCCAGATCTGCCAGGAGGCGGGCGCCGCGCAGGGCTTTGACGAGGTCGAGGTCTTCCAGTCCAACCACGAGGGCAGCATCGTCGACAAGATCCAGGAGGCCTACGGCAAGGTCGACGGCATCATCATCAACCCGGCGGCATACACGCATACGAGCGTGGCGATCCTCGACGCCCTCAAGGCCGTCGCCATCCCTGCCGTCGAGGTACACATCAGCGCCGTAGAGACACGCGAGGACTTCCGCCAGGTGAGCTATGCACGCCTGGCCTGCTTCGCCACCATCACCGGCGAAGGCCTGCAGGGCTACGCACATGCGCTAGAGCTGTTGAAAGAGCATCTGGAAAAGTAAAATGCCAACCCCAACAAACAGCAGCGGCTTGCTCGCGCTCGGCTTCAGCAGCATACAAGATGAAAAAAGCCCAGACCACCAATGAACTGCCTCCCATTTCTTGGACATGAGAAATGGGAGGCTTTCTTTATGCGCGTTGATTTGAGAGTGAAGCATGATATCGAGGCCAGGAAGGCGGCCATAGGGCTCTTCGAGCTCGGGCACGGGTATAAATCTGCCGCGATTGCCCTTTCGCTTCCCGTGGAAGCCGTGAGAAGATGGCAGGAGATATACCGCGCATTCGGGAGCGAGGTGCTGCTGCGCATGGACGGAAAGCAGGGCAGGTACACATACGAGCAGAAGGTCGCCGCCGCCTCCGCCGTCGTCGACGGCGGCATGACGAAGACCGAGGCGATGGCGGCGTTCGGCATAATGTCGATGTCGCCGCTCAAGAAGTGGTGCGCGCTATACCGCCGGGGCGGCGCGGAGGCCCTGCGCCCGAGGCCCAAGGGCCGGCCGAAGGGTTCCAAGGCGAGGCCGCGGACCCGCGAGGAGGAGCTCGAGGAGCGGTGCCGTAGGCTCGAGGCCGAGGTGGCCTACCTAAAAAAATTACGCGCCCTGGTCGAGAGGGACGGGCTCTGACCAGGGCGAAGGCCGAAGCGGTCGCGGCCCTGCGCGCCGAGGGGCACGCGCTCGGGCACCTGCTCGCATGCGCCGAGCTCAAGCGGTCGACCTACTACTACGCCCTCGCGCACCCGCCGAGGCCCACGCGCCCCGAGCTCTGGGAGGCGGCCGCCGAGATCTTCTCGCGCACCGCCAACGGCTGCGGGCACCGGCAGATAGCGATGTGCCTCAGGGCGGAAGAGGGGGCCGTGATAGCCGACAAGACCGTGCTCAAGATGATGCGCGAGATGGGGATTCGCTGCGGTATCAGACGCGAGACGGCCTACCACAGGTACAACTCGTACAGGGGCGTCGTCGGCAGGACGTTCGAGAACGTGATCGCGAGGGATTTCGACGCCGGGGCCCCGTGGCGGAAGCTGGGAACGGACGTCACCGAGTTCAAGGTGGCGGGCGGCAAGGCCTACTGGGCCCCGACGCTGGACTTCTGCACCAAGGAGATTGTGGCGAGCGACATATCGACCACGCCCGACATGGCCCAGCAGGTCAGGATGCTCGACGAGCTGCTGTCCAAGATCCCCGAGGGCGCCGCCCCGACCATGCACTCGGACCGGGGCTGGCAGTACCAGCACGCCTCGTACACATCCAGGCTCGAGGCCGCCGGCATCGTCCAGAGCATGTCCAGGAAGGCGAACTGCATCGACAACGCCGCCACCGAGCAGCTCTTCGGCCACGTCAAGGACGAGTTCTACCGGGGCCGCGAGTGGGAGACGTTCGAGGATTTCTAACGCGACCTGGAGGAATACATAGTCCACTGGAACACGAGCCGGAGGCAGGTAAGATTGAAGGGCCTGACCCCGGAGGAGTTCCGGAATCAGGCCCTCGCGGCCTAGTCGCTATTTAGGGCGTCCAAGATTTGGGACGCAGTTCACAAGCGGTCCGGGCTTAATAAACGATGGTGCTCCATGGCGGATTCGAACCGTCGACCTTGGGATTAGAAGTCCCCTGCTCTATCCAACTGAGCTAATGGAGCATATAACCGCACGCCCAAGCAAGCGCAAGCCTGTCAGGCGCAAGTAATTATAACCTAGTTGAACTGCTCGCGGTACGCCTTGCAGACCTCATCGACCGGGCCGTCCATGCGAAGGTCACCCTTCTCAATCCAAACGGCACGCTGGCAGATGCGCTCAACCTGCTCCATGGAGTGCGAAACGAACAGAACCGTCACGTCACCGCTCTGGATAAAGTGCTGGATGCGGGCCTCGCACTTCTGCTGGAAGAACACGTCACCGACGGACAGCGTCTCGTCAACGATCAGAATATCAGGCTCGGTAATCGTTGCGATTGCAAAGGCGATACGCGCCACCATGCCCGAGGAGAAATTCTTGAGCGGCATATCGACAAAGTTCTGAAGCTCAGCGAACTCGATAATGCCGTCAAAGTTGGCGTCGATGAACTCCTTGGTATAACCGAGCAGGGCGCCGTTCAGATAGATATTCTCGCGGGCGGTCAGCTCGGGGTCGAAGCCGGCACCAAGCTCGATCAGCGGCGCGATGTTACCGTGCACCTTAACGCTGCCCTCGCTAGGCTCAAGCACGCCAGCGATAATCTTGAGCATCGTAGACTTACCGGAACCATTGGTGCCGACCAGACCCACGACCTCACCGCGATGAATATCGAACGAGATGTGCTTAAGCGCCCTAAACTCCTCAAAGAACAGCTCGTGCTTGGCAAGCTTAATGAAGTACTCCTTGAGGTTGGTCAGCGACTCGGACGCCATGTTAAAGATCATGGTGACGTCGTCGACCTCGACAGCCAGAGGCTGCTCGCTGTAATCAACAACAGATTCAGTCATCACAGCACTCCTTAGATGTAGAGGATGAACTTGCGCTCGGACTTATGGAACACGGTATAGCCAATAACAAGCGCAAGAACCGCCCAAGCAGCGCACATACCAAACGTCATAAGCGAGGGCGTAGTCTGGAACAGAAAGATATCGCGCATAAACTGCAGGTAGTTGTACATGGGGTTCGCATACATCAAGATACGCACGAGATGCGGCATTTGCGCAATATAGTCAGTCGTCCAGAAGATGGGCGTAATATAAGTCCACGCCGTAATGACGACGCTCCACAGATGCATAACGTCGCGGAAAAAGACCGTAAGGGCAGAAAGCATCATGCCCAGGCCCATGCAGAAGCACATAAGCAGCAGCAGGCAAACCGGCAGCAGAATCAGATGCCAAGAAGGCATAACGCGGAACCACAGCATAACGATGGCGACGGCGACCAGCGAGAAGGCAAAGTTGACCAGCGAGAAGAGCACCTTCTGCACCGGGAAGACCCAGCGGTGCACCTTAACCTTCTTGAGCAGAGGGGCAGCACCCACGATCGACGTCAGGGCCTGGTTCGTAGACTCGGACATGACGGCAAAGGTAACGTTACCCACGATCAAGTACAGCGGGTACATCTCGGGCGTCATTGATCCATTGCGGCCCTGGCCAAAAATCGTCGAGAACACGATGGCCATGACGATCATCATCAGCAGCGGGTTGAGAACCGACCATGCGACGCCCAGAACGCTACGGCGATACTTGATCTTAAAATCCTTGGTAACCAGCTGACGAAGGATAAACGCGTCCTTCTCAAATTCGTTCTTAGCAAACGTCGCAGGCAGACTGCGAGTTTCTTGTTGCTTTGTCTGATCCGACACGGATGCAACTCCTTTACTCGTAATCGTTGACAAACGAACAGTATAGACCCGACGGCCATGCAAACGATTCGCGCAACAAAACTGGAGAACTAACCCACATCTTAGGATGCCAAGCCCAAACGGCTATACTTTCAAGAATTGAATGTATAAGGAGCATTGAGTGAATTCTGAATCCATCGCCGTCATCATCCCCTGCTACAACGAAGCCCTCACGATCGGCAAAGTCATCGACGACTTTCACCGCGAGCTTCCGCAAGCGACGGTCTATGTCTATGACAACAACTCGTCGGACGATACCTCACGCATCGCCACCGAGCACGGCGCCACGGTCCGCTTTGAGCCCCGTCAGGGAAAGGGCAACGTGTGCCGCCAGATGTTTCGCGATATCGACGCCGATTGCTACCTGATGGTCGACGGCGACGACACCTACCCCGCCGAGGCGGCCAAAGCCCTCTGCGAGCCCATCCTCAACGGCGCGGCCGATATGACCGTAGGCGACCGCCTTTCCAACGGCACCTACGCCGAGGAAAACAAGCGTGCTTTCCACGGCTTTGGCAACAATCTGGTCCGCGCCATGATCAAGTGGATCTATGGCTACAGCTTCGATGATGTCATGACCGGCTACCGCGCCATGAGCCGCCCGTTCGTTAAAACCTTCCCTGTGCTTTCCGAGGGCTTCCAGATCGAAACCGAGCTCTCGATCCACGCCGTCGACCACCGCTGGCGCATCAAAGATGTGCCCATCGAGTACCGCGACCGTCCGGAAGGCTCCGAATCCAAGCTCAATACCGTGAGCGACGGCATTAAAGTCGTCGCGATGATCGGCACGCTGTTCAAGGACTACCGCCCGCTGAAGTTCTTCAGCCTCGTCGCGCTTCTGTTTGCGGTGATCGGCCTCGCCCTGGGCATGCCCATCGTTGTCGAGTATTTCCAGACCGGCCTCGTTCCGCGCTTCCCCACCGCCATGCTCGCCGCGTCGTTTATGTTCCTGTGCGGCCTGAGCCTTGCAACCGGATTCATCCTGGATTCTGTAGCAAAGGTCGAAAAAAAGCAGTGGGAGGTCAACGTATATAGCAAGTACGCCTACGACGACCAGCCCGGCCACCCTACTTCCAAGCCAAGCGAGAGGTAAACCACCATGCCGCTCATCTCCATCGTCGTGCCGTGTTACAACGAGCAGGAATCACTTCCGATCTTTCTCAAAGAGCTCGATGGCGTCGTTCGCATCATGACCCGGCAAGACCCCGGCATCTCCTTTGAAGCCGTCCTCATCGACGATGGCTCGGCAGACAAAACGCTCGCCGTCATGAAGGCAGAAGCTGCGGCGGCGCATCCATACGCCATCCGCTGGCACTCTTTCTCGCGCAACTTTGGCAAGGAGGCGGCACTACTCGCCGGACTCCAGCACGCAAAGGGCGACTATGTCGCCACCATGGATGCCGACATGCAGGACCCGCCCTCGCTCCTGCCGCAGATGTACGAGATCTTGCAAACCGAAGACTACGATAACGTCGCCACACGCAGGACCACCCGCGAAGGCGAGCCTCCCATCAGGTCGTTCTGCGCCCGTATGTTCTACAAGATCATCAACCGCATTTCCAAGGCCGACATCGTCGACGGAGCACGCGATTTTAGGCTCATGAAGCGACCTATGGTCAACGCCATCATCTCCATGGGCGAATACAATCGATTCTCCAAGGGCATCTACGGCTGGGTCGGCTTCAAGACCAAATGGCTCCCCTACGTAAACGTCAACCGCGTGGCCGGTGAGACCAAATGGAGCTTTTGGTCGCTGCTCCTCTATTCCATCGACGGCATCGTCGCGTTTTCCACGGCGCCACTCTCCCTCGCCGCCCTCACGGGTATCGTCTTCTGCCTCATCGCCATCATGGGATTTATCGTCATCCTGGTCAAAACGCTTGTTTGGGGCGATCCCGTAGGCGGATGGCCCTCCCTTGCCTGCCTCATTACGCTGTTTGGCGGCATGCAGCTCCTGTGCCTGGGAATCATTGGCGAGTACCTAGCAAAAGCCTACTTGGAGGCCAAGCACCGCCCCATCTATATCATTCGAGAATCCAACGAGGAATCTGATGACACGGCCCAATAACAGCACGCTCAAGAATGTGGCGTTCTACGCCGCCTGCTTCACGTTTTCCATCGCATTTTTTGTCGCACTTGCAGAGGCGGGGCATGTCTACCCCTTTGGCGACAACTCGTTTCTCACCAACGATCTCAAATACCAATACATCGACTTCTTCGCGTGGTTTCGCCGCGTCCTTTTAGGCGAGGCAAACCTTCGCTATTCCTTCTCACAGGGCCTCGGTATGAACACATGGGGGCTCTATAGCTACTACCTCGCCAGCCCCTTCAACCTGCTCTGCGTGCTGTTTCCCGCAGACAAGCTAACGCTCTTCGCGTTTGTTATCTCCGCGCTCAAACTGGGCTGCATCCACATCAGCAGCGCTTGGTATGTGCAAAAGCGCTTTGACCTTTCCAAGCCCGCCGCATTCTTGCTATCCCTCTCGTTCACGTTTTGCAGCTGGACCATCAGCAACCTGCGCAACCCACTCTGGATTGATTGCCTGATCCTGCTGCCCATCTGCGCCTACGGATGCCACGAGCTCATCCGCAAGCAGCGCATGATCCGCCTCATCATCACAACGGCGCTCAATGTCATGTTCTGCTGGTATACGGCCTACATCAGCATCCTGTTCCTCTGCATCTTCGTATTGGTCGAATTTGTCGATTATGTTGTAGAAGAAGGTTTTAGCTGGAAGCTCATGCTCGATCGGGCCCTGCGATTCGCCGGGGCTATCGCGCTCGGACTGCTTCTGTCCGCCTGGACCTTTTTGCCGACCATCCTTGCCATGTCCAAGGGCGGTCCCGTTCTAGCACTCGGCCCCCTACTTAAAACCAGCCTCAAGTCGCTCATCAGGGGCTTTCTTCCCTGCATGTGGGTAAGCAACGAAAGCACACCGCAGTTCTATTGCGGCATCGTCATGATGCTGCTTGCGGTGAGCCTGCTGGTTAACCGCACGGTTTCGATCAAGACGCGCATCGCAACACTCGTCGTCACGATAATCCTGGTCGCAAGCTCCGTTTTGAGCCCGCTCGAGTACATCTGGTGCGGCATGCGCGTTCCCAACGGCTTCTACTCGCGCACGGCTTTTTTGCTGAGCTTCTTTGCGCTGTGGGCCGCAGGACACGCGCAGCAGGCGCTCAAAAACCAGCCCAAATTGCGTCAAGCCTATCGCCCCGTCGTCATCATGCCCCTCCTGGCACTAACCGCCATTGAGTTGTTTGCCAACGCCCATGTTATGTGGAACCAGCTGTACACAGGCTATTCCGAAAAAGCCAACAGCGCCTATGTCGCCACCGCAACCGACACTATCACGACCATTCAAGACCAGACTTCGGCGTCGTTCTATCGCATTGACCGCACAACCACACGCGTCGACAGCGCCGCCCTCAACGAAGGCTTGGCGCTTGGGTACAACCAGTTGTCTTCGTATTCGTCTGCCAACAACCCGCAGGCCATCGCACTGCTCAACTCCCTTGGATATAGCAGCATTGGCGAATTCTCAACCCGTTATGCCGAGCCCATTCTCGCCGTCGATGCCCTACTGGGAGTCAAGTATGCCATTCCCGAGAACGCGCCTGCGGGATACGTTTCGGCCAAGACGAATCAGGCCGACTCTACAAGCGCGGTGTACGAGAACCCCTATGCGCTCAGCATTGGCGTCGCAGCCTCAAGCGATATCCAAAACAGCATGCTGAAGAGCGAGAACCCCTTCGAAAAGCAGAACGACCTCTACAGCAAAATCCTAGGCCGCAAGGTCGAGCTCTATACCAAGATCGAGGCCGCGAGCACGGAGAATAGCGATAGCTTAAAGCAATGGAGCGTTACTCTTCCGGCAAGCTCCATCGGGTATCTCTACATCAACAAAGATGCGACCGCCGGCAGTTATTGGCCCGTCGCCCTTACCATCGACCAGCGAGCAATCGAAAACGAGGCCTGGAGATTCGACAATAATATCCGCCAGATTGCGGATGCATCGGACACCCCGAGCCAGCATACGGTGTCAATCGGATTCGCAGAGGGCTATACAGACATGCCCCAAGACAATGAGCCGGTCTTTTACGCCCTCAATCTGGATGTTTTCGAGCAGATTATTAACGAGCTTAAGGCGAGCGAGTTTATTACGACGGTTTTTGAGGACGGAAGGATCGAAGGCGAGTATACCGCCAAGGATGACGGCAACCTGCTGTTGAGCGTTCCGTACGATGAGGGCTGGAACGTAACGGTAAACGGAACCGCCGCAGAACTAACGCCCGCCGCCGATAAGGGCTTGTCGTCCCTGAACATGCAGAAAGGCGCGAATAAGATCGTGATGACCTACAAGACTCCGGGCGCCCTTGCGGGGCTTGCAGTGAGTCTGGCGACCGCCGCCGCCCTTTTTGCAGCGGGTCTATACGCCAGGCATAAGAAAAGCCGCCGTTAACAAGCGGCGGCTTTTTCTCTCGAAAAGTTAATAACGGCTAGAGCGTCTTGAGGTACTCCCCCAGCTCTTCCTCCCAGTCGGGCATGTGGAAGCCCGTCGACTCGAGCCTGGACAGGTCGAGCGCGGAGTGGACCGGGCGCGGGGCGACGGGGCCGGCGGCGTTCGCGTAGTAGTCGGCGGTCGAAACCGGCACGACCCTGTCGCCGTTTCCGTTGGCGGCCTCGAAGACGGCGCGGGCGATGTCCGCCCAGCTCTTCACGGCACCGGAGCCGGTGCAGTCGTAGGTGCCGTAGGGCGCGTGCGTGCCCAGCACGTGGAAGATGGCCTCGGCCATGTCGCGCGTGAAGGTCAGGCGGCCCAGCTGATCGTCCACGACGGTGACCTGCTCGAGCTTGTCGTCCGGGTCGGTTACGCGGTCGGACAGGCCCTTCATGGTCTTAACGAAGTTGTGCCCCTCGCCGATGACCCAGCTGGAGCGCATGATGTAGTGGCGGGGGCAGCCGGCCACGGCGATGTCGCCTGCGGCCTTGGTCTGGCCGTAGACGGACAGCGGGCTGAACGGCTCGTCCTCCGCGTGCACCTCCACGGTACCGTCGAAGACGTAGTCGGAGGACACGTGGACCAAGGTGATGCCGTGCTCAGAGCAGGTGCGGGCGAGCAGGGCGGGGCCGGTCGCGTTGGCCTTCCAGGCGATGGCGCGACCCTCGGGGGTCTCGGCCCTGTCCACCGCGGTGTAGGCACCGCAGTTGATCACGGTGCCGTAGAGCGACCAGTCGTACTGCGAGTAGGCCTCCGGGTCGGACATGTCGAAGGTGTCGATGTCGCAGAAGTCGAAGTCCTTCGCGACGCCGCGCTCCTCGGCGAGCGCGCGGACCGCACGGCCCAGCTGGCCGTTGCAGCCGGTGACGAGCGTGCGCTTCGGCGCCATGGGGACGACGTCCTTGAGGTACGGGTGGTTCAGGTCGGCCTCGGATACGGTGGCCAGATTCAGCGGGATCGGCCACTGGATGTCGAGCTCGGGGTCGGCGAGGTTCACGAACGTGTAGGTCTTCTTCAGCTCGAGGGACCAGTGCGCGTCCACCAGGTAGGTGTAGGCGGTGCCGTCCTCCAGGGCCTGGAAGGAGTTGCCCACGCCGCGCGGGACGTAGATGGCCTTACTCGGGTCGAGCGTGCAGGTGAACACCTTCCCGTAGGTGGCGCTGCCCTCGCGCAGGTCGACCCAGGCGCCGAAGACCGAGCCTCGGGCCACCGAGATGAACTTGTCCCAGGGCTCCGCGTGGATGCCGCGGGTGACGCCGCGGCTGTCGTTGTAGGAGATGTTGTTCTGGACGACCTTGAGATCGGGGATGCCGAGCGCGCACATCTTGGCGCGCTGCCAGTTCTCCTTGAACCAGCCGCGCGAGTCGCCGTGGACGGCCAGCTCGACGACCTTGAGGCCCTCGATGCCGGTCTCCGCGACCTTCAGGTCCTTCTCGAATTCGATGTCAGCCATGTGGTTAATTCCAATCGTGTTGCGGGCGCCCCTCGCGGTGCCGCAGGATCATCCCCATGCCCTGCGGCACCGCGAGGGGCGCTCGAAAAGGTAAACGTCCGGGAATCCGGGCCTACTGCCCCTGCGCCCTGTAACGGGCCTCGGTGGCCTCCTTGGCCGGGCGCCACCAGGACTCGTTGGCCACGTACCAGT
>CAJMPU010000014.1 GCA_905215505.1 uncultured bacterium
TACTCCTACTCCTACTCCTACTCCTACTCCTACCCCCACCCCTACCCCTACTCCCACTCCCACGCCTACCCCCACGCCCGATCCTTCAACAGGTCAGTAGCCAGCCATAGCCAGCAATGGGGCCCGGACAGCGCGCACGCTGCACGGGCCCCTTTTTCATCTTACCCGGACAATGCCACCGTACGTCTCCAGGCGCCGACACAAAAAGACGCCGGCTCTAGCCGGCGTCCCTTCAAGTTTATGAAACTGCGTATACGTAAACGACGCGCACGCCGCACATCCCCTACTTACGAGAGTTGCTCAGCTTGTTGATGAGGGCCTCCAGGCGCTCGCCGTCCTCGGCGGTCTGGGCGATAACCAAGATGGTGTCGTTACCGGCGAGCGAACCGAGCACGTCGGGCAGCTCGGCGGCATCGACCGCAGCGGCAATGCCCGAAGCGGTACCGGGCTGAGCCTTGATCATAACCAAGTTGTCGGTGCGCAGAACGCCCGTTACCAGTTCGGAAACCATACGCTGCAGATGCAAGTCCTCGGCCAGGACATAGATACCCTCGGGGAGCTTGCGCAGCCCCATATCGGCAATGTCGCGCGAAACGGTCGCCTGCGTGCAATCAAACCCCATGGCACGAAGCTCGTCCACCAGCACGCGCTGCGTGCGAACATCCTTGTTGCGCACGATATCTCTGATGGCATCCTGGCGCCCATTGCGTTTTTTAGCCATACTAAACCTCACTCCATAGATGGCGGAGACAATCAATCAGTAATTGAATAGTTTAGCGCTATTTGAGGGTATTTGTGAATAAGAACGCATTTCGAAACAATTCCATGCAAGATTGTTTCGAAAAGAGCCGTCTTAAGCAGTTTTGACGCCCGTCCGGTTAAAAAAAGCGGACAGATGCGTATACATCACGCAACGCGTAGGTTTGGCACTGGCAATCGGTCCAAACAACAAGCCGAGTCCACGATGGTTATCCTTGAGTGCCGCAGCCATCTGACGAGTTCGAGATGCCTCGAGCATATCACGCATACGAGCGGAACGCTCAATTGAAGAAACCCCATGCGGGCTCAAGCACAAATTTTCGATGCAGGCGACCAGCCCGGCGAAGTAAAACATATGGCTCGCCACCTTTAGCTGCGCGTCACCGTTCGCCTCTGCCAGCGAATCAATAAGCTCGTCGAGCGCCCGGGCGTCATCGGTAAGCTTGGCAAACAATGTGGGATCAAAAGCATCTGTAAGCCGTGGCGCCACCACATGGAAACAGGCGCCACCGCACCCGGATATGCGTTGCGCCTGCGAAAGGGCGCATGTCATAAACCCAATCGAGCGAAACGCGCGGTCGCGCGACAAACACGTCTCGAACAGCGAGCGGCCGTACATCACACCGGGAGTCTGGGCAATCAGGCCGCCGGAAATCATCTGAGACAGACCAGCCGCCAAAGAAGCACGGTCATCGATTGCAAGAGAGGTGGCATCCAGTACACGCGAATGGCGCTCACGATGAGCATCGTAGCGGTCGAGCGATGCCGTGGGAATCACCATGTCTGCCGCAGCATCACACGCAACATCGACCATCTTGGAAAGGGACTGTGGGGCAAACCACTCGTCGGCGTTCATGGCAACAATCTGCAATCCACGCGAGGCGGCAAAACCGGCCTTGAGACATGCTCCGCGCGCCGAATCCTCGACGTCAATCAAATCGATGTGAATATCTCTGCCGGCGGCAACCTCGAGCGAATGGCGCACACCCGGTGCAACATCGCGGCATACGATGACAATCTGCAAATCATAGAGGTCTTGGTTCTGGACGCTCTCGAGCGCACGCATCGCATAGCTGGGCGAACCCTCAACAATAAGGATCACCGAAAGTCGCGGATGCCAACCACGTCGAACCAAGTTTTCCATCCTCTCGATAGCGCCAAATCAAACTGTCGTTCATGGTACACCCGAGCTATAAAAGCAACGAGCCGCCTAACATGTTGCACGCCAAGAACAGATGTTGCACACGCGCAGCTCACACATAGTATGTGTCAGGTACGGACGCGCCGAGCACTCCCCTAGTCGAGTACGACAAGCTCGTCGGGGCCGTAATCCACACCCATAAACGTAAGGCCGCAGGCAGGCGCCGTGGGACCCGCGGCGGTACGGTCGCAGGCATCAATGACCTCGCGCATCCACTCGGGGTCGCGACGATGCATGCCAATCTCCACGAGCGTTCCTACAATGGTACGCACCATCGAGTGCAAAAACGCATTGCCCTCGATGGTGAAGGTCAGGATATCCTCGCCAAAAGCGACCTCGTGGCCAAACTCGGCACGCATCACGCAGCGATGCGTGGGCTTGCCCACGGCAGATGCCACCTTGCAAAAGCTCTTAAAGTCCTGCTCGCCCAAAAGCGCAGGGCAGGCGGCCGCCATCGCATCGACGTCGAGGGGATAGCGATGCCACCACACAGCGCCGCGCGAGAGCACGGGGCGCGCATCGCGATCGGCAATACGGTACGTATACGTACGGGACCGCGCGTCAAAGCGAGCAGAAAAGCCTTTACGGGCCCTGTAGACCTCGTTTATGGCGATATCTTTGGACAACAGGGCATCCATAGCCCTCAGCCATCTACGGCGCGTCAGAGCAAGTTCAGCGTCCGTTACGGGCACGCTAATGTACTGAGCCACCGCATGCACGCCGGCATCGGTACGCCCCGCACACGTCAGATCGATCGGGCGGCGCAGCAGCGTCTCGATAGCGCGGCGCAACTCGCCCGCAACGGTCGTCTGGCCCGGCTGCTCGGCAAATCCGCTATACGATGAGCCATCGTAGGCAACACGGAACACGAGGGTGGCATCGAGCTCAGGAATCGAATTGAAATCAGACGGCGCGGTCATGAGCGCTCCCAACAAACAATCAACGGTATTGCGACAAAAAAAGAGGGGTACGCGAACGTACCCCTCGAATATAGCCTATGCAGACGGATTGTCTACTCAGCGGTCTCCTCAGCAGGAGCCTCCTCGACGGCCTCGACCTTCTTGGGAGCAGCGGCCTTCTTGGGGGCCGGAGCAGCCTTCTTGGCCTTAGGCGTGCAAGGCTCGGTGACGAGCTCCATGATAACGATGGGAGCGTTGTCGCCCTTGCGGTTACCGAGCTTCATGATGCGGGTGTAACCGCCGTTGCGGTCCTGCCACATGCCCTGAGCAGCCTTGTCGAAGATCTCGGCAACGAGCTGCTTATCGCCGAGCTTGGCGATGGCCAGACGACGAGAGTGCAGGTCGCCCTTCTTGGCCCAGGTGATGATCGGATCGACGACCGAACGCAGCGCCTTAGCGCGGGTCTCGGTGGTCTTGATGCGGTCGTTCTCGAAGAGGGCCTTAGCAAGGCTCTTCTTCATGGCCTTGGTGTGGCTCGCATCGGTGCCGAGCTTCAGGCCCTTCTTAACGTTGTGACGCATGGTCTAGTTTCTCCTCAAATATGCGAAGCATTAAGCCTTCAGGCTCAGGCCCATGGACTCTAGCTTGTCCTTCACTTCCTCGATCGACTTAACACCGAAGTTACGGATGTTGAGCAGATCGTTCTCCGAGAACTCAACGAGCTGTCGGACCGAGTGAATGCTGGCGCGCTTAAGGCAGTTGTAGGAACGGACGGAAAGGTCCAGATCCTCGATCTGCTTGTCCAGCTCGGCGTTGTCGTTGGTGACCTCGGGAGCGAAGATCGAAGCCTCCTCCTCGACCTCGGGGGTCTCGGCAAGGTTCATAAAGGCAGCCATATGCTGGTTGATGATATTGGCAGCCTGGACCACGGCGTCGCGCGGAGCGATGGAGCCGTTGGTCTCGATCTCGAGGACAAGGCGGTCGTAGTCGGTGTGCTGACCGACACGGCAAGCCTCAACGAGCTTGGCGCAACGGGACACCGGCGAGTACAGCGAGTCGACGTGGATCACACCGATGGGATCGTTGTCGCGCTTGTTAGCCTCGCCAGAGACATAGCCGCGGCCATAGCCGATGCGCATGCTCATGGTGAGATGGCCGCCCTCGGTGAGCGTAGCGATGTGCTGCTCGGGGTTGACCAGCTCAAACTCGGACGGAATAAAGAAGTCCGCACCGGTGACCTCGCAGGGGCCGTCAACCGAAATGGTGGCGGTCGCCTCGTCGGTCGTGCCGAGAGCCCTGAAGACAAGACCCTTGACATTCAGGACGATGTCGGTGACATCCTCGACCATGTTAGGGATGGTCATGAACTCGTGCTGCGCGCCATCGATCTGAATAGCCTCGACGGCGGCACCCTCGAGCGAGGACAGAAGAACGCGACGAAGGGAGTTACCCAGCGTATCGCCGTAGCCACGCTCGAGCGGCTCAACGGAGACACGAGCAGACGTCTCGTTAATCTCTTCGACCTGAACCTGAGGCCTAATGAATTCTGACATGTATTACCTCCAGCCTCAGCAGCCCGGATGGACTACTTAGAGTAGAGCTCGACGATGAGCTGCTCGTTGATATCACCGCTGATCTGCTCACGCGTCGGCAGAGCGAGCACGTTACCAGACAGCTTCTCGATATCGACCTCGAGCCAGCCAGGGACCTCAAAGCGCTCGGAGGAAATCAGAGCCTCCTTGATGGGGAGGAGGTCACGGAACTTCTCGCCGACAGCGACGACGTCGCCGGCCTTGACGCGGTAGGACGGGATGTCCACGCGCTTGCCGTTCACGGTGAAGTGACCGTGACGGACGGACTGACGAGCCTCTTTGCGGGTGCGGGCGAAGCCAAGACGGAAGACGACGTTGTCGAGGCGAGACTCAAGGATGATCATGAGGTTCTCACCGGTGACGCCGTTCATCTTGCGGGCCTTGTTGAAGTAGCCGTGGAACTGCTTCTCCAGAACGCCATAGATGAACTTGACCTTCTGCTTCTCGCGCAGCTGCATGCCGTACTCAGATTCCTTGCGACGGCGCTTGGGCTGACGGATAGATTCCTTCTTGCTGCTGTAACCGAGCTCAGCGGGATCGATCCCGAGCTGACGGCAGCGCTTAAGAACAGGAGTCCTGTCGATTGCCATATTGATACGATCCTTTCAGTTACACGCGGCGACGCTTCTTGGGGCGGCAGCCGTTGTGCGGGATGGGGGTCTTGTCCTGGATGCTCGAGACCTCGAGGCCAGCAGCCTGGAGGGAGCGGATGGCGGTCTCACGACCGGAGCCGGGGCCCTTGACGAAGACGGAAACCTTCTTCATACCGTGCTCCATGGCCTGCTTGGCAGCAGCCTCGGCAGCCATCTGGGCAGCGAACGGCGTGGACTTACGGGAGCCCTTGAAGCCCACCTGGCCAGCCGACTTCCAGGAAATGACGTTGCCCTGGGGATCGGTGATCGAAACGATCGTGTTGTTGAACGTAGAACGAATGTGAGCCTGGCCCACGGAAATGTTCTTACGGTCCGCGCGCTTCAGACGGGCAGCGCGAACGTTCTTCTTAGCAGTAGCCATCTATCTAGCGCTCCTTATTTCTTCTTCTTAGCACCGATCTGACGCTTCGGGCCCTTGCGGGTACGAGCGTTAGTGTGGGTGCGCTGGCCGCGGACCGGGAGGCCCTTGCGGTGACGAAGGCCGCGGTTGCAGCCGATGTCCATAAGGCGCTTGACGTTCTGGTTGCGCTCACGGCGGAGGTCACCCTCAACCATGATCTGGTTCTTATCGATATAATCGCGGATGGCGTTAACCTCATCCTCGGTGAGGTCCTTAACGCGCGTATCCACGTTAACGTTGCACTCGACGCAGATCTTCGTCGCAGTGGTGCGGCCGATGCCGTAAATGTAGGTCAGACCGATCTCAACGCGCTTCTCACGCGGGAGGTCGACACCATTAATACGGGCCAACGTAGTCTCCTCTCTTAACCCTGACGCTGCTTATGACGGGGGTTCTCGCAAATGACGAGGACCTTGCCATGGCGCCTAATGATTTTGCACTTATCGCACATCTTCTTGACCGAAGGACGTACCTTCATCGTTCTTCCTTTCGGTAGCGCTCAAACTACTTCCCTACTATCTACTCGCCCAGCCGCAGGCGTTTAAAACTATGGCTGGTCTTCACACACAATCCGACCGTAGGTTGAGCTAAGCCTGCAGCCGGAAATGGAGTGCGTGTATGCGTGCCGCTATTTGTAGCGATAGGTGATGCGGCCGCGGGTCAGGTCGTACGGGGAAAGCTCCACGACAACCCTGTCACCGGGGAGAATACGGATGTAATTCATTCGGATCTTGCCAGAAATGTTGCACAGAACCGAATGACCGTTCTCGAGCTCGACCTTAAACATGGCGTTGGGCAGCGGTTCCTTTACCGTACCCTCGAGCTCAATTGCGTCTTCCTTCTTCACAAGCAATCATCTTTCTCTAGAAAACGACAGCGATTGAGTATTCTACAATACGCATGCACGTATCGTAGTATCTTCGTAATGGCTCCACAACTAAGCGGAACTTGTTACATTTGAAATGTTAAGGCGTGCATTTGACGCAAGCCCTACATTTCACCGCCCTGCAAGGAACACCAAGCACCCTGGGCATCCGTGGTGAGAATCACCGGACCGTCATTGGTAATGGCGACGGTGTTCTCGTAGTGCGCGGCGGGCAGGTGGTCGTTGGTCGTAACAATCCAACCGTCGGAGCCCGTGCTCACATGGTTGGAACCCATCGTAACCATCGGCTCGATGGCAATGACCATGCCGGCCTGGAGGCGAACGCCCCTCCCCTTCTTTCCATAGTTAGGAACGTTGGGGTCCTCGTGCATCACGCGGCCAATGCCATGGCCCACATAGTCACGAAGCACGCCGTAACCGTGAGACTCGGCGAGGGACTGAACGGCGTAACCAACATCCCCGATATGGTTACCGGGAACAGCCTGCTCGATGGCAGCCTTAAGGCAATCGCGCGTGACCTCGCACAGGGCCTTGGCCTCGGGCGTGGGTGTGCCGACAAAAAACGTCCAAGCGTTATCGCCAACCCAACCGTCGACAACGGCTCCCGTATCGATGGAGATGATATCGCCATCGCGCAGGATCATGTCGGGGTTGGGAATACCGTGGACCACGGCATCGTTAATCGATGCGCAAATGGTACCGGGGAACCCGCCGTAACCCTTAAAGGCCGGGGTGCCGCCATGCATACGGATAATCTGCTCCGCGAGCTGATCGAGCTCAAAGGTCGAAACACCAGGGCGCACCATGGCTCCAACGTGGCGGAGCGCCATCTTAGATAGCGCTCCTGCCTTCTTCATCTGCTCGATTTGCGTTGCAGACTTAATCTTGATCATAGACCAAGAGCCTCTTTGACATCCCCGTACACGGTCTCGCGAGCCTGGTCACCGTTGACCGACTTGAGCAGACCCTGGCCACGATAGTAGTCGACGAGCGGGCTCGTGGACTTCTCGTAGACGTCGAGACGGTTCTTGATGGTCTCGGGCTTGTCGTCGTCGCGCTGATACATCTCGCCGGCGCACTTGGGGCAGGTAGCATCGGCAGCGGTGCCGGTGTAACCGCAGGCGCGGCAGGTGCGACGCGAAGACAGACGATCGATGATGACCTCGGGGGCCACGTCGACCAGAAGGGCGCAGTCGATCTCGCGACCCATGGCGGAGAGCTCGGAATCGAGCGTCACAGCCTGGGCGGTGTTGCGCGGGAAGCCGTCGAGGATGAAGCCCTGCTGGGCGTCATCGGCAGCAAGGCGCTCCTTGACAAGGTCGATCACGAGCTGGTCGGGAACGAGCTCGCCAGCGTCCATGTACTTCTTAGCCTGAATACCAAGCTCGGTGCCACCCTTGACGGCAGCACGCAGCAGGTCGCCCGTGGAAATGTGAGCGACGCCAAACTCGGCGACGAGCTCCTGTGCGACGGTGCCCTTACCGGCACCCGGAGCTCCGAGCAATACGAGGTTCATGAGCAATCCTCCTCTAGCCTATTTAAAGAATCCATCGTAATCATACATCTTGATCTGGCCTTCGAGCTTATCGACCGTGTCGAGCACGACGCCGACCATGATGAGGATGGACGTGCCGCCAAATGCCTGGATCAGATGGTTACCCGTGAAGGAGAAGATGATCGAAGGCACGATGGCGATGAGCGCCAAAAAGACAGCGCTGGGAAGCGTGATCTTGTTGAGCGCGTTCTTGATGTAGGCCGCGGTAGCCCTACCCGGACGGACGCCCGGAATAAAGCCGCCCTGCTTCTTAAGGTTGTCGGCCGTGTCATCGGGGTTGAACACCATGGAGGTGTAGAAGTACGCGAAGAACACGATGAGGACAACATTAAGCACCCAGTTGAGCCAACCGGTCGAAAGCGCAGAGGCAACTGCCTGAATCCAGCCGATGCCGGGGAAGAACACGGCAATCTGAGCCGGGAAGTACAGCAGCGCCGAAGCGAAGATGATCGGCACGACACCCGCGGTATTGACCTTGATGGGCAGGTAGGTGGTCTGGCCACCCATCATGCGACGGCCCACGACGCGCTTAGCGTAGGAGACCGGGATGCGGCGCTGGCCGCGCTCAAGAAAAACAATCAGCGGGATAACCAGCAGGATGATGGCGCAGATGATCACCATGGTGATGATGCCACCGGCATTACCCTCGGTGCTGGAGAAGATCGCCTGCGGCAGGCCGGCCATGATGTTCGCAAAGATGATCAGGGACATGCCATTGCCGATACCGCGCTGGGTGATGAGCTCACCAATCCACATGATCAGCATGGCGCCCGCAGTGAGCGTGCCGACGATCATGAGGTCGAAGATGATCTCGGGAGCGCCAGCGCCATTAAAGCTGATGCCGAAGCTCTTAAAGAGGAAGAGGTAACCCACGGAGTTGAGGATTGCCAGAGCCAAGGTGAGGTAACGCGAATACTGCGTAATCTTGGTCTGACCGACCTCGCCCTCGCGGGCAAGCTCATGCAGGGAAGGCACAACGGCCTGGAGCATCTGGAGGATGATTGAGCTGGTGATGTAAGGCATGATGCCCAGCGAAAACACCGACACATAGCTCAACGCGCCGCCAGAGAAAAGATTCAGGAGGGCCATAGCACCTGCGGCGACCGAATTGTTATCGGTCGAGAAAAGGCCCAGCATCCCCTGGAAGGGAATGCCGGGCACAGGAACGTGCGCACCAATGCGGTACACGACGAGCATAGCTATGGTAAAAAGAATCTTTTCGCGCAATTCTTTGATGCGGAAAGCATTCTTAAGACCATTTAGCACGGCAGCTCGACCTTTCCGCCGGCGGCCTCGATCTTGGCCTGCGCAGAAGCGCTTACCTTGTCGACCTTGACCGTGAACTTCTTGGTGAGCTCACCATTGCCGAGCACCTTGACGGGCTCGAACTCGCTCTTGGTGATGCGAGCGGCCTTAAGAGCGGCACCGTCGATCACAGCGCCATCCTCGAACTTACGCTCGAGACGCTCAACGTTAACAGCGGTGTACTCGATACGACGGGGGTTGCGGAAGCCCGGAAGCTTGGGCAGGCGCATAGCCAGCGGAGTCTGGCCACCCTCGAAGCCGGCACCCTTGGTGCCGCCAGAGCGGGAACCCTGGCCCTTCTGGCCGCGGCCAGAAGTGGTGCCGTGACCCGAAGAATTGCCACGGCCGACGCGCTTGCGGTTCTTGGTGGAACCGGGCGCGGGAGTAAGATCGTGAAGCTGCATTTGCTACTCCTCTACAATCTCGACAAGGTGCTTGACCTTGAAGATCATGCCGCGGACGGACTCGTTGTCAGCAATCTCGCGAACCTCGCGGATCCTGTGGAGACCGAGGGCACGGACAGTACGGACCTGGTCCTGCTTGCAACCGTTGGTGCTGCGGACCTGCTTGATCTTGATGGTGTCAGCCATGCTTAGTTCTCCTTACCGACGAACATCTCGGAGACCGTCAGGCCACGGCGAGCCGCGACGTCCTCAGGGCTGGAGAGCTCCTTGAGGCCCTCGACGGCAGCCTTGATGATGTTGAGGCCGTTGTCGGTACCGAGGGACTTGGACAGGACGTTCTTGATGCCAGCAAGCTCGAAGAGGGGACGCACAGCGCCGCCGGCGATAACGCCGGTACCCTCGACAGCGGGCTTGATGATGATGCGGCCGGCACCAAAGTGGCCGAGAACCTCGTGCGGGATGGTGCCCTGCTCGGTCACCGGCACGTGGAACATGTTCTTCTTGGCATCGAGAGACGCCTTGGAGATGGCCAGGGGCACCTCAGCGGACTTGCCCATGCCAACGCCGACGTTGCCCTTGCCGTCGCCAACGACGACGAGAGCGACGAGGCTCATGCGACGACCACCCTTGACGGTCTTCGACACGCGGTTGATGTAAACGACGCGCTCCTCGAACTCGGAGGCCTCGCGCTGCTGCTTCTGATTACGAGCCATGTGCTACATACCTCCTAGAACTCGAGACCGGCGGCACGAGCACCGTCGGCGAGGGCCTTGACGCGGCCATGGTAGATACGGCCACCACGATCGAAGGCGACCTTGGTGATGCCGGCCTCGATGGCGCGCTTGCCAACGAGCTGACCGACCTTCTCCGCAGCCTCCTTGTTCGAGGTGTGGGTGCCCTTGAACTCGGCCTCGAGGGTCGAGGCAGAGACGAGCGTCAGGCTGGAGCCCTTGCTGTCGTCGATGATCTGGGCATAGATGTTGGCGTTAGTACGGGTCACGCGAAGACGCGGACGCTCGGAGGTACCCGAGACCTTGCCGCGAACACGACGCTGACGACGCTTGAGGCCTTCCAGCTTCGCCTTATGCTTGTTCATACGTAAACTCCTAAAAAGGTTGATCTTGCCAGCACCTGACGGGGTGCTGGTCTTATGCGAGTGAGTCGGTTACGACTACTTGGCGGCCTTACCCAGCTTGCGGCGGATGTGCTCGCCAACGTAGTGGATACCCTTGCCCTTGTAAGGCTCGGGAGGACGATGGCCGCGGATCTCAGCGGCAATCTGACCGACCTGCTGCTTGTTGATACCCTTGACGTTCACGTGGGTGTTGTCGGGAACCTCGAAGGTGATGCCCTCGGGAGCCTCGACGATCACGGGGTGCGAGAAGCCCAGGGAGAACTCGAGGTTCTTGCCCTTCTGCTGCACGCGGTAACCGACGCCGGCGAGCTCGAGCTTCTTCTCGAAGCCCTCGGAAACGCCAACAACCATGTTGTGGATGAGGGCGCGGGTGAGGCCGTGGCGGGCACGGGTCTCACGCTCGTCGTCGGGACGGGAAACGGTGAGGACGTTGTCCTCGACGTTGATAGCGAGCTTCTCAAAGACATCGAGCTCGAGCTGGCCCTTGGGGCCCTTGACGACAACGTTGTTGCCGTTGACTGCCACTTCGACTCCGGCGGGAATCTGGACAGGCTTATTACCGATACGAGACACGGTGATCTCCTTTCCTTCTACCTACCGAGCGAATTACCAGACGTAAGCGATGATCTCGCCGCCGACGTTGTGCTTGCGAGCATCGCGGTCGGTCATGACGCCATGGCTGGTGGAAATAATGGCGGTACCAAGGCCACCGCGGACGCGGGGCATGTCGGCAACGCCGGTGTACTTACGCAGGCCCGGCTTGGAAATGCGGCGGATGCCGTTGATGACCTTAGCCTTCTTGGGACCATACTTAAGCGTGATGTGCAGAGTCTTCTGGGGAACGGTGTCCTCGACATCGTAGCCCTCGATGTAGCCCTCCTCGTGCAGAACACGAGCGATCTCGACGAGCTTCTTGCTGCTCGGCATGGAGACCGTGGCCTTGTTCACAGAGTTAGCGTTACGGATGCGCGTAAGCATATCTGCGATCGGGTCTGTAAGGTTCATACAGATTCTCCTTCGTTCTTGATGAACACGTGCTCTTGGTTCTTCGCCGCCCTTAACGGCAAAGCCTTTTTAGCGCGTTTTCCCTGTTCCAAACTGATGCTTGAAACGCTGGTAGTGACTTACCAGCTGGCCTTCTTAACGCCGGGAAGCTCGCCCTTGAGTGCAAGCTCGCGGAAGCAGACACGGCACAGGCCGAACTTGCGGTACACAGAGTGCGGACGGCCGCAGCGCTGGCAGCGCGTGTACTCACGAGTAGAGAACTTCTGCTTGCGATTGCACTTGACGATCATCGATGTCTTAGCCACTTATATCCTCCTCACATAGAGTATTGTTCGCCCCAAGCGCCGCCCCCTTCTGGGAACGGCGCTCATAGGGCAGGTGAACCTATTTCTTGAACGGGAAACCGAAGGCGTCCAGAAGGGCCTTGGCCTCCTCATCGGTGTTGGCGGTGGTCACGAAAGTGATGTCCATACCACGCTGGTGATCGACGGAGTCGAAGTCGATCTCGGGGAAGATGAGCTGCTCGGTGACGCCCATGGAGAAGTTACCACGGCCGTCGAAGCTCTTGGCGGAGATGCCGCGGAAGTCGCGGATACGGGGGATCGCGACGGAGGTCAGACGATCGAAGAACTCCCACATACGGTCGCCACGCAGGGTAACCTTGCAGCCGATCGGCATACCAGCGCGCAGGCGGAAGGTAGCGATGGACTTGCGGGCACGGGTGATCATCGGCTGCTGGCCGGTGATGGCGCGCAGGTCGCGCACGGCACCGTCGATGGCCTTGGAATCGGTAGCGGCCTCGCCGACACCCATGTTCACGACGATCTTCTCAAACTTGGGGATCATCATGACGTTCTCGTACTGGAACTTGTCCTGAAGCTGCTGCTTGACCTCGTTGTTGTACTTGGTCTTCAGACGCGGCACATACTTCTCTTCTGCCATTGTTCACTCCTTCTTGGGGTTTTAAGCACGGGGCGTGGCCACGATGGGTTGTCCTCGTGCCTCCTGGCTGCATCCGCGCCGCTCATGGCATTTCGCGGTTTGGACTCGACACAGCAGGAGCCGACAAAACAATCGGTACTATACGCGCATCGAGAGCGTATTTCCAGAAAAACCTCGTCTGCCTGCACAACTCCACAACTCCCCCGCACAAATGGGTCCCAACAAGCAGTTGCGGTGAAATAGGGACTGTTTGGCGGCCTAACAGGCTTAAACAGTCCGTATTCCACCGCAACTTATTGATGGGGATGCGACTAGCGCTTGCGGGGGACGAGCTTGGTGCGGCGCAGGTGGATCATCTCGGCAGCGATGGAGATGGCGATCTCCTCGGGATCCTCGGCCTCGATGGCAACGCCGATCGGCAGGTGCAGCCCGTCGATCTGGTCCTGCGTAAAGCCCTCCTGCTCCAGGCGGGCGCGCACAAAGGCCGTCTTACGGCGCGAACCCAAGCAGCCCAGATAGGCTGGCTTGGCGCGCATGGCCTGAATCACCACGTCGATATCGGACTTGTGACCCGCCGTGGCGACGACCACTAGGTCACGCGGGCCGATGGGGCACTGCTTGCTCAGGCTCTTGTAGTCGACCAGACGACGGTCGTAGACACCGGGCACCCATTCGGGGGTCAGTGTGCCGGGGCGGTCGTCGCAAGCCACAACGGCAAAGCCCGCCGCCGTGAGCACCCGCGCCGTCGCAGCACCCACGTGGCCGCAGCCAAAGATATAGGTCAGGCCCTCGGGGCAGAGCGTCTCGATGTGCGCCGCGGGAATCTCGGAGGCCGCGTTGGTGTAGGTGACCTTACTCCCCTCCTCCACCAGCGAAAGCTCGGGGCAGCCCATTATGGTGCGGCGCGACTCCTCGCCATGGTACTTGGCCACATCGCCCTCGAGCGCGCTCGCGATAAACGGCTCAAAGTCGATGACGAAGTCGCCGATGCGCCGATAGGCCAAGACGTCGGCAATTTCCTGGAACAACGGTACCTGGGTCGCATCCAGATGCAGGTAGCACAAGCAGATGGCTCCGCCGCAGATCATGCCGGTATCGGAGTTCTCGCCGCCCATAGTGTAGCGGACCAGACGCGACTGTCCCGCGCTCAGGAGCTCGCGCGCCTCATCCAGCGCAAAGAGTTCAATCTTGCCACCGCCGATAGTGCCCGCCTGGCTGCCATCGGCAAAGACGGCCATCCAGGCGCCCACGCCGCGCGGTGACGACCCTGCCGTGCCGGCCACTACCACCAGTTCGCACGTCTCACCAGCACGCAAGGCGGCAAGCGCCGCATTCACAACATCGAGCTTTTCCATTGCCGCCTTCTATCCTCTAAAGACACCGGTGAGCATAGCGAGCGCCTCGAGCACACCGCCGCCGACCGACGTCGCCTTGTCCGAAATGTAGTTGATATAGCTGGCATCGCCGCGCGGATCGACATCGGCGCATTTAAAGCCCTCAGTCACCTGCACGCCGTTCGCCAAAAGCCCGCGCAAGCAGCCGTCAATCTGCGTGACCATGGGAGTATCACCCGCATACCCGATCACATCGCCGGCACTCACGATGTCGCCGATGGTGCGGTCGGACCTAAACACGCCGGCGGCGGGGCTGTGGATAACACGTTCCTTGCCATAGCCGGCGATAATGCCCGGCACGCCCGTGTTGGGCTGGGGCGAACCTTGGGTAATGACACGGCCGAGAAAATGTCCGCGCATGGTCTCGACCACGGCGTCGCAGTCAACCGGCGCGGTAAAGCCCGGCCCCACAGCGATGACGGCAGGCGCCATGTCGCGCGTGGTGCCCAAGTTGCGCTTAGCCAAAATCGCGTCGACCACAGCCGCGGGTTTAAGCTCATCGAGCATCTTGGCCTGAGGGTCCACCACAACGGCGACGTCTCCAGCCTCGGTAATCTCAAGCGCCTCAGCCGGCGTCCGTGCCAAGCGAGCGCGAATGCCTTCGACCTCGACCTCGCCCAGGCGAATGGCCTCGCAAAAACAGATTGTGCGGCGGATGCACGTGGGAACCGCGATATCGGCCATAACGACCGAAACGCCGGCGCGCACCAAGCGAGCGGCGACGCCCGTGGCGATATCGCCGGCGCCGCGAACATAAACGAGCATTCCCGGGGCACCTCCCTGTGCTACGGTTTGAGCAGAGCAAAAGCGGTTCGGCCGCTACTCTGATGATTATTTATTATCACAGTATTATACGGCGGTGAACAGATGGAAACGACGAGCGGAAACCTTGCCTCCGCGCTCAAGATCGAGCCGGGCATTACCGCGATTATCGGCAGCGGCGGCAAGTCGACGTTGCTGAAGATGCTGGGTCTCGAGCTCATGCGCGGCGGCGGGCGCGTGCTCCTCTGCACCACCACGCACATGTTTCCCGTCGCCGGCGTGCCATGGGACGGGTCGAGCCGTCGCCTGGACGCCGCGCCTTGGAAGCCGGGGACCCCGCATGTTCCCGGCTGCACCTGCGAGGCATGCGCGGAACTTGTCCGCGGAAGCATCTGCCAGGCGGGTGTTTTGGACCCGGAGACAGGCAAGCTCTCCGCCCCCGCTGAGCCGATCGACCAGCTGGCGCAGCGCTTTGACTATGTGTTGGCCGAGGCAGATGGCAGCAAGCGACTCCCGCTCAAGGCGCATGCCGCCTGGGAGCCGGTAATTCCCGCCGCCACGGCAAACGTTGTCTGGGTCGTCGGCGCCTCGGGGCTGGGCAGGCCCGTCGCCGAGGTTGTCCACCGCCCCGAGCTCTTCTGCGAGCGCTGCGGCTGCGAGCCTACCGACATCGCCACGCCCGAGCGCGTCGCCCAGGTGCTCAATGCCGAGATGCAGGCGCTGGGACTCAGCACCGCACGCGTCATGCTCAACCAAGCCGACACGCTTGCCGACCCAACAATGGCAGATCGCTTCGAGGCAGCCCTCAACCGCCCCCTCATCGCCACCAGCCTCCAGGGGTAGCAAATTTGGGACGGGGCTCTTTTTGCTACCCCGTCCCGAAAAATCATCTCCCAAATTAGCTACCCCGGCGGTCTTCCTGTTAGCGGGGCACGTAGCGGCCGGGTTGGGCTCCGGTGGGCTCGCCGTCGCGTGCCGCCAGCACGCCGTTCACAAACACGGCCTTGGCGCGGCCATGTGCCCCAAAGCCCTCGAGCGGCGTGTAGTCCACGGCCTGATGCTGCGTCGCGGCGCTGATCGTCCAACGCGCGCACGGATCCCACACGCACACGTCGGCATCGGCGCCCTCGGCAAGACAGCCCTTGCGCGGATACATGCCAAAAACGCGCGCCGGGTTCTCGCTCATCAAGCGGCACAGATCCTCGGGGCCCAGCTGTCCCTCAAAGCTCGTGGCGATCGCGACGGGGCGATGCTCCACACCGGGTCCGCCGTTGGGAATCGCGCGGAAGTCGTCGCGCCCGCGATCCTTTTGCCCGTGCAGGTTAAAGCTGCAGTGGTCGGTCGCAATCGTATCGATCTCGCCGGCCACAAGCGCCTCGCGCAGTGCCGCACGATCACCCGCATGGCGCAGCGGCGGGCTCATCACATACTTGGCGCCCGCAAAGCCGTCCTCGCCCTGCTCCAAGTAGCACGTATCGTCGAGCATCAGATACTGAGGGCAGGTCTCGACATAGATATTCTTCTGCCCGCGCGCCTTGGCGGCACGGATGGTCTCGAGCCCCAGCTTGGTCGAAAGGTGCACCACGTTGACCGGTGCGTCGCCGGCCAGATGCGCCAGATACAGCAGACGGCTCACGGCCTCGGCCTCGCACACATCCGGACGGCTGAGAGCATGTCCCTCGGGCCCGTGGATACCCTGCTCAAACACGCGCTTCTGCAGCTCGTTCACCAGCGTGCCGTTCTCGCAATGCACGCACAGGATACCGCCCACGCGCTTGAGCTCCTCCAGCACCTCGAGCGTCTCGGCATCGTCCAAGCGCAAATGATCGTAGGCAAAGTAGGTCTTGAACGACGATACGCCCGCCTCGCGCATGGCAGAGAGATCGGCGCGGTTGCGCTCGTTCCACTCGGCGAGCGCCATATGAAAGGCGTAGTTGGCCGTGCAGGTTCCGTCGGCGCGGCGATGCCACTCGGCCAAGGCATCGGGCATGGTCACACCGCGATCGGCCGTGGCGTAATCCACAATGGTCGTCGTGCCGCCGCAGGCAGCCGCACGTGTGCCGGTCTCAAAGCTATCGGCCGTCCAGTCCATGCCAGTCCAGCACTGCATGTGCGTGTGCCCATCGATAAAGCCTGGGAACACCCAGCAGCCCGCGGCATCCTCGACGGTATCGCCCTCGGCCGGCTCAATCGCCGCGGCGATCCGCACGATCTTATCGCCATCCATGGCAAGATCGGCGCGGCGAAGCCCCTGGGGCGTCACGAGCGCGCCGTTTTTGATGATGATCATAATTGCTCCTTATTGATTGATGCAGTTGGCCACGCGATCAAAATACGAGCAGGCGGCGATATGCTCCGTTATGCGTCGCTGTCCCTTGGCGGTATCGACGTCCCACAGCTCGTAGGCACGTGCCTCAACCAACGCAACGTCGGTGCGGCCCTTGAGAATCGACCCACCACCGTCCTTGCCCTCGAGAAGCATGAGCGAAGGGAACAGTTGCCTTGGGAAGAGCACCGGGCTCGAAGGCTCACCGTTGCACGCAAGACGCACCGGATGCCTGCGGCCACGCTCGTCAAATGCACGAACCATAGCCTCAAAAGAATCCGAACTCACGAGCGGCTGGTCACCCGGCAAAAAGAGGCAACCTTTCCAGTTGCGTTCGACTCCCCACGAAAGGCCCGCACGGACGCTTTCGCTGCGCAGCTCGCCATCGTGCAGCACGCACGGGCAATGCTTGTCATCACAAATCTGAGCGGCCTCGGGCCAACGCGTCGAAACCACGACGTCAAAGCCCCGGGGAACCGAATCAATGGTCCGGGCAATCAGCGGCTCGCCATAGATATCGGCGAGCATCTTGTTAGAGCCAAATCGCTTGCCCTCGCCCGAAGCCATAATGACGCAACCAAGTTTCATGGCGATACCTCCCCTGAAACCATCGTACCCATAACTCGCGTCGCGGGGCATCTACATCGAAAGCGCTTATCCCGCACGCCCACGATGCAAAAAGGGGCACCCCGCCGGTTGGCAGAGCGCCCCCTTTACATGGCTTACCTCAGCGCGGCTTTAGGCCTGGAACCAACGGGCGGTGTTGCGCTCGTCGAGGGCCTTGAGGGTAGCGGCGGGATCGGCAACCTTCTGCAGGAACATCATGGCTGCGATGGCGTACGGCTTGTAGCTGGCCTCCTTGTACATGCCCACGCGGTGCATGTCAAAGACGTCGGCGTTGACCTCGCCGCGCTCGCAGGAGACACCGGAGATGTCGGCGGGCAGCGGGTGCATAAAGATAGTGTCCTGGCCGTTGGCGGTCTTCTCCATGAGCTCGGTCGTGGAGCACCAGTCCTGATGGGTGGCGTTCTGAGCGAGCAGCTCCTTCTCGAGCGCTGCGATGCCGGCGTCGTCGCCCTCCGCGTACAGGTTGGTACGCTTCTCCATGGCGGCAAACGGAGCCCAGCTCTTGGGGATCACGATGTCGGCGCCCTCGAAGGCCTCGGCCATGGTGTTGACCTGCTTAAAGGTGGTGCCGGACTCGGCGGCGTAGCCCTTGGCGCGCTCGACGACCTCGGGCATGAGGTCGTAGCCCTCGGGGTGGGCCAAAGTGACGTCCATGCCAAAACGGGGCAGCAGGCTGATCAGCGACTGCGGACAGGACAGCGGCTTGCCGTAAGAGGGCGAGTAGGCCCAGGTGACGGCAACCTTCTTGCCCTTGAGGTTCTCGAGGCCGCCAAACTCGTTGATGAGGTAGAGCATGTCGGCAGAGGACTGCGTGGGGTGATCGGAGTCGGACTGCAAGGAGATGAGCGTGGGACGGTGATCCAGAACGCCGTCCTCGTAGGCCTGCTGGACAGACTCGGAGACCTCGGCCATGTAGGCGTCGCCCTTGCCGATGTACATGTCGTCGCGGATGCCGATGACGTCGGCCATGAAGGAGATCATGGTAGCGGTCTCGCGGACGGTCTCGCCGTGAGCGATCTGGGACTTCTTCTCGTCCAGGTCCTGCAGCTCGAGGCCGAGCAGGTTGGCGGCCTTAGAGAAGGAGAAGCGCGTACGGGTGGAGTTGTCGCGGAACAGGGAGACGGCCAGGCCCGAGTCGAAGATCTTGGACGAAACGTTGTTCTCACGCAGCTCGCGCAGGGCGTCGGCAACGATGTAGAGAGCCTTGAGCTCATCGGTGGTCTTATCCCAGGTGTGCAGGAAGTCGCTGCCGTACATGCCCTTAAAATCGAGGCCGTTCAGCTGCTCGACGAGCTCGGTAAACTTGGCGTCCATGTAAATATCCTTTCCATAGATGAAACGATCGCAATGAGTAGATGTGCTCCGGCATGCGCGTGTGGCTAGAACATGCAGAGCGCTATGACGAGGACCCGCTACCGTTGAGGAAGCATGGGAGATAACGACCGCGGGCCCCAAGTCAACAGGGGGTGCCGGGGACACAGGCTGTCCCCGGCTCAACAAGATCAAGGAATGGGACTAGTCGATCTTGTTGTTGGTCAGACCAGCGCGGAACACGGTAGCGTCGCCATCGGCCTGGCTCGGATCGTAGAGGTTCAGGGCAGCCACGTACATGGCAGCAGCGGTGACCAGGTCGTCCTTGTAGGTGACCTCGTTGGGAGCGTGAGCCTGAGACTCGGCACCCGGGCCAAAGCCAACGCAGGGGATGCCATAGCGGCCCTGGATGGAAACGCAGTTCGTGGAGAAGGTCCACTTGTCGCACAGCGGACGACCGGTGCGCTTGTCCATGCTGGGCTCGCAGCCGATGCGCTCGTCACCGAACATGGCCTTGTGGGCGTCGACGAGGGCCTTGACGTGCGGAGCGGTCTCCTTGTTGATCCACGTGGGGAAGTAAGCCTCGGTCTCGTAAACCTCGCCGGTCCAGGACGGACGGTCGTACATGTACATGGAGACCTTCACGTCGTCGCCGTACTTCTTGGCGGCCGGCAGGTTGCGGATCTCGTCCAGGCAGGACTCCCAGGTCTCGCCGGCGGTCATGCGACGGTCGATGGAGATGGCGCAGGAGTCAGCGACAGCGCAGCGGCTGGGGCTGGTGTAGAAGATCTGGCTGACGGTGCAGGTGCCGCGGCCCAGGAAGCGGGCGTCCTCGAAGTGCTCGGGGTTGTACTTGGGGTCGAGCATCTTGACGAGGCCCTTGATGTCGGTCGACTCGTCGCAGCCGTTGTTGTTGAGGGCGCGGACGTCGGCGATGATGTCGGCCATTTTGTAAATGGCGTTGTCGCCGCGGTCGGGAGCGGAGCCGTGGCAGGAGGTGCCGTGAACGTCGACGCGGATCTCCATGCGGCCGCGGTGACCGCGATAGATGCCGCCGTCGGTAGGCTCGGTGGAAATGACGAACTCGGGCTTAATGCCGTCCTTGTTGTAGATGTACTGCCAGCACATGCCGTCGCAGTCCTCTTCCTGGACGGTGCCGACGACCATGATCTTGTAGCCCTCGGGGATGAGGCCCATGTCCTTCATCATCTTGGCAGCGTAGGTAGCAGAAGCCATACCGCCCTCCTGGTCAGAGCCGCCGCGGCCGTAGATGATCTCGTCGGTCTCGTAGCCCTCATAGGGATCGGCATCCCAGTTCTCGATGTTGCCGATGCCGACGGTGTCGATGTGGGAGTCGATGGCGATGATCTTGTCGCCCTCGCCCATAAAGCCCATGACGTTACCCAAGCCATCGACCTTGACCTCGTCATAGCCAAGGCTCTCCATCTCGGCCTTGATGCAAGCGACAACCTCGCCCTCCTCGCAGGACTCAGAGGGGTGCGAGATCATGGCGCGCAGGAAGCGGGTCATGTCAGCGCGGTGAGACTCAGCAGCGTTTTTAATTGCCTCGAAATCGAGTTCCTTAGTCATAACAGTCAACCTTTCTACAAGGGTTTACCTACAGGTAGATATTTCAGATAGATCACTTGTGCCAAGCAGCGTGAGGTCGAGCACCCGGCAAGCAAGCAACCATAGGAGGCGGACGGAGGACTTTGCTCCGTCGCGAGTTCCGCACGAGCCGGAGAGCACTTAATGTGCTCTCCGTGCGAGCAGGACTGTCCGAGCAGGGAGTAAAGTCCTCCGGCTGCCTCCGGACAGGTCAGCCTGCTAGCAAGTCGGGTACTCGCCCTCCCAGACGATGCGACGGTACTGATCCGGATCGGTGTCGCCCTCGGTGGAGAAGCAGAGCACGGAGCTCGTCTTGTCCAGGCCGATGAGCTCCTTGAGCTCGGCGTACTCGGGGTCGAGCATGAGGGTCTCGACCAGACCGGTGGTCACTGCGCCGGACTCGCCGGAGATGACGCGCGGGTCGCCCTTCTCGGGAGCGCCCAGGGTGCGCATGCCGCGAGCGGTGACCCAGTCGGGGCAGGACACGAAGGCGGTGGTGTGGTTGCGCAGGATATCCCAGCCCAAGATGTTGGGCTCGCCGCAGCACAGGCCGGCCATGATGGAGGGCATGTCACCGTCCACGATGCGCGGATCTCCGTCGCCGGCGGCAGCGCCCTTGTACAGGCAGGCGGCCGGTGCGCACTCAACCACGACGAAGGTGGGCGGGTTATCGGGATACAGGTTGGTGAAGTAGCCCACCACGGCGCCGGCGAGCGAGCCTACGCCAGCCTGGACAAAGACGTGCGTCGGGCGGTTGATAGCCATCTCGCGCAGCTGCTCGGCAGCCTCGGAAGCCATGGTGCCGTAACCCTCCATGATCCAGGACGGGATCTTCTCGTAGCCCTCCCAGGCGGTGTCCTGAACGATGACGCCGCGCTCGCAGGCGTCGGCCTCGGCGGCGGCCATGCGCACGCACTCGTCGTAGTTGACCTCTTCGATGGTCACCGTGGCGCCCTCGGCGGCAATGTTATCGAAGCGGGGCTTGGTGGAACCCTTGGGCATGTGCACGACGGCCTTCTGGCCCAGCTTGTTGGCAGCCCATGCCACGCCGCGGCCATGGTTGCCGTCGGTGGCGGTAAAGAAGGTGGCCTGGCCAAAGTCCTTGGCAAGCTGATCGGAGGTCAGGTAATCGAAGGTGCACTCGGCAACGTCCTTGCCGGTCTCGTCGGCAATGTAGTTGGCCATGGCAAACGATCCGCCCAGGACCTTAAAGGCGTTGAGGCCAAAGCGATAGCTCTCGTCCTTAACGCACAGGTTGGACAGGCCTAGGCGCGCGGCCTGGCCATCCAGGCGGGCAAGCGGAGTGACGGTGTACTGGGGGAACGACTGGTGGAAGGCGCGGGCCTTCTTCACGTGGTCGAGGCTCATGATTCCCAAGTGCTTGTCATCGCTCTTGGGCATCGTGTTGCCCGCCCACTGGATCTTATCGGCCATACGGTGAACTCCTTAAGTTCTCTCTTGCCGGCCCCCGCATACGCGTTTCAGCCCGATCCCATTCACACGGCTGAACTTTTATGTGGATGCCAAACAAAAAGTTTGTTAGCACTGTTCTATCACACTTTTTGATTGGAAAACCTAACAAATTGTTTGTTGCCGTAATCGGTACCTTTTCGCCGCCGAACGGTCACATAACACAGCGACGCTTTCGTTATTTGCGAACAAGTGGGGTTTATGGCACAGTGAGCCCAAACTAATTTTTAGGAAGGCACCCATGACCCCCGCACAGATTGAGTTCTACAAGCGCCTTGCACACGGCCTGGCGCTCCAATTTGGCCCCAACTGCGAAGTCGTCGTCCACGACCTGGAGACCGAGGACGTGGACCGCTCCATCGTAGTGATCGAAAACGGCCACGTTAGCGGGCGCAAACTGGGTGACGGCCCCAGCCATATTGTGCTTGAATCCATGCACGAGGGCACCGCCGACGTGCACGACCGCGAGCCGTACCTCACCAAAACCGCCGATGGCAAGCTGCTCAAGTCCTCGACCATCTTTATCCGCAACGACGAGGGCAAGCCCGTCGGCATTTTGGGCATCAACTTTGACATTACGCTTATGAAGGCTTTTGAGCGTTCGCTCGACGCCTTTACCGGCACCGGCGGCACGGGCTACACCGAGCCCGAGCCCATTACCAAGAACATCGGCGACCTGCTCGAGGACCTGCTGCACGAGTGCGAGCAGTTTGTGGGCAAGCCCGCGGCGCTCATGACCAAAGACGAGCGCATTCGTGCCATTGGCTACCTCGACCGTCGCGGCGCCTTCCTCATTTCCAAGTCGAGCGAACGCGCCTGCGAGTTCTTTGGCATCTCCAAGTACAGCTTCTATAGCTACCTCAATGAGGCCAAGGCGGCAGCAGGCGACAAGTAGGCACTCGCCTGGATTGCCCCTCCCCTTTTGGGCGCGAGTTCTGGAAAGCATGAATCCAAGACCGAGCCGCTTGGAAAGTTCCATATAATCGATGTCATTAGTATTTCGGAAGGATGGAACAGAATGGCGTTGAGCAAGGCATCATGCACCGGTCGCGGATTGATTCCGGCAATTGGTGGACATGTGCACCGCATGTTCGATGAGGGTGAAGACGACCTGTTTTCGCTGAGCCTTGACGACGTGATGAATGATCGCCCGTGGACCGCCGACGAACTCATGGGCGGCGGGGCTCGTCCGTCAAGCCTCAATCCCGCACTTGCGCCTAAGCCCGCATCTGCGCCGACTCCTGCGCAGTCGCCTGTTTCGACGCCCGCACTCACTTCGGCGACCACGCCCGCTCCCCGCCCCGCAAGCGACCCGTCCGAAACGGCGGCATTTCTCGCTGCAGCGACGCAGGGCAAATCGGCCGACAGCACCGTTATGTACAGCGCCCAGCAGTTGCCTGTTCCTGCGGCACGCAAGCCTCCGGTCACAAGGCTCGATGAGCCCGTTGCCCATCAGGTTGCCTACGATTCCTGGGCTGCAACCGATCTGGATGAGACCTCTACCGGCATGCCGGCGCTCGACGTTCCAGTTAACCCGCTTTTTGCCGCCAACACGAGTGCCGCGGACTATGAGAGCGGTACGGCATTTTCCGATTATTCCGATGGCTATGCTGGCAACGGTCGCATCGAGACCGAGGATTATGGCACCGCATCGAGCGATTATCTCAACGATCCGTACGCTGCCACGCCTGCACCGGAATATGACCCGGAGGCCGCGTCCGCGCCGGTGTATACCAAAAGCACAGGCGAAGAATGCTTCGCCGATTATTACGCCGAGGAAAAGGCGCTGCGTTTCTCGGAATTTCCGCAGGCAGTCAAGGTTGCCTTTATCGCCATTGTCATTGCCCTGCTCGGTGTCATTGCGTTTGAGGGATTCCGGCTGTTCTCCGGCCCCACCCAAGCGGAGTCGGAGACCCAGCAAAAAGAGGACGATAACGAGTATCTGGACATCAACACCCTCAAGGGCGACCCCAACGACGGGGACGACGAGTAGCGAGGGCTAAGGGAGGGTCGGAAGAGTCGGCGGCACGTTACGGCTCCAAAAGCCCTGCCATAAAGATGGGCAGATACAGCACGTCACCATCGCGGTGAAGATTACATTCCGCAAGTACCAGGGCGCGATCGATTCCGTAGCCCTTCGTTGCCAGTGCGTTATCGAGCGCCGCGTGGGACTTAAAACTCTTGCCCGATTTGACCTCGATGGCGAGCACTTCCCCATCGAACGTCTCTTCCACAAAATCGAGCTCACCGACCTTTTTGGACGTAAAGTAGCGCAATCTAAATCCGTGGGCTTTGAGCTCTTGGGCAACGAAGCCCTCGAATGCCGCCCCCATATTCATGCCAAAGGGGCCTTCTGCCTCCCCATCAAAAACGCCTTGGGCGACCCTTTTGGAATACGACGACATAAGCATTCCGGTGTCCAAGTAAAACAGCTTAAACAGATTTCGTTGCTCCCCCAATAAAAGGGGTGCCACGGGCGCCGTTACGTTATACACAGGAAGCGCGACACCCGCCTCCGATAGCCAGAGGAAATGATCTGTCACCTGCGAAAAACGTTTGACACCGTTAATCGATGACAGTTTGAATCGCTTGTTTTTGGAACCGGCCTCGCTGGGAATCAGATCATAGATATCGCGAATAACCAAGCGCAGCTCGGGCGGAGCGTACTTTGCGATGTCATCGCGATACAGGGCGTGAAGATCGCGGTGGATGTTTCGAACCTCGTCGACATTGCGCGTCGCCAAGAAGGAATTGACCGCGTCGGGCATGCCTCCCACCACCACATACTGATGGAACAGATCGAGCAAGCGGTCATACAGATAGCCGGGAAGCTCCCCCTCATTCTTTAGACAGCCCCTGAGCATGTCAAACACGCTGGCACCAACGCCATTTGCCCAGCAAAACTCCTCAAAGTCGAGCGGGTACATCTGGACCTGCTCGACATACCCCACCGGCAGGGAATCGATGCCCTCGAGCTCAACGCCAAGGAGCGATCCGGTAAGGATGTATCGAAAGTCGCCGCGCTGGACCAGATATTTGATAAACGTCACCACGTTGGGGCATCGCTGCACCTCGTCGATAACCACAACGGTCTTGTTCGCAACCATCGGCTGCGTTGCAGCAATAGACATACGCATAAGCAGATCATCCGCACTTTTCGCCGCCAAAAACGAATCGCGCACGGACGCGTCGGCGATAAGGTCGAACGTCACGACATTTTCGAACGATTCATTTGCAAAGACGTTGACCAAATATGACTTTCCTACCTGTCGGGCGCCCTTGACCAAAAGAGCCTTGTTAGGCGACGAGGCAAGCCAAGATTCAAACTGTGCTTTCGCTTTTCTCTGTAGCATAAGCGCACCCCTTATTACGTGCTGTTTTAGCATTAGGATACACTTTTCCGTGGTTGCTAGATGCTCATTTCGACACTTTTTCGAGATTTTGAAGTGTGTATTACGATACTTTTCCGTACTTTTACACGGGATATTTCGACACTTTTTCGGATTTAAGCCTAACAGCAGCCGGCGAAATCAAGCGCCGTCTGCACATCATTTCGCAGGCGGCGCTTGATTTGTGTCCGCGCGCGCTGATAGACTCCATCGTGCCAGCAAGGAGCGGGCGCGTTTTATCCAGAGTCGGGGTAGAGAGTTGGCTCCACGATCCCGACGCCAACCGGCCAAGAGGCACGGTGGCCCTGCCAACATCGATGAAAGGAGTCCGTATGGACAATTTCTCCGTGCGCAGTGAGCGCAACTTCCACAACCTGGTAGCCAAGCCAAAACGAATGCATCTTCTGGACAAGCCGAACGGCTATGCCTCGGCCATGGTCAAGAGCAGCCTCTCCCACCAGATGCGCTTTACCGTGCAGGTGCTCGAGGAAGAGCTCTGCGTTGCCGGCGACCCGCACGTGCTACAGATCAAGCTGCTCGGAGACGACTCGCGCGAGTCGTCCAGCTGGAAGCTCTTTGCCGACGGCTCGTGCGTCGCAAGCGGCTCGGGTGACTTTGCCCGTGAGTGCTTCTGCGAGGGCGCCGAGGTGTTTTTGGACTTGTGTCGTGATGCCGTCGAGGCTGCCAAGCTGCACCAGTGGAGCCAGAGGGAGTATGAGCTGCTGAGTGCCGCGCGCGGGATTGCGGGGGTGTAAACAGGCGGAGCGCTCCTGAAGCCTTATTCCACACGATCGGGTGTACTCATCTGCAACTCGACTTGCTACCAGATGGTGCAATCACGTTCCACGTCGGTTAAGCCAGACCCCGGCCGGTCGTTGGCAAGTGAAACAACATCTCCCACCCATAGGCCTCTAAGACCGACCGTCCACTATAATCCAAGCGGTTAGCGTCTCCCAAAATCGCCATGGACACGTCTTCCAAGATGCCCTCTCAACTGTGCAGAAATAACAGCCGCCCATACGGTCGATGTGCTCCTTGCACGTCTCGCTGACCACGCAACGATGGAAAACAGGTTCCTGGACGGATGACCCCTGAGGGGATGCATGAAATCGGCATCGAGGCCATCGTCTGTCGAACAATACCTGCCCATACCTTTAAAACATGAGAACAAGACGCCGGCGTCGGTATCGTTTTCAATTCAGTTTAAAACTGAGGAGATTCAGGAGCCAGCCGAATAAACTAAGACTCACTTAGTAATTGCTAAATTTCTGACTGGGTATATAATATCTGACAGTAATAAGGATTCTTTACTATATGTGAGGCAGAAATGACTTCAACGGATGATGAACTAGTCAGCAGGCTCCAAGCTCACCTGTCAACCATTCGCAAGGCGGCGGGCTGGAGTGGCGAACGGCTTGCGAACGAACTAGGCATAACAAAGCAAACCGTCAGCAGCCTTGAGACGGGTAAAACGCAGATGACGAAGATGCACTATCTCGCCATCAGGGCGGTATTCAACAACGAAATCGCCGTCAGCGGAAACGAGGATCTGGCAAAAATAATTCAGCTATTCGTTGACCAACCAGTAGCACCCAAACTAGAGAAGATGCAAAATGCCCTTAAAGAAGGGGATGAGAAGGGGACACAACAAGAGGCAGCTACTAAGCAGAGCGCCATAGTTGGAGCAACCGCTCTCACCGCCGCCCTAATCCCCGCTTCATCGGCATTGATTCCGGCATTGGGCTCTCTTGCATATCAACTTGCAAAATCAATCAAGAAATGAGGTGTACAGAAATTGGAGTCGGAAAACACTGATCTGCCCGCAAAGAACAAAGGCCTCGTGTGGCTCGAGCAGCACAAAGTCCAGATTGGCATCGGTGTATTTGTGGCAATCAGTTCAATCGTTAGCATTACGATTGCCGCGAAAACGGGCCATACGCCTAAATTCAAAACTATTTGCAACGGCGCAGACAAAGGTGTTGCCACGATTGCTAAGGCAGCAGAAAAGGCCTCCTTGCCAGTGGTCAACCTTACCGGAGTCAAGAAGACTGCAACGGGACTCGGACATGACTTGCTTCTTTCGAATCAGGCAGTTAACAAGCGTCTCGTCTCCAGCGGAATGATGACAAAAGAGCCCTGGGGTTACAAGCTCACAGAAGTCGGCAAACTCTTTGGGAAAGAAACAGTCAAAGTAACGCGCGCCGGTTATACCTTCTCAAATATCGAATGGGATGAAGCGGTTGTCCCGTTTGTTTTTACTTCCGACGAACTTGCGAGCATTAACGCCAAAAAAACTCACATTGCGCAAGTCATAGCCCAGTAGTCAAATCTGATACACCGTGCGCCCCGCGTACGCAAACGAAAAGGAGACACCATGGTCATATACAGAACTCAAGAATGGAACGGATACGGAAAGCAAAACTACTACTGGAATGAATACCGCCGTGAGGGCGACACGGTTGTCAAATACAAGTGTAATAGGCGCAAGTTCTTCGATGGGGACGAAAGCAACTGGGAAGAAAGCGAGCATGAAGAAGATTCGTGGAGCATTGACGATCCCAATATGCCCGATTGGCTGAACGGCTACCTCTAATAACTATTAACTAGCAGCCCTTGAAAGCCCCACTTCCCACAGGGAACGTGGGGCTTGATATTGCCCTCCTGTCCGAAAGCACTTTCCATCTCAGCTTTCAATCTAGGCAACCACAATGGTATGGGCCATGGCCGTCAGTTCACCAATCTCAATAAACCTGTCTTTTGTAATGCGATTGACCAATGCGCCGACTCTCTGGTCGGTCGCATCGACATCACAAGCGATGCGCAGCCCGGGAGAGCCGCCAAAAGCAGCTGCTTGTCTGATGCACAAAAGCGCAGAAACCCGCATCCCGAATATGGTGGGATGCGGGCACGGACAATCGTGTGTCCCATTCCAGGCGCGGATTCTGGGATGCAATCTCCGCCGAGGGCTCCAAGGGGAAAGCGCATCCCATTCTGAGCGCCTATTCCGGGACACAGTTTCCGCTCCAAACAAAAGGCCCCGGCTCGCGATGGAGCCGGGGCCAAAGGCACAGCATATGCAGTTGATGGTGAGCGCGAACAGCCCGTCAGAAATGCCATCCGCGCTCTACCCTACCCGCGGTGACGGGCGCGGCTGTACGGCGTATCCACCATGGGCAGATCCGGACGCAGCTTGCCGTCAAATGCGCGATAGGCATTCTGTACGGCGGGCGCTGTGGGGATCGTTGCGATCTCGCCGATGCCCTTGCCGCCGTATGCCACGGGCAGTAGCTCGTCCTTCTCCACGTAGATGGCGTGGATATCCGGAATCTCGGGCGCACGGAACAGCCCGAGCGTGCCGTACCTTGCCTGGGGCACGCAGTCCTTGAGCGGCCAATCCTCGCTAAGCGCATAGCCCATACCCATGAGCACGCCGCCTTCGATCTGACCCTGGATGGAGATGGGGTTGACCACCTTGCCGGAATCGTGCGCGGCATAGACCTCGCTCACGCGGCCGTCATCATCCAGAATGACCACATGCGTGGCAAAGCCGTAGCAGATGTGGCTCTTGGGGTTGGGGACGTCGGCGCCCAGTTTGTCGGTCGGCTCCAGATACACGTAGCCAAACTCGCATCCCTCGAGCGCCTTGATGGCGGTCGCGGGGTCCTGAGGATGCATACCCTGACCAGCGACGAGCTCCTGCGCGCGCAGCTGATAGGCGCGACCGTCGTCGTACTCGATCTTGACGCCGTCGCCATGCGCGCTCACGGGAGCGGCGGGCGCAGGCTTGCCGGCCTCGATGCCAACCATGGCATCGCGCAGCAGGAAAGCGGCGCCGCGCACAGCCTCGCCGGTCACGACCGTCTGACGCGAGCCAGACGTGGTGCCGGAGTCGGGAGCGTTCTCGGTAGAGCACTCGCCGTTGGCGATGCAGCTCAGCGGCAGACCGCAGGCCTCGGCAACGTCCTGCAAAAAGACGGTGTTGCAGCCCTGGCCGATGTCGGACGTGGCGGCATAGACCACGGCGCGGCCATCCTCGACGCGAATCTTGCAGCGGCCGGCATCGGGCAGGCCCACGCCCACGCCGGCGTTCTTCATGGCGCAGGCGATACCGGCGTGTCCGGGATGCGCATAGTAGGCATCCTTAACCTCGAGCAGCGTCTCCTTAAGCGCCGTGGAGCAATCGGCAATCTGGCCGTTGGGCAAAACCTCGCCCGGCTCGATGGCGTTTCTGTAACGAATCTCCCACGGGTCCAGGCCGACCTTCTCTGCCAGCAAGTCGATCAAGCTCTCGAGCGCAAACTCGGACTGGCAAACGCCAAAGCCGCGGTACGCGCCGGCGGGCGGGTTGTTGGTGTAGTAGCCAAAGCCGCGAATGTCGGTGTTCTGGTACTTGTAGGGGCCGACGGCATGCGTGCAGGCGCGCTCGAGCACCGGGCCGCATAGCGACGCGTAGGCGCCGGTGTCAAAGTTGATCTCGCAGTCCAGGCCGGTAAAGTTGCCCTCGGCGTCGCAGCCCAGCGTAAAGGTGCCGTCCATGGCGTGGCGCTTGGGATGGAAAGCGAGCGACTCGGCACGTGTGAGCTTGCACTTCACAGGACGCTGGAACTTATAGGCGGCGAGCGCGGCCAAGTGCTGGATGGACACGTCCTCCTTGCCGCCAAAGCCGCCACCCACGAGCATGGTCTCGACGACCACGCGCTCGGGCTCGTTGTCCCAGCCAAACATGTGGGCGCACTCTTTGCGTGTGTCGTAGGCACCCTGGTCGGTCGACTGCACCTTGACGCCGTTCTTGTACGGGAAGGCAACGGCGCACTCGGGCTCCAAGAAGGCATGCTCGGTAAAGGGCGTGGTAAAGCGCTGCGTCACGGTGAACGCGCTCTCTGCCAGCGCCTTGGCGGCGTCGCCGCGCGTCACATGGCGGCTCTGGCACACGTTGTCCTTGAGCTCCACCGTGTTGCCAAAGGCAAAGAAGCTGTCGTGCAGACGCGGGGCGTCGGCAGCCCTGGCCTCGACAATGTTGCGCACGGGCTTCAGCGGCTCGTAATCGATCTTTACGAGCTTCTTGGCCTTCTCGAGCGTCGCCTCGTCCTCGGCAACCACCAGCACGATGGCGTCACCCACGCAGCGGGTGATATCGCCCTGGGCGATCATGACGTCCCAGTCCTGGATAAGGTGGCCGACCTGGTTGACCGGCACGTCCTCGGCGCGCAGGATCCCCACCACGCCGGGCAGGGCCTCGGCCTTGGAGGTATCGATGGAGAGCACGCGGGCGCGCGGATACTTGGAGCGCACGGCGCTGGCGTAGGTCAGACCCGGCTGATCGAGCTCGTCGATGTCATCGGGATACTTGCCCTCGCCGAGCACCTTCTTGCGCACGTCGATACGGAAGGCGCGCTTGCCCACGCCGTAGTCGTCGCCGCGCTCCAGGTCCTCGTCGATCTGCTTTTCGCCGCGGAGCACCGCAGCTGCCAGCGAAATGCCCTCGATGATCTTCTTGTAGCCGGTGCAGCGGCAGACGTTACCGCGGATGGCGTACTTGATCTGCTCCTCGGTGGGCTCGGGATCCTCGGCTATGAGCGCGGCACCCGCCATGACCATGCCGGGGATGCAAAAACCGCACTGCACGGCACCCACGGCGCCAAAGGCGTACACAAAGGCCTCGCGCACGTCCTCGGGCAGGCCCTCGACGGTCACGATGTTGCGGCCGGCGGCAAGGGCGGTGGTCAGCACGCACGCCTTGACGGCCGCGCCGTCTACATGGATGGTGCAGGTACCGCAGGCACCCTCGGAGCAGCCGTCCTTAGCGGAATGGATGTGCAGGTCGTCGCGCAAGTAGCGGAGCAGCGGCTTGTTCTGAGTCGTCGTGCGCTCGACGCCGTTAACGGTAAAAGTGAATTCCTGTGCCATGGTGATTCCCTTCTACACGCCGGCGGCGATGCCGGTGCGGTCGTGGATGGCGCCATGCGGGCAGACGACAGCGCACATGCCGCACGACAGGCAGTCCGCGCCGTCGATATGGGCGCAGTTGTCCTCAATGCGGATAGCGCCGGCGGGGCACTTTTTGGCGCACATGCCGCAACCGATGCAGCTCGTGTCGCAGATCTTGCGCGCAATGGCGCCCTTATCGGTATTGTTGCAGCGCACCAGGATGTTCTGATAGCCGGGAACGAAGGCAATTACACGCTGCGGGCACGCCATGCCGCACAGGCCACAGCCCGTGCACTTGGAGCGATCCACGCGGGCGATGCCATCGACCAGCGCAATGGCACCGTGGGGGCAGGCCGTGACGCAGGCGCCACAGCCAATGCAGCCTTCGCTGCAGCGGGCGTCGCCGCCTGCGGAGGCGCAACCGCTTCCGCAGGCAACGTAGGCCACGTTATGTTGAATGGATTTGGCCATAAGAGACTCGCCTATTTCTTAAGAAGGTACGAATAGTTGTCGCGCACGGCCCTGATGGTCAGGCGGACGGCCTCGGGAAGACCGGTGTTGACGGCATCGACCGAGACGGTGCGGACCGTGCCGGCGACGCGGACTTTAAAGTGGTCCTCGTCCACAGCCAGGAAGCCCTCGTTCTCGGAGTTCTCCATGTCCTGCTCGCTCCAGAACAGGGTGAGCTTGTCCTTATAGGGACGACCCTCCTGGTAGGGGCAGAACACGGCGCAGTTGCCGCACTCGTTGCACATGCCGTCGACATGTACCACCTGATGCTTGGCCAGGCCCGGCACCTTAATTGCCACGTTGGCGCGGTTGGGGCACACGTCGCAGCAGACCTCGCACACCGAGCCGCAGCCCAGGCAGCGGGTCTTGGTGCAGTTGCGCTTGTCGCGGCATAGCGACCCCTTGCGCTCGTAGCAGGTGTCCTCGCGACCGGCCTGCTCGTTGCAGTCGGCGTACTTGTTAAAGTCCACGCCGGCAATGGCACGGGCGACCTCGGCGGCGTCGGCGATAGCCTCGACCACGGTGGCAGGACCGCGGCGGCAGTCACCGGCAGCCCAAATGCCCTCGACGCCGGTGGAGGTGGCGGCAAGGCGGCCGCGACGGTCGTGCTCGACGCCCGCGGCATCGTACAGGCTGGCATCGATGCCCTCGCCCACGGCGCAAATCACCGTGGTGGCGGAAAGCTCGACGGTCTCGCCCGTGGCGACGGGGCTGCGACGACCGCTTGCATCCGGCTCGCCAAGCTCCATAACGTCGCAGGTCAGCACGGCGCCGTTGAGTACCTTGGGCGCCAGCAGCTCGCAGAACTCAACGCCGTCAGCAAGAGCAAGATCGAGCTCTTCCTCGTCGGCGGGCATCTGCTTCTTGGTGCGGCGATACACCAGGCGCACGTTCTTCACGCCTGCCAGGCGCTTGGCCACGCGGGCGGCGTCCATGGCGGTGTTGCCGGCACCAATGACCACGACGTCCTCGCCCAGCTCAAGCTTCTCGCCCTTCTTGGCGGCCTCGAGGAACTCCAGCACGTCGAGCTCGGCACCCTCGCCCAGGCCCGCAGAGCCGGGCATCCAGGCACCGGTGGCCACGACCACGTCGGTAAAGCCCTGGGCCTTGAGCTCGTCAATGGACTCCACGCGGGCGTTGAGCTGAACCTTGGCACCAAAGGCCAGGCAAAGCTCGGCGTCGTGGGAGATATCGTCGCTGGCAATACGGAACTCGGGGATCACGTGACGGACCACGCCGCCGAGCGAGTCGCGGGCCTCGAAGATGGTGACGGGCACGCCGGCGCGCGTCAGGAAGAACGCCGTCGCCAGGCCGGCCGGGCCGCCGCCGATAACGGCAACGTTGCGCTCGCCGTCGTTGGCGATGGCCTGGGCGCGCAGCTTGGGCAGCACGGCGGTCATGGCCTCGCGGGCGGCCTTGAGCTTGCTGGCGCGAATCTGGGCGCCCTCGGGCTCGTAGAATGCACGCTCGCAGGCACGGCCGCAGGGATGCGGGCAGATGGTGCCGGTAATGAACGGCAGGGCGTTGCGCTCGATGATGATGTTGAACGCGTCCTCGTAGCGACCCTCGTCAACAGCCGCCAGGTAGGCGGGAATATCCTGCTGGATGGGGCAGCTCGTGCGGCACGGCGTGGTAAAGCAGTCGGAAAGCGGGCTTTTGCCGGCGACCTTGCGGTCGGGCAGCGGGCGCAGCGGCTTCTTGTAGAGCGGGTTGGTGAGCGAGTCGGTCTGGATCGCAGTCACGGCCTCGAGCGAGACGCCCGCGAACGGCTTGCCGTCCAGGTCGGCAAACTCGCCGGCCATCTGGCTAAAGCGCTCGTAGCCACCGGGCTTGAGCACGTCAGTCGCCAGGGTAACGGGCCAAATGCCGGCGTCATACAGGGCACGGATGTTGTAGACCGTGGCACCGCCGGAGTAGCTGATGCGCAGCTTGCCATCGAACTGCTCGGTAATGCGGCGGGCGGCCTCGATGGTCAGCGAGAACAGCGAACGACCGGACATGTACATCTCGGTGGAGGGCAGCTCGTTCCTCGTCACGTCGACGGGGAACGTGTTGGTCAGCTTGACGCCAAACTCCAGGCCGCGCTCGGCGCACAGGGCAATCAGGCGCTCGAACATGGGCACGGCGTCGGCCCACTGCAGGTCCTCGCGGAAGTGCGTGTCATCGAAGACGATGTAGTCAAAGCCCAGCTCGTTCAGGCGCTGGCGGGCAAACTCATAGCCCAGCAGCGTGGGGTTGCACTTGATGTAGGTGTTGAGGCCCTTCTCGGTGATCAGATAGGTCGCGATGCGCTCGATCTCCGCTGGCGGGCAACCGTGCAGGGTAGACTCGGTGATAGAGTTGGAGACGCGCGCCGGGATGGACTCGACAAACGCGGCGTCGACATGCTCAAACTTGTCCAGGTTGGCGAGCGCCCATGCGCGGCACTCATTCCAGACGTCAGAGCCGCTGGCGTCCTTCATACCCTCGATGTAGGCGTCGACCTTGGGGCTCTTAATACCCTCGAGGTCATAACCCACGGACATGTTGAAGACAAAGCCGTCCGGGCTGCCCAGACCGTACTCGCGAGCGATCAGGTGGCAGGCAAACCATGCCTTCACGTACTCGGCAAAGGCCTGCGGAACCTCGAGCTCGGTCGACCATTCGCAGTTGTAGCACTCGTCCTGAGCCACGATGCAGGGCTTGTTCACACACTTGGAGAGCTCCTCGCCGTCCATAACCTGGACGGTCTTGAGCTCAAAGAAACGAGAACCGGCCACGTAGGATGCCACGATGTTCTGGGCAAGCTGCGTGTTGGGGCCGGCAGCCGGGCCAAACGGGGTCTCGATGCGCTCGTCAAAAATGGGAAGCGCGCCCTCCTGGTTGGTCGTGACCATCTTGCGCACGCCAAAGATGGCGTCCTGGGTCTTATGCTCCTCGATGATCCAGTTCATCAGCTGCGAAAACGGGATCGGCCTCATGATGTCGCTCATAGTGAGTTCCTCTCTGTAACGCCCGGCGAGACCGCGCGGCGGGCGCAAATACGGTGTAGCGCTAGCACAGCGCCGGCGACCCCGCGGAGGTCGCCTATACGCGCGTCGGATGCGGCGAAACATCCGGCGCGCGTGAATCTACTTGTAACTAGTAGGCGCGATCGTTGAGCGTGCTCCAGAGCTTTTTGGACTCAGCCATGGTCCACGCGTTGATCTTGTCCTCATCGATACCGACAAACTCGCGATCCTTGTACAGGACGCGGCCATTGATGATGGTGGTACGGCAGTTTTTACCCATCATGCCAAAGAGCATGTGGCCGTCGATGTTCTCCTCGCTCAGCGGCGTAAAGGGCTTGTAGTCCATAACGATGACGTCGGCGGCAGCGCCGGCCTCGAGCACGCCGAGCTTGCGATCGAAGTACTTGCTCGCCATCTTGGCGTTGTTCTCAAAGAGCATCGTCATGGCCTCGCACCAGCCCACGTTGGGCATGGCGGCGTTGTGGCGCTGAATGATCAGGAAGACCTTGAGGCTCTCGAGCATATCGTGGGTGTAGGCGTCGGTGCCCATGCACACGGGGATGCCGCGGCGGAAGAACTCGAGCACGGGGGCGCAGCCCACGGCGTTGCCCATATTGGATTCGGGGTTGTTGACGAGCCAGGTGCCAGACTCCTTGACGATATCCATCTCGGCAGGCGTCACGTGGATGCAGTGGCCGAGCATGGTGTCGGGACCCAGAAGGTTATGCTGCAGCAAGCGCTCGACGGGGCTGATGCCGCCGCGGTTGAGGCGGGAGTCCCACACGTCATTCATGCCCTCGCACACATGGATGTGGAAGCCGGTCAGGCCGTTGTTGGCCTCGGCCATCTTGTCCATGGTCTCGTCCGAAAGCGTAAAGGTGGCGTGACCGCCAAACATGGCGGCGATCATGTGGTTGTCGTTATCGCGACGCTCCTTGGCGGCCCACTGGGCAAATTCGGCGTTCTCGGCAATGGCCTGGTCGCATTTTTCCTGACCGCGGCGGTCGGAGACCTCGTAGCACAGGCACGAACGCATGCCCAGCTCCTGCGCGGCATCCTTAATGGCAAAGAGGCTGCCCGGAATCTCGCAGAAGCTCGCGTGGTGATCGAAGATCGTGGTGACGCCATCGCGGATGGAGTCCAGAATCGTGGCATAGGCGCTGGCCTTGGTGCCGTCGAGCGTCAGGTTGTCGTCGATCTTCCACCACTGCTGCTCAAGATTCTCCAGGAAGTTGGTGGGGTTGCAGCCCTTAATGGCAAGGCCGCGGGCCAGACCCGAGTAGATGTGGGTGTGGCAGTTAATGAGTCCGGGCATGATGAGGTTGCCCCGGGCGTCGACGTACTCGGCATCCGGGTACTTGGACTTGAGCTCGCACTCGGGGCCCACTTCGACGATCGTATCTCCGTCAATGGCGACTGCACCGTTGGGGATGAACGGGGCCTGAGCGTTGCGGGTAAAGACGGAACCGTTAGCGACCAGAAGCATGGATGCTCCCTTCGACATCAGAGGCGGGGTTTGACACCTCTGACATGGCGGAGTGCGAAGCGCCGGCCTACACCGGAAACGGGCCCTCTCCCGTCAACGCTTCACCAAAGGGACAAACCCTTTGAAGTGCGGCTTGGCGCCGCATAGCGTCGGCGGACGAGGCGATGCGTCCGCCGACGAATAGCACCGAATTGGTTACTTCTTGCTCTCGGGCAAGACCAGATCCACGGCAGCGTCCTTGGCAGCATCGATGTGCTGAGCCACGACCGGCGTCTGCGGAAGGATCAGATTGAGCACGATGGCCATGATGGCGGTGGGGGTCACGGCGTTGGAGCCGATGACGGTGGACACCCAGGTGGGCATACCCTCGCCGGCAAGGCAGCCGCTGGCCATCCAGATACCCAGGCCAAAGACGACGGAGGTACCGACGATGGTGGTAGTGCGCTGCGTGAGGCCCTCGCGGGTGAACATGCGCACGCCGTTCATGGTGATGGTGCCAAAGACGCCGACGGTCGCGCCGCCGATGACGGGCTGCGGGATAGCGGAAAGGACGGCAGAGAGCTGCGGGAACAGGCCGGCGATGGCAAAGACGGCCGCGATGATCACAAAGACCCACTTGTTGACGACCTTGTTGGAGCAGATGATGCCCACGTTCTGGCCAAGGGCGCTGGTGGGAAGACCGCCCAGCAGGCCGCCGACCATAGAGGTGAGGCCCTGGGACACGATAGCGCCGGAGAGCTCGCGCTCGGTGGGCATACGGTCGATGGAGCCCAGGCAGGCGGCGGAGACGTCACCGATAACCTGGATGGCAACCATGGGGAACACGACGGCAAGGGTAATGCAGACCTCGGGATCAAACTCGAGCGCGTAAGGCATGAGCTTGGGAAGGGCGAAGACCTGAGCGGTGGCGACGCTGGAGAAGTCGATCATGCCAAAGGGGATCGAAACGATCATGCCAACGATCATGCCAAAGAACACGGACCCCAGCTTGAGCGTGCCCTTGCCAAAGTTGGCGAGCGCAAAGACCACGGCGAAGGTGATAAGAGCAACGCACCAGGCCTGCGGAGTGCCCCACAGCGGCGTACCCATGCCGCCGGCCATATACTTGACGGCCGTGGGATAGAGAGAGACGCCAATGGAGAAGATGACCGTACCGGTCACGACGGGCGGGAACAGCCACTTAATCTTGCTGTAGGCCAGACCAAAGAGGACCGCGACGGCGCCGCCGACGATCTCGCCGCCCAGCAGAGCACCAAAGCTAAAGCCCGAAGCACCCATGGCCTGCAGGGCCGGCAGGAACGCGAACGAAACGCCCATGACGATGGGCAGGCCGCCGCCGATGCGACGGAAGGGAGCGAAGGCCTGAAGGGCCGTATCGATCGCCGAAAGAATGAGCGCAACCTGAATGATGTCGGTGCTCTGCTGGCTATTAAAGCCGTAGACGCCGGCCATGATGACAGCCGGGGTGATGATACCGGCAAACGAAGCCAGTACGTGCTGAAGGGCACACGGGATCATTTCCTTAACGGGAGGCATGCCTTCACGAGTGAACAGGGCTTCAGTGCCGTTCGTAACCGTCTCCTGGGTCATTTGACCACCAATCCTCGAAATAGTTGTTTCGCATCTAACGCTCTATTGTGACGCAGTGCGGGGTTGAGGTTGTGCCTTCGTTGCATATCGTATTAAAGATGATTCTCATTCTCAATAATAATTTTTTGTTATCAGACTATTCTTCAGCTGAGATAATGCATTTCCGCAGGTCAGGAAAGTGTCTGGTCAAAATAACATCTAACTTTTCTTTTGGTCAACCGTTTACCGCCAAATTCCTACCGTTCGTCTGTATTACGCAATGTACCTGCGGATATACGAGATGAAGAGTAGCGTGTTACCATGAGAAAAAATTGTTATGAACCTTCCGATTTCACCCAAAGGAGTTGCCCGTGAACGAGACCGTACGTCGCTTTTTGCCGATGGTCGATTTCCTGGAGCAGATACTCGGTAAGAACAGCGAGATCGTCCTGCACGATTTCTCGGATCCCGACCACGCCATCGTCGATATTCGCAACGGCATCGTGAGCGGCCGTAAAGTCGGCGGTCCCGCCACCGATCTGGCGCTCAAGATCATGCACGACCCCAAGTATCGCGACCTGCCGTTTATTACGGGCTACGAGGGGCGCGGTGCCGGTGGCAAGACGTTGGAGTCCGCGACGTTCTTTATCCGCGAAAATGACGAGATCGTCGGTATGCTCTGCGTCAACACCGACCTCTCGACCGTGCGCTCCATCAACGCCATGGCGCAGCAGCTCATGGCATGCTTCGACGCGGCGCCGACGCGCACGGAGCCCGCGTCTATCGAGGTCGAAAGCCTTTCGGAATCTACACAGGAGCTCATCGACCGCAGCATTGCCGAGTTGCTGAGCGCGCGCGGGCTGGATGTAGCGTCGCTTGGTCAGAGCGACCGCGTGGACGTCATTCGCCACCTTAACGGCAACGGGGTGTTCATGCTCAAGGGCGCTGTGGCCTGCGCCGCCACCGCGCTGGGCATTTCGGAGCCCAGCGTATACCGCTACCTGCAAAAAGTCCGCAAGGAAGGCTAACAAGCAAAAAGACTGCCCCTGGTGGCTCCACAAGCGATCCGTCACTTGACAAAAGACCCTGCAGCTCGCACTGCAGGGTCTTTTTGCATGTCATGTTTAGTTGTTGCCAACGCCTTAGAAAGCGGCGACGACCTCAATCTCGACCAGACCGCCGGCCGGAAGGGCGGCAACCTGGAAGGCGCTGCGCGCGGGGAACGGGGCCTCGAACTTGGAGGCGTAGATCTCGTTTACGGCAGCGAAGTCGGCAATGTCAGCCAGGTAGACTGTGGTCTTGACGACATCGGCAAAGGTGGCGCCGGCAGCGGTCAGCAGGGCCTCGACGTTAGCAAGGGACTGCTTAGCCTGGGCCTCGACGCCCTCGGGCATCTTGCCGGTTGCGGGGTCGATGCCCAGCTGGCCGGACAGGAACACCATGTTGCCGGTCTGGATGCCGGGGGAATACGGGCCGATGGCTGCGGGTGCATTATCGGAAGACACGACGGTCTTGCTCATGTTTATCTCCTTACAAGTAAAAGGGAACGGGAGCGCGGCGTTCACACCGGGAGGCACAGTTCGGTCTGAACACCGCGCTTGATTGGGATAGTACTCAAGGTTTCCGCGCGATGCAAGATTATTATCACGTTGCGAGAATATTTTATCGCCCAACGGTTTCCCCGGACCGCTGAACGGTTCTCATGTGGAGCAGCCAGTCCAAGCTGCTGAAGACTTTATCCCGCTTGGAACGCGGGCATCGCCTGCCGCGACGGCACCACTATACTTTTGAGTATCTGAGCATTTTGAAAGGCAGGATATGACCGCAACCGCCAGTCGAACCACCAACCGCAGACCCGAGCTTTTGGCGCCCGCCGGAGGGCCCGAGCCCTTTGCCGCCGCACTCGCCGCCGGGGCAGACGCCATCTACTGCGGCATGGGCAGCTTCAACGCACGCCGCAAGGCCACCAACTTTACCGACGAGGCCTTTGAGCAGGCCTGCCGCGCCGCGCACCTGGCCGGCTCGCGCGTCTACGTCACGGTCAACATCGTCATCAAGGAATCCGAGATGAGCGATGCGTTGCAGCTCATCCATCGCTGCTCCACGCTGGGCGCCGACGCCTTCATCATCCAGGACTGGGGCCTGTTCTTTGAGGTCAAGCGCACCATGCCCGGCATCGAGACGCATATCTCGACCCAGGCGAACATCCACGACGACCGCGGAACCCTTTGGTGCCGCGAGCAGGGCGCCGACCGCGTGACCCTCTCGCGCGAGCTTTCCATCGACGAGATTGCCGCCATCCACGATGCCGCGCCCGATGTGGACCTTGAGGTCTTTAGCCATGGCGCCATCTGCTTTTGCTACTCTGGCCTGTGTCTGCTTTCGAGCTTTGCCATGGCGGGACGATCGGCCAACCGTGGCATGTGCGCCCAGCCCTGCCGCTTGCCCTACGAGCTGATCGACGAGAACGGTCGCTCGCTCTCCCCTGCCGGTCGCGAGCGCGCGCTGTGCCCACGTGACACCAACACCTCACAACTTGTTCGCCGCCTGTATGACGCCGGCGCCGCGTCGCTCAAGCTCGAGGGCCGCATGAAGGCGCCCGATTACGTGTACTCCATCGTTGATGTGTATCGTCATCAGATTGACGATATGCTGGCCGATGTTTCGACCTCTAAGGACGAGGAAGCCGCCCGTCAGCGCCAGCTCAAGCGCTGCTTTAACCGCGACTTTACGCACGCCTATCAGGACGGCACCTCGGGCGACGAGATGATGAGCTATGAGCGTTCCAACAACCGCGGACAGATCGTGGGCACGGTGCTGGGCAGCCGCCCGGCCAACCGCGATGTGCGCGGCCTCAAGCCCGACGACCGCCGTCGCCGCGCCGCCATCGCCCGCATTGAGCTGTTTGAGCCCGTGGGCAAGGGCGACCTGCTGGAGCTTCGCCACGATAACGAGTTTGACCAGTTCCTGACCACCATTGCCGCCGATGATGCCGCTGCCGGCGATGTTATCGAGTGTCGCGTGCCCCGTAGCATGCCCGAGGGCTGCCGCGTCCGCGTGATTCGCAGCCAGCGTGCCATCGACGCCGCCGGCGCCGCGCTCAAGCGCGATGTGCTGCGCCGCCGCGCTGTTGATGTGTCCGTCGTGGCGCGCCTGGGCAAGCCGTTTACTGTCACACTCACCTGCTGTGACGACCCCGCGCTCACCGCCACCGCCACGGGCTTCACCGTCGAGGCCGCCAAGACCCGCGCCGTCGAGGCGGCGGACATGGTTGAGCATGTGGGCCGCATGGGCTCCTCGCCCTTTGAGGCAGCGAGCTTTGAGGTGGCGCTCGATGAGGGCTGCGGCATGGGCTTCTCCGCCGTGCACAAGGTGCGCGCCGCCGCCTGTAAAGCATTGGAGGAGGCCATTCTGGCGCCGTACGCGGAGCGCGCGAAAACGCTCGAGCTGCCGGCGATTGTCACCAGTGATTCCCGCCCCGCGCCCGAGCACTACCGCGATGAGCCGCAGATCTGCGCCACCGTCACGTCGCTCGACGCCGCCGAGGCCGCTCGTGCCGAGGGCGCCACGCGCATCTACATGACCACCGACGCACTCGATGCGGCCGAGCTCTCCCCTGCCGATGCATTTGAGCAGGGTATCGTGCCCGTACTCGACGAGGTCTGCCGCGCCGCCGACCACGAGCGCGTCGATCCCTGGATCAATGCCGGAGCCACCGTCGCCGTCGGCAATATCTCCGAGCTTGCCCTGGCCGCCCAGGTTGGCGCCACGGCCGAGATTCGCTCTTGCCTGCCCGTGCACAACACGCCTTGCATGGAGGCACTTGCCAAGCGCGGAGCCGGTGCGTTTTGGCTCTCGCCCGAGATCACGCTCGACGAGATCGTCTCACTCGGCGCCGACGCGCCCGCGGCTCTGGGCATCACCGTCTTTGGCCGGCCGCGCGTCATGACAAGCGAGCACTGCATCCTGCAGGTGGCCAACGGCTGCATCCACGATTGCGCCAACTGCCGTCTGCGTGCCCGCAAGCTGTCGCTCAAGAATATCGACGGAAAGGTCATGCCCGTCCGCACCGACATCCACGGCCGCTCTCGCCTGTACGATGCCTACCCCATCGACCTCACGCCGCAGGTACCACAGTTGCTCGATGCCGACGTGCGCCGTCTTATGGTCGACGGAACCTTGCTCGAGGCCGATGAGATTGGCCGTGCCGTCGCTCGCGTCCGTCGCGCTGTCGAGGCGGCTCAAGCCGGCCGCAAGCCGGCCGCCCGCCTGCGCGGCGCCACCTCGGGCTGCATGTTTGTGGGAATTAGCTAACCGAAAGGCTTACACGTGAACGAAGAACCTCAAGTCCTCTATTGCGACGCCTGGCTCATGGCCATCGACAAGCCCGCCGGCATGATCGTCCACGGCGACGGCACCGGCGAGCGCACGCTCACCGACTACGCCAGCGACCTGCTGCTGGCGATGGGCGACGGCTTTGCCGCGACCGATATGCAGCCGCTCAACCGCTTGGACCGTGACACCACCGGCGTGGTGCTGTTCTCACTCGACAAGCAGACGCAGCCCGCCTTTGACCAGATGATCATCGACCACGCGTTCGAAAAGCACTACCTGGCGCTCGCCGAGGGCAAGATCGACTGGAACGAAAAGCTCATCGACAAGCCCATCGCCCGCGACCGTCACGACAGCCGCAAGATGCGCGTCGGCGCCAGCGGCAAGCCGTCTCAAACGCGCGTGAAGGTGCTCAAACGTCTTAAGAGCCGTCGTGGCCTGCCCACGCGCTCGTATATCGATGTCGAGTTGCTCACCGGCCGCAAGCACCAGATCCGCGTACATCTGGCCAGCGAGCGCCATCCCCTGGTGGGCGATGACCTGTACGGAACGCCGCGTCCCTGCGGCCTGATGCTCCACGCCCACAGCGTGTCCTTCACGCATCCCGTAACCGGCGAGCACATCCACATCGAAGTCCCCTGCCCCTGGGAGCCCTAAACCACCACAATGGGGACAGGCTTATTTTGGCAGGTTTTATCTGGGAAAACGTCAAAGCCACCACGATGGCTCAGCCGTGGCGCCAAAACGTCTCGATCTGTAACAGTTAGAACCCATTTTCCGGTCTATCTGTTACAGATCGAGACATTCGAATCCCCCGCAAGAGAAAATCTCAATCTGTAACAATAACTCGGCAAAATCGGTCCCAGTTGTTACAGATCGAGACAAAGGGACGGCGCGGTTTGGAAGTATCTCAGTCTGTAACATCTAGCCCACTTTTAACGGTCCAGTTGTTACAGATTTATACAAACCGGTAGACAACAAAAGCGGCAACGCCCGGGATGGACGTTGCCACTTTTCTACTGAGAAAACTAAATGGCATTGGCCTTAGCCCGTCCCCTGCTGCTAGACCGTGATGACGTTGTCCATTGCCCGGTACTTGGCGGGGACCTCGCCTGCGGTAATAATCGTTGCGTCGCGGAAGTCCGCGAACTTGACGGGCGCCACCATGCCAAATTTGCTGGCGTCCGAGATTACGTAACGTTTGGCCGTATGACGCATCGAGATACGCTTGACCTGCGCCTCCTCGATATCGGGCGCCGTGAAGCCCTGCTCGGTGGCAATGCCGTTAGAGCCCCAAAAGCCGCAGTTGAAGTTATAGCGGTCTAGGGTTGCCAAGGCATCGGGACCGACGAGAGCCTCGGTCTCAGGCTTGAGCTCGCCGCCCGGCACAACGGTGCGCATGCCGCGCACAGCGAGATGCTGAGCATGGAGCACGGAATCAGTCACATAGGTGACATCTTCAAGGTGTGGAAGATGCTCGATGAGCCTGAGCGTCGTCGAACCCGAGTCGATGTATACAAAGCTCTCGGGCTCCACAAGTGCCGCCGCACGGGCGCAGATACGCTCCTTGTCGTCGTTATGGAGGTCGCTGCGCTCATTAAGCGTTAGGTCGCGCGTCACGTGCGCGCGCTCCAGACTTGTCGCGCCTCCGTGCACCTTGGCGATACGGTGTGCTCGGTCGAGCGTCTGCAGGTCGCGCCGAATGGTAGACGCCGTCACGCCCAGGGCTTCGGCAAGCTCCGGCACGGTAACCGAGCCGGTCTGCTGAACCATCGACACGATCGCGTTGAGCCTATCTTCCGCTAGCATCGCTTACTCCTCCTCGGGGTACACGACTCCCCAGTCGGCGCGTAGCTTGGTCATCAGCTCCATAACATCAGAAGCATAGCCCAGAAGCTCACGCTTAGAGTCGTCGCCGGCAACGGCCTTCTCAAGATCGGCCATCTCGTAGCACAGTGCGTAGGCCTCGGTGCCAGCGTGGACCTCCTCGCGGTGACCGTCGGCAGTCCACACGATGGTCGCGTGATCGGCACGCGGATATTCGTTGACCTCGATGTAGCACTTGTCAAAGCTGATGATCGAGCGCTTGGGCTGCTTGGAGTGGAGCGTAAGGCTCACCACGCCCAGCTGCTGTTCGGCATTACGGCAGACGATGCCGCCCGCAACGTCAACACCGGTCTCACAGGTGTTGCCCAGTGAAACGACCTCAGCGGGCTGGCTTGCCATAAAGAGACGCATGACGGACAGGGCATACACGCCAATGTCGAGCATGGCACCGCCAGCAAGGTTGCGGTTGTAGAAGCGATTGGTCAGATCGCCGTACTCCTTGTAGCTACCAAAGTTGAGCTGGGCGAGGTTCATGCGACCAAACTCGCCGGCATCCATGCGACGGCGCAGCTCTTGATACAAGGGCATATGAAGCACCGTGGTGGCGTCCATGAGGACGACGTTGTGCTCGTCGGCGATGGCACGCGCCTCGTCGAGCTCAGCGGAATTGAGGGTAATGGCTTTCTCGCAGAGCACGTGCTTGCCGGCGGCCAGCGCGTCACGCAGATAGGTGATATGCGTGTTGTGCGGCGTGGTGATATAGACGGCGTCGATGCCCGGATCGGCGTAGAGGTCCTCAACCGATTCATAGACCTTCTCGATGCCATACTGCTCGGCAAAAGCCTGAGCCTTGGACAGCGTACGGTTGGCGACGCCCGCAAGCTTGCGGCCGGCAAGAGCGAGAGACTGGGCCATCTGGTTGGCGATAACGCCGCACCCGATCACAGCCCAACGAAGCTCGGGAGCCGTAAAGATATCATCGGGGAATGGCTTGTCCTGGACCGAAGCGAACGCTGCTTTTGCGGCTGCCGCGGAGTCGAGTGGAGCCTGCTTGGAATCTACCATATGTGCCTCCTGTGTCATAGAACGTCTTGCATTTCGGATAGCTCTATATTCGCACAAACACGCGCGTCTGTGCTCGTTTTTGCGTATCTCACCGCTAAACGGTCATTTTTGTCCCGTAAACGGCGCATCTATACGCATATTCACGCAATCCCACGCACGCAAATACGCACAAATGCGAACCGGTCATTGCTCAGAGACAGGGGCTTATGCTTAGAACTCAAAAGACAGGATGATCCGCTTCGCCTTCGCTCATGGCGCGCTGCAGCTCTAAGGACCGTCCCAAACTGCCGACAGAAAAGGAACGTTCCAAACTGCAGACAGAAAAAGAACGTCCCCAGGCGCCGGCATTTCAAGAGCACTCATTTAAGTCTGCCCCCAATGAGTGGGAGTAATCAGAGACCCTTTGCGAGGGAGGCCGGACGTGGCCTTCCTCGTTTTTATTCATGGACTTTAGTCCGTGCCGCGCGGCACGCGCGGCATAGAAAGCCACCCGCTCAGCGGGTGGAGGCCAATTTCCGCTACGCGACAAAAACCTTCCCCCTAGCATGAGGATTGTTCAGGTCATCATACTAGGGGGAAGGTGATTGCTGTGGCCCAGAAAGCCAACAGCCTCGCGCACACGAAATGGCTGTGCAAGTACCGCATCGCACCGAGGTCAAGCTCATCGCCGCCATCGTCGAGAAGCACCCCAAGGTGCGCTTTGCCGCGAGCCGCACCTCGGCCCACGCCGACCTCTACGACCGTATGGAGCAGGCCCTGTGCGAGCGCGTGGCCAACGCGGTGGAGGTCGTCCGCTCCGACATCAGCCCCGCGCTTCTTGTCCACACCGGTCCAAACCTCGTGGGTGTGGCGGTCCAGGGACTCTAGCGGAGGCGGGGCGTCCTGCCCCAAAAACAAATGCAAAAGACGAGCACTTCTTGCCGCTCAATTGGCAAGAAGCGCTCGTCTTTTCTTAACGCGTTGTATGGCGGAGAGAGCGCAAGTTACGCGAGCGCCCTTCTTGCCAGCTCGGCCGCGCCGAGGATTCCTTGGTCGCCGCCGCAGCCCGGGGCGCAGATGTAGCTCTCCATGTCCTTAAGCTCGGCGGTCTGGATGTAGCCACCCAGATATTCGAGGGTCTTCTTGCGGACGATGCCGTAGAGCTGCTCCTGGTGCATCACGCCGCCGCCGAGGACGATGCGGCGAGGCGAGTACATGAGCACGAGGTTCGCGCACATCTGCCCCAGATAATCCCCCTCGAGCGCCCACACCTCATCGTTGTCCGCGAGCTCGGCCGCGGGCTTTCCCCAGCGCGCGGCGATGGCGGGGCCGGAGGCGAGCCCCTCGAGACAGCTCGCGTGGCTCGGGCAGACGCAGCGTCCCTCCTCGGTGGGACGGGTCCTTACCAGCATGTGACCGGCCTCGGGGTGCAGCATACCGTGAAGGAGTCTGCCCGCGCACATGACGCCCGCGCCCACGCCGGTGCCGATGGTCACGTAGACGGCGTCCTCGAGCCCCTTGCAGCAGCCGAAGACCACTTCGCCGAGGCAGGCAACGTTAACGTCCGTGTCGTAGGCCACCGGAATCCCGAGGTCGTCGGCGAACGCGGCGCGAAGACCATGGCCTCGCCACGCGAGCTTGGGCGTCTGGAGGATGGAGCCGTAGCGCTCGTCGTTGGGGTCGACGCAGGTCGGGCCGAAGGCGCCGATGCCCAACGCGTCCACATCGCGGGCGGTGAACCACTCGATCATCTGCGGGACGGTCTCGGCGGGCGTAAGCGTCGGGGTCTCCATACGGTCGAGGACCTCGCCGTCGCCGGACACCACGGCACAGACCATCTTGGTCCCGCCGGCTTCGAGGGCGCCGAGCCTCATTTGCTTTTCGCTCATGTGATCCTCCTTACAAAGGGACGCCCGCAGTCATGGTCAACCGCGGGCGCCCATAACGTTGGCTTGTTTCGAGGCGACCCTACCTGGGCACGCGGTCCTGCCTCGCGGCAAACGGGGCGAGCACGGCGTGCGGCTCGCTTTGGTACCAGTAGGCGACGGTGGAGATGTCGTCCTCGCGCTCGTAGAGCTTGATGTCGTCGTTGCCGAGGTCCTGGAACGTCACGCGCAGGTCCTCCTTGAACGAGATCGGGTCGGGAAGGTGCCACCTGTAGAGGCCGTGCCTGGGCAGCGCGTCGTCGTTAGTCGCGAGCATCGGATTCGGGTTCGGCTTGCCCGCGCTGAAGCGGTCGCGCGTGGCGTCGCGCGTCGAGCGGTACGGGTAGCCGGCGAACAGCGTGTTGAAGCACTGCGCCTCGGGCAGCGCGTGGGGCGGCCTGTCGAGGAAGGCCCAGGCACCGCCGAAGTAGTCCTCGGCTCCCGTCGAGGTGACCGTGGGGAACTCCTCGTCGCCGTCGAGGAAGAACTTCATCTCGCCCTCGCCCCACCAATAGCGCTCCAGGGCGCACAGGGCCATGTAGGTGCCGACGTAGTAGCCCTTGCCGCGCACGCCGTCGAGCACGGTGTAGTCGACGCCCCTGCGGGTGCTGCGCTCGCGGTTAAAGCGGGCGTGGAAGTACATGGCGTCGTCCGGCACGTCGGTGAGCGCGTAGTTGAACGTGTAGAAGATGTACTTAATGAACCCGGGGTGCTCGCTCGTAAGCGTGACCTTGGCGTGCTTCCTGAAGGGCATCTCGAAGTAGCAGTTCATGCCGCCCGTCGGGTTCACGCAGATGGGCATCGAGTTGACGATGGCGCGCTCACCGAAGCCGTTGCAGAAGAAGTCGCCGACAGGGCACTCGACCGAGGGGGTCTCCTCGTCGTCCCAGTAGAAGCGCAGCACGAGGTCACGCATGACGAAGCTGCCAGCGGCGGTCTTGTCGGGGACGGTCATCCAGATGTGGCGGATGATGCCGGGGCCCTCGATGTCCGCGAGCGTGATGGTCTCGCCGGACTCAAGGGGCACGCAGCACGAGCCCTTGCGGCCGACGCCGAGGTGGCTGGCCGACATGGCGGCGCGGCCCTTCTCGCCCGTGATGTTCTCGGGGGTGATGGCGCGGCTTTCCTCACCGCCGTGCATCCACACGTCCTTAAGGAACTCTCTCATCGTCGACCTCCTCTATTCGTCGTCGTCGCACTCGGCGGAACTGGCACCGTTCACGTAGATGATCTGCTGGCGCGCCTCGTTGACGAGGGCGTCGAAGTCGAGTTTCTCGTCGGGGCGCGCGAGCGCGACCGTCATGGCGAGCGGGAGGTTGACACCCGCGATCACGTGGATCCGGTCGGAGGCGAAGCGGGAAAAGCGCTGGTTCACGCTGCCGCCGTACGCGTCGGTGAGGACGACGACCTCGTCAGTGCCCGAAAGAGCCGCCTCGACCGCCGCGTCGAGCCCCTCGCCGTTGTCGTTCACGTAGGCGCACACGGCGTTGACGGCGTCGCCCTTACCCGTAAGGAACTCGAGGGTGTCCTTGAAGCCCTGGGCGAGAAGGGAATGGCTCGCCACAACTATCTTTCTCATTGATTCACCAATCTCTTGGGTCGAAGCTAGGCGAGGATGCCGGCGGCGGAGGCGACCATCGCGAGGACGATCACCACGAGGATGAGGGCCGTCATGCTCGCGTTCTTCTTGGTAAGAAGGTAATACGCGCTTCCCGTGATGGCGGCGGGGATCATGGCAGGCAGGATCTTGTCGAGCAGCGGCTGAATCTCCATCGCGACGTCGCCGAAGCTGAAGCTAATCGGGCAGGTGACGCCGATGACCGAGGCGATGAGGCAGCCGACCACGGTGAGGCCGAGCACGGAGGCGGCGGCAGTGAGGTTGGGAAGCTTCTCGCTGAAGTCGGTGACGAGCTTCACGCCCTGCTTGTAGCCGAACTCGAGGGCGTGCATGCGGACCCAGAAGATGGCCAGGATGAGCGCGAACCAGATGCCGGCTCCCACGGGGTTGCCCTCGATGGCCATGTAGGCGGCGATGGAGCCCATGATGGTCGGGATCATGGTCATGAGCAGGGAGTCGCCGACGCCGGCGAGCGGTCCCATGGTGCCGATCTTCAGGTCTTGGACGGCGTCCGCCGCCGCTAGGCCGTCGCGCTCCTCCATGGCCACGCAGGCGCCAAGGATGATGGCGGCGAGCCAAGGCTGGGTGTTGTAGTAGCGGAAGTGGTTGTTGAGCGCTTGCTTATAGTCCTCGTCGTTCGTGTAGATCTTCCTCAGGACCGGCGAGAGGGCGTAGGCGACTGAGGCGCCCTGCTGGGTCTGGTAGTTGAAGGTGCACACGCTCATGAGCCAGCGCCAGTTCGCGTTGCGCAGGTCCTTCTTGGTGACCTTGTAGCCGGAGGGCTTGCCCTCGGCGACGGCGGTGATGTTCTCGTTTTCCATGGTTACTCATCCTCTCCGATGAAGGCGTCTGCGGAAGCGTGGGCGGCGAGCTCGGTGTCCCTCTCGGCACGCTGGTAGAACGCAATCGCGAGGGCAACGCCGACGATGGCGGCGCCGATGATGGGCACGTTCAGGAAGGCCGAGAGGAAGAAGCCGGCGAGCAGGTACTGGAAGTACTTGGCGGTTGGCATGTAGCGGAGCAGCATGGCGATACCGACGGCCGGGAGCATCTTGCCGGCGAGGGTGAGGCCGGAGAGGAACCACTGGGGCATGACCTCGAGGAGCCAGTTGACGGCGGGCTGGCCGAGCGTCACGGAGACAAAGACGGGCAGGGCGGCGCACAGGCCGAAGAGCGCGGGGCAGACCCACAGGATGGCGTTCATCTGATTGAACTTACCCTCGTTGCAGAACTTCTGGGACTTCTCGACGACAAAGCCGTTGAGGATCTTGGCGACGACGTCGAGCTGGATGCCGAGCATGCCGACCGGCAGGCCGATGGCGAGGCCCGTGTCGGAGCCCAGGGTCACGCCGTAGGCGGTGGCGATGATGGCCATCGTGCCGTAGTCGGGAATGGAGGAGCCGCCGAAGCCCGCGACGCCGAGCTGCATGAGCTGAATGGTGCCGCCGATGACAAGGCCGGTCTTCCAGTCGCCCATGACGACTCCGGTGATGAGGCCCCAGAAAACGGCGTAATTGACGAAGATCATCGGGATGCCGTAGTAGTCCACGTGCTTGATGAAGGCCAGCAGGGTCAAAAGGACGACCTGCAGGATAGTGAAGTTGACCATATTTCCCCCTTAGATGAGGTCTGCGACGGAGACGGGCTTGTCGGCGGGCACGAACTGGGCCGTCACCTTGACGCCACGGGCGATGAGCGCCTTGTAGCTCTGGACGTTCTCGGCGGAGGCGTAGGCGCGCTGGGTGAGCTGGATGCCGTCCTCCTTGACGAGCGAGCCGCCGACGACCAGCGACGGGAGCTCGACGCCCGACTCGACCAGGCGAAGCATCGTCTCGGGCTCCTTGGCGATGACGAAGACCTTCTCGCGGTCGTACTTGCCCGCGGCGAAGTTCTTGAGCGCGGTCTGCTCGGAGATGATCGAAACGGCCATGCCCGCGGGGCGCGCCATCCTCATGGTGGACTTCAGGACCTCGTCGCCGGCGACCTTGTCGTCGATGACCATGACTCGGGTCGCGCCCGACACCGGGGCCCACTGCGTCACGATGATGCCGTGAAGCAGGCGATTGTCGATTCGTGCCATAACAACACTCATGTTTGCTCCTATCAAATGAAGTTTTACGTTCGGTACTGCCTCGGCGCTATCCGGATTCGCGCCGGGCAAGGGGTTATCGGATTATTGAGGACGCGCGGTCAGCTTGCGGCGGCGCGGGGAAGGTCACTCGTCGAGCAGGAGGTCCGAGGAGCCGAGGCGCTCTTCTCGCGCCGGGGCGGCGCTCACGCTTATGTAGTCGAAGACATATGCGATCTCGCTTACGGGAACCTCTACGCGATAGCGCGTCGAGATGCTCGAGAAGCTCTGCCTGAAGGACTCGATGAAATCGGCGCGTTCCTCCTCGAAGCGGTCCTGGCCAACGTAGGTCTCAATGGGGTTTCTGGTAACAAGGCGCTCGACGAGACAGCAGAGGTGAACGTAGAGCCCAATGATGGCGTTGCTGCCGATCTTCTCGCCTGTCCTGCGCTGAAGCTCGTGCACGGCGCTCTCGATCTCATGGAATAGCCGCTCCGGGTCGAGGATGGTGATGGAGCGGATGACGTTCTGCAGCGTCATGTTCGAGAGCAGCTTCTCGTGGAAAGAAGAGAGCTCGGAAGCGTCAAGCCACCTGCCGAACACGGCATCAACCTTAGAGGCGGACGCCGTCGACATGATGTCCTCGAGGGCGACGAAGGGGACGGAGGCGACCCCGGGGTCTCCCGTGCCGATGACGGCGCAGACGCGGTGCTCGGAGAAAACGGCGTCGTTCGACCCGTTCGCGACGAGCTGCTTGAAGGGCCTCGTGAGCAGGCGCGCGCCTATGGTGCGCGGGAGGCTCTGCGAGACGAGCTGGCGTATCCTCTCCGCGGCGTCGACCCCGGACTCGGAGCAGAAGACGATGGCGTCCTCACGGTTGACGCGCTCGATCACCTTGCAGTGCGTCACGCACGCGGCGGTCGCATCGCCAAGAACCTCGACGATGGACTTGCCGCCGAGCAGCCCGACCCCGATCTCGAGCGCAAGACCGGTAGAGACGTTGTTCACCACGCCGATAGTGGAGTCGGTAACGTTCTCGAGGGCCTTATAGGCCTCCTCCAAGGAGCCCATGTCGACGAGGAACACGACCCCGGTGCAGTAGGAATGGCGGTCGACGAGGCGCTGGAGCGGACCGACGATGTCCTTCAGCTGCTGGTCGTAGGGCATGTCGACAGCCTCGTACACATGCATGCCGAGCATACGGTTCGCCGCGTCGGCGATGCTCGTCGCCGTTGAGTAGCCGTGGGACAGGATGACGCAGAGCGTCCGAAGGGCCTTCGCATCGCGAGACTCCGATGCGACGCACAGCGTCAGAAGCGTCTTCGTGAAGTGATCGAGCGAGATTCCCAGCGCCCCTTCCACGTCTGCGGCGACCTGATCGGAGACACTCGAGGCAAACGGCAATTCGGAGGTCACGGCACCGAGGAGATGGGAGATTTGCTCCGCACAGGCAGACTTTCGCTTAGCCAGGCCGATACCCGGCCACAACTGCAGGCAAATCTCCTGGGCCAGTAGAAAAGCGACCTTCCTCGAAAGCTCGATGCCATAAGAAGAGCCTGCGTCGGCAAGGACCGCGCCCACGACGCGCTCGAAGGCGCGCGACCTCGAGGAGGCGACGCCGTGGTCGAAGATCAAGTGATCCTCAACGCCGCGCACAGCGGAGACAGCTTGCGAGACAAGCTCGGAGACAGAGAGCTCCCCGGCGCAGAATCGCTCATCGAGGGAGCACAGGGCATCGAGCGCCTGCTCGACCGGCCCTGTGCTCTCGGCGGCATCCAGAGACGCGTCGATCAGAACGCCATCGTCGGGCTGTTGATCGATCTGCGCGGAGGAGAGGAGCCCGCTGGGAAGAAGATACGGGCGAACGACGACGTAGTCGCCCTCGCGATTGAGGAACGCTTTGGCGCAGCAGTTCGTCACGCAGGCGCGCAAGCCGGCGATGTTATCGGAAAAGTCCGCGTTCACGAGGCAACGGTATGCGCCGCGGCTGATCTTCACATCAGAACCGATTCGGCACCCCTCGCTGCGCAGGAAGCTCAAGATGAGATCCTCGCGCTCCTCGGGGGTCCGCTCCTTGAGTGAGGGGACGCGGGCACAGATGGGCATTTTGCTGTAGGCCGAGGAAACCTTCGGGTCATCGGCGGAAAGCGTCGTCGAAAGAACGAGGCGAGCGCGCGGCGCATCCTGGGAGGCATCGAGCCCGAGGGCCGTCGCAAGGCAGTGCTCCATCGCAGAGGGAGAGAGTGCCTCGATGCCGTTGACAAAGACCACACCCCCGCGCGCTTTCGCGATCGACTCGTCAAGAAGCCCGTTGAACGAGGCGGCGTCCGGGACCCCGGCGCAGTCGATGCGCACATAGGAGGAGTCGCGGGACAGCAAGCCCTGGTTCTTGCCGTACTCGTACACAAGGCGAGAAAGGAAAGACTTACCGACACCCACGCCGCCGCTCAAGAGGATGGGCAGGCCAAACGGAGGGTACTGAACCGCAGCCTTGCACTGCTCGACAACGGAGCTGAGGCTCATGTCGAAGCCCACGGCACGCGCGAAGTCGCGGTGATCGGCGATTCCCGTCGCCTGGATGAGGTCGGCGAGCGAGGCGTACTCGCTTGCAGAGAGCTTTACCTGAAAACGCTTCTGGAACGCGCGGCGATGAAAATAACGGACAGGCCTGCCCGCCACCTTAACCACAAGACCGGCGCGAACAAGGTCGTTGAGGTACTGGCTCGCCAGGCTCCTGGAGATGATGAGCGTCTCGGCGATGTCGGAGGTGGACAGACGGGCAAGGTCGTCGAGCGAGACGGCAGAGGTGAGGGCCTCGAGATGCTCGAGAATCCTGTCCCTCATGTCGACGGGTTTCTTTGCCAAGCTGTCCTGTGTGGTCTTGTCCATGACTTCTTACCTCCTCGTACAAGGAGTATAAGGGGAGAACAGAGAACGGAAGGGGGCGCGTGGGGGAATCAACAGCTCCGAGGAAAAGTCCACCACTTGAGGGGCAGAAAACAACGGCCATTGAACATTCAGGGCCGACGCTCAACACTTCGGCTCGACACTTCGCTTTGGAAAGGGCTCCGGCGCGCCGGGCCTAAAGCTTAACCATGCGCGCGGCGATGCGGGCGCAGTCGCAGGCGGCCTTCTTCTCGAAGGTGTTGTAGTCGACGACCCGGCCCTCGGCGCAGGGCTTGTCGCTGATGGCGCGCACGACGACGAGGGGCACGCCGTTGAGATAGGAGGCCTGCGCGATGGTGCAGCCCTCCATCTCGCAGCACAGGTCGCCGAAGGCCGCGAGGATTCGCTCCTTCTGTTCCGCGGGCGAGACGAACTGGTCGCCGGAGACGACGCGGCCCTTGAGGACCTTAATGTCGGGGGCGACGGCGGCCGCGGCGGCGCACGCCGCCAGCAAGGGCCGGAACGGATCGCGCAAGATCAAGGCGTCGCCCGGGAGGTCGGGCGTTACCGTCAGCCGGCGCCGCGCCTGCCGCATCATGAGGGAGAACGGCCTGGCCGGCGCATACGGCAGGAAGAGGTTCAAGGTGCACCCCGGGGCGGTCAACGAGGCCGACGTGTCGAACGTCGTCGCGCGCGGCTTCGGCGGCAGGGCGCCGTGCACCCATATATGCAGCGACTTGGCCTGCGTGCGCGTCGGGGCGTCGTGGAACTACGTCTGCCTGCTCGTCGACCTCTGCAACGGGGAGATCGTCGGCCACTCCGAAGGACCGAGGAGGGACGCGCGAGCTCCGAGCCAAGCTCTTGGATTACGTGCACTGGTACAACAACTTCAGGATCCACTCGACGCTGGGCTACATGTCGCCGGTCGAGTTCAGGGAGGCGGGGCCGTCCCTCCCGGAATCGTCCAAATAAGTGTTGCCAATCCATAGCCAATCCAGCCATCATCTTCGCGAAGGCGGACGTCAGGAAAAGCTCGGCTTGAGCTCGGTCGGACGCGGTCTGTGGGGCATCATTCAGGTTCAGGGGGTCTCCTTGTCTTCTTCGGTCGCAACCTGAATGATAGGGACGGCCCCTTCTCTCTTTCCCCTTCGTTTTCGACGCGTCACCCTCTCGGCGGGCTTAAGGCCCGCGCTCGCGGGTGCAGGGGCTACGCCCAAGCCCCAAAAACGTAACGCCGTGCTCGAAGCGTTTCCGGACGTCAGCGTAATCTCAAATCCCGTTCGTCAACTCATGGGCAAGCCACCTGAGACTACTCATTTCTCCTACTGGCAATGAAGACCTGCGACCTGCAGTTTTGCAAACTGCTTGAAAGCCACCTGCGTTGATTCACTTCCTATTGCAGCTGGCGGCTTGCACGCGAAAAGGCATTTAAGTTTCAAAACGGGCGTTTTCGGCGCTATCGAGCCTCCAAAGGCATCCCGCCGCGCCCTTTGGGACAAAAACAAAAACTCAAAGCCCTGAGTTCGAAAATAGTTTTTGGAGTTGTCCCGACTTTTGTCCCCGAAGCCGACGAAACGCGACAGGGTATCACCTGGCGGCACTCGATTCGAGACGGCACCGAAAACTGGATGCAACCGGAATGACGGGACGGCAGAACCGAAGCCATCGAGTGGGGATAGAAAAAGGCCCGGGTGCCGTGGCATCCGGGCCTTTGCTAGCAACTTGATGTTGCGGGCAGCTTAGAACTTGTGGCCGCACTTCTTGCAGACGCGCAGCTTGTTCTTGCCGTCCTTCTCGTGACCGACGCGGGTAACCTTACCGCACTCGGGGCAGACGAGATTGACGTTGGAGGCGTCGATGGGAGCCTCCTGCGAAACGATGCCGCCCTGCTGGTTGGCAGCGTTGGGCTTGACGGCCTTCTTGACGACCGAAACGCCCTCGACAACGACCTTGTTCTCGGCGGGGAGAGCACGCAGGACAACGCCCTGCTTGCCGCGATCCTTACCAGAGAGAACCTGGACCTTATCGCCCTTCTTGATATACATATATCTCCCCTAACTACAGGGTCTCGGGAGCGAGCGAGACGATCTTCATGTACTTCTTGTCACGAAGCTCGCGAGCGACGGGCCCGAAGATACGGGTGCCGACGGGCGAACCATCGTTGTTGATGACAACGCAGGCGTTCTCATCAAAGCGAATGTAGGAGCCATCCTTGCGGCGGATCTCCTTAACGGTGCGAACGACGACGCAACGGACAACGTCCTTCTTCTTGACGTTGGCGCCAGGGGTAGCCTCCTGGACAGCACCGATGAACACATCGCCGATGCCTGCATAACGACGCTTGGAACCGCCAAGCACCTTGATGCAGCGAATCTTGCGAGCGCCGGAGTTGTCGGCGACGTTCAGCATGGTTTGCATCTGAATCATGGTAGATGTTCCTCCGAACTAAGAACCGAAGAGAGGTGCGCAGCCTTTATACGGCCCGTGGTATGCAAGCCAGGCATACGCACATCTTCGGAAACGTACAAGTCGTAAGAGCGACTGCTTATTTAGCGCGCTCGACGACCTCGATGAGGCGCCAACGCTTCATCTTGGACATAGGACGGGTCTCCATAACGCGGACGGTGTCGCCCACGCCAGCCGTGCACTCCTCGTCGTGAGCGTGCAGCTTCTTGGAGCTGGTCATCATCTTGCCGTACTTGGGGTGACGCTTGCGCTCGGTGATGGTGACAACAATGGTCTTGGCACCGGAGACGGAGGTAACGACACCCGTACGGACCTTACGCGAGTTACGCGAATCAGTCATGTTCTCTCCTTAGGTCCTACTCGGCGACAGCGGACTTCTCCGCTGCGATCTCGCGGGCGCGCTGCTCCGTGAGGACGCGAGCGATGTCCTTCTTCACGGTGTTGACGCGAGCGGTGTTGTCCAGCTGGCTGGTGGCCATCTGGAAACGAAGGTTAAAGAGCTCGGCGCGCATTTCCTTCAGCTTCTCAACGAGCTGAGCGTCCGAGAGCTCACGAATCTCTGCGGGCTTCATTAGTTCTCCTCCTTGGCGGCGGCGGCGTCCTCAGCAGCCCACTTGGCCTCGAGAGCGGCCTCCTCAGCCATCTCCTTCTCGATGCGCTGCTCAGCGTTCTTGGCAGCAACAATCTTGGTCTTGATGGGAAGCTTGTGCTGTGCAAGACGCAGAGCCTCGCGAGCGACCTCCTCGGGCACGCCCTTGACCTCGAACATGATGCGGCCGGGCTTGACGACGGCCACCCACTCCTCGGGGTTACCCTTACCAGAACCCATGCGAGTCTCGGCAGGCTTCTTGGTGATGGGCTTATCGGGGAAGATCGTGATGTAGACACGACCGCCACGCTTCATGTAGCGGGTCATGGCAATACGAGCGGCCTCGATCTGACGGTTGGTGATCCAATGGGCCTCGAGAGCCTGGATACCAAACTCGCCGAAATGCAGCTCGGTATTACCCTTGGCCTGGCCCTTCATGGAGCCACGCTGCACCTTGCGGTGAAGAATACGCTTAGGGGCAAGCACTACTGACCCCTCCTCTCGGAGTTACGACGACGAGGACGGGAAGAGCCCTCGAGTGCAGGGTTGGGAACAGGCTGGCCCGGGAGCTTCTCGCCCAGGTAGATCCAGACCTTCACGCCGCAAGCGCCCATGGTGGTGCTGGCGACAGCCGTGCCGTAGTCGATCTTGGCACGGAGGGTGTGCAGAGGCACGCGACCCTCGCGGTACCACTCACGACGGCCCATCTCGGCACCGCCGAGACGACCGGAGCACTGGATACGGATACCCTTAGCGCCGGCCTTGCGGGCGGACTGGACAGCCTTGCGCATAGCGCGACGGAAGGCAACGCGGCCCTCGAGCTGCTCGGCGATAGACTGAGCAACGAGGTTGGCGTCGAGCTCGGGGCGCTTGATCTCGACAACGTCGACGGAGAGCTGGCCCTTGGAGACGCCAGCGACCTTCTCGAGCTCGGTGCGGAGGGTATCGATCTCGGCACCCTTCTTACCGATGACAACGCCGGGGCGAGCGGTGAGGATAATGACCTTCACCTTGTCGCCAGCGCGCTCGATCTCGACGCGGGAGACAGCTGCGCGGGAAAGACGCTTCTCGAGGTACTTGCGGATCTCGAGATCGTTACCGAGGGTCTTAGCGTAATCCTTCTCTGCGAACCAGCGGGAGCGCCAGTTCTCGGTGATGCCAAGACGGAAGCCGGTGGGGTAGACTTTCTGACCCATACAGCTTTACGCCTCCTTTCGAGGAGCAACGACGACGGTGATGTGGGAAGTACGCTTCAGAATGCGAGAAGCGGAACCCTTGGCGCGGGGACGGATGCGCTTAAGCGTCGGACCCTCGTCAACATAGGCAGCGGCGACAACCAGGTTGTCAGCACGCAGACCGTTGTTGTTCTCGGCGTTCGCAACGGCGGAACGGAGAACCTTCTCGACATCCACGGCGACGGCGCGGTCGCAGAAGTGGAGGATGTCGAAGGCCTGAGCGACAGGCTTGCGGCGGATCAGATCGACCACCAGGCGGGCCTTGCTGGGGGAAACACGCACGTACTTAGCGACGGCGCGAACCTCGGTGGCCTCAGTTTCAATAGACTTAGTTGCCATTTACGGTTAACCCCCTATTTGGCCTTGTGGCCACGGAACGTACGAGTCGGCGCGAACTCGCCGAGCTTGTGACCAACCATGGACTCGGTAACATACACGGGCACATGCTTGCGGCCGTCGTGGACGGCGATGGTGTGACCAACCATCTCGGGGAAGATGGTGGACGCGCGGGACCAGGTCTTCACGACGTCCTTCTTGCCAGCCTCGTTCATCGCGGTGATACGCGAGAGAAGGCGAGTCTCCACGAACGGGCCCTTTTTGAGACTTCTGCTCATAAGTGCTTTCTCCTAAAACTCGGTATCCGAAATTACTTCTTACGGCGACGAATGATGTGCTGGTTCGAGACCTTCTTCTTCTTGCGCGTACGAAGGCCCTTCGTCGGCTTACCCCAGGGGGTAACAGAGGGACGACCAGAGGTGTGGTTCTTGCCCTCGCCACCGCCGTGCGGGTGGTCGACAGGGTTCATGACGGTACCGCGGACGGTCGGGCGCACGTTCATGTGACGCTTACGGCCGGCCTTGCCGATGACGATGTTGGCGTGATCGGCGTTGCCGACCTCACCGACGGTGGCGCGGCAGGTAACGAGGATGCGGCGCATCTCGGAGGAAGGCATACGGACGATAGCGTACTTACCCTCCTTACCCATCAGCTGGCAGGAGTTACCGGCGGAACGGGCGATAGCGGCGCCCTTACCCGGCTGGAACTCGACAGCGTGGATGAGCGTACCGACGGGGATGTCAGCGAGGGGCAGAGCGTTGCCCGGCTTGATGTCGGCGTCAGAACCGGACATGATGGTCTGACCGACCTCGAGGCCCTTGGGGGCCAGGATGTAGCGCTTCTCACCGTCAGCGTAGTGCAGCAGAGCGATGCGAGCGGAACGGTTCGGATCGTACTCGATCGTGGCAACCTTGGCGGGCACGCCGTCCTTGTTGCGCTTGAAGTCGATCACGCGGTAACGACGCTTCACGCCGCCGCCCTGGTGGCGGGTGGTGATGCGGCCGTTGTTGTTACGACCGGCCTTCTTGGGCAGGGGCTCGAGAAGAGACTTCTCGGGCTTGGTGCAGGTGATCTCGGAGAAGTCGGAGATCGTCTGCCAACGCCTACCAGCGGAGGTCGGCTTAAGGTGCTTTACAGCCATTACAATCCCTTTCAATAGGAATCCGTTAGCCATCGCAGACAGGGATTCGAGGTTCTGCCTCGGGTGCGATGACACCGGACGTATACACGGTTCCGGGCGTGTCCATTTTATACGCCCAAAACCTTGAGCTCCCGCCTCCCCTATTTGGGAGGCATGAGCTCACTCAACAACAGCGAGTCTTAGGCCTGGTTGCCAAAGACCTCGATGGTGTCGCCCTCGGCCAGCGTGACGATGGCCTTCTTCCAAGAACGGGTCTTGCCGGCGACATAGCGCACGCGCTTGGTCTTGGGCTTGACCGTCAGGGTGTTCACGCGAACGACCTTGACGCCGAAGATCTCCTCGACAGCGTCCTTGATCTGATACTTGTTAGCATCCTTGGCGACCTCGAACGTGTACTTGTTCTGCTCCATACCGGAGAAGGAACGCTCGGACACGATCGGACGGATGATGATCTCGTGGGCGGTCATTTATGCAAGCACCTCCCCGAAGTGAGCGGCGATGTCGGCGGGCATCAGCACAGCGTTGTTGTTGACGAGATCGTAGGTGTTGGCCTCGTCGGCGGTGATGATGAACGTCTTGGGAATGTTGCGGAACGACAGGTAAGCGTTGACGTCCTCGTCGCGAACGATGATGGTCAGACGCTTGCCCTCAAGGCCGAGAGCCTTGAGCATGGCGACGGCAGCCTTGGTGGAAGGCTTCTCGAAGCCGTAGTCGTCGACGAGCACGAGCTCGCCATCGGCCAGCTTGGCGGACAGCGCGGAGCGCATAGCCAGCTTGACCTCCTTGTTGTTCATACGCTTAGCGTAGGAACGGGGCTTGGGGGCGAAGACAACGCCACCGTGACGCCACTGGGCAGCACGGATGGAACCCTGGCGGGCACGGCCGGTGCCCTTCTGACGCCAAGGCTTCTTGCCGCCACCGGAAACCTCAGAGCGACCCTTAGCAGACTGGGTGCCCTGACGCCAAGAGGCCATCTGGCACTTGACGATGTGGTGCATAACGTGGATGTTCGGCTCGATGCCGTACACCTCAGCGGCGAGCTCGGCCTCGGCGACCTTCTTGCCCTCGCTGTTCTTTACTTCAAACTTTGCCATTTAAGTGTTCTCCTTGGTATGACGCTGGGCTAAATGGGCTGGGCCCTTAGGCCATACGGATGGCGACGAGACCATTCTTGGCACCCGGGACAGCGCCCTTGACCAAGATGAGGTTCTGCTCGGCATCGATGCGGACAACGGAAAGGTTCTTGACGGTAACGCGCTCGTTACCCATGTGACCGGCCATCTTGACGCCCTTGAGGACGCGCGCAGGATAGGCGCACTGACCGATAGAACCGGGGTGACGCTGGAAGTGAGAACCATGCGTCATAGGACCGCGGCGCTGACCCCAGCGCTTGATGCGACCCTGGAAGCCCTTACCCTTGGAGGTACCGATGACGTCGACCTTCTCGACATCAGCGAAATCAGCGACGGTGACGACCTCGCCGACCTTGTGCTCCTCGCCGTTCTCGACGCGGACCTCACGAAGGAAACGGACAGGCTCGACGCCAGCCTTGGCGAAGTGACCAGCCATGGGCTTGTTCACGTTCTTGGCCTTGATGTCGCCGAAACCGATCTGGACGGCGTCATAGCCGTCGGTTGCCTGAGTTTTAACCTGCGAGACAGCGCAGGGGCCAGCCTGGATGACCGTGACGGGAACGACGTTATCGTCCTCGTCCCAAACCTGGGTCATGCCAATCTTGCGGCCGAGAATCATGCTGATCAAGATATGATCCCAACTCTCGCGTGGTCTTGGGACAATGCGTACACCACCGAGCGTACGCCCCTAGAGGACCACTACTTACACGACGTGCTCCCCAGTCTTGTATTGCGCCCGGACTACCTGACAACCCTATTAAGCAGGCATTTTGTCCAGCCAGAATACTCCCCTGGTTACACACAGCTGTTTAGTATACACGGCTGCGGGCGTATCCATCGAGATTCATATTTCACTCACATTGTTTACGCAGGTAAAGTGCGTGGATGGCTCCCGAGCACGGCGGAGGGCCGGAGAAATATATTAAGGTCCCAGCTCTACAGTCCTGCGCAAGACGGAGAGCACATTAAGTGCTCTCCTTTGCGTGCGGAACTCGCGATGACCTTAATATATTTCTCCGGCCCTCCGCCATGCTCGGGAGACGACACGTTGATGTCTGCTTAACTCTGCTCGTTCAAGCTAATGACTTTGTTGGGGGTCCACTATTTGCTGAAGGGTAAACTTGCATTGGGACCTGTCGCTCTCTCCTTGCAAATCTTCCTCGTCAAAATCGAAAATCATGATGGCGCAGTTGGGGAGTTTTGTTGGGAGCTCGAAACCCTCTGGGGCTGCAGCCTTGATGAATTGGCGGCTGGCGCTGCCGTGGCTTACTGCTAGGAGGGTTTCGATGCCCTCGGCGCCCATGAGATTGGTAAGGGTACCTACCATGCGTTCTTGCAGCGCCTGGCTTCCTTCTCCTCCGAAGGTGACCAGGTCCTCGCCCGGATCCCAGACGTCGGTGGGTAGCGCGTCGTGGGGGCCCTCTTCGAAGCTGCCGTAGCTACGCTCGATGATGCCTTCGCAGGGCTCGACTGCTGCGTCCGGACCGAGGAGCTCGGTTGCGACAAGACTTGCCGTGTCCATGGCTCGGCCTAAGGGCGAAGAGACCACTTTGTCGGGAACGACGCCGTGGGCTTTGAGCGATGCGGCTGCCATTCCCGCTTGTTTGCGGCCCAGGTCGGTCAACGGTGAATCGCAGCGGCCCTGGACGAGCTTTTTGACGTTGAATTCCGTCTGGCCATGGCGGAGCAGATACAGCCTCTTCATGTTCTCCCCTTCTGTATACATTGCCTTGCCGGCACAGCCCTACTCTTGGGTACGGCCTACGTAGTCTTCGTCGATCGTGATCTTGGCGACCGACTTGGGATATTCCGATTCGACCCGTTTCGCCAACGCGCGCTTCAGGTCCTCGGCGCTCATCGCCAAATCCGAGGGACGTACGCAGTCAAAGATCACGTTGGTATGCGTGGGGCCCGGAACACAGCGTAGGTCGTGGATCGAGAGGCGGCTATCAATCTCTTGAGCCATAGCGTTGATGCGCAGACGCATGCTCGCCACCTTTGGATCGTCGGTCACGATGGGATCGTAATGGAGCGTGACGATCATGCCGTCTTCGACCCTAAACGACTGCTCGATGTTATCGAGCGTGTCATGGCTTTTCAGCGGGCTGGCCTCGGCTGCCATCTCGGCGTGAGCGCTTGCGAACTTCCTGCCCGGGCCGTAGTCGTGAACCATCAAATCGTGAACGCCCAAAACGCCGGGGTAGCTCATAATCTTGTCTCGAATGTGCTTGACCAGCTTAGGGTCGGGTGCCTGGCCCAAAAGCGGGCTCACCGTATCCTGGATGAGCTCAAAGCCGCTCCAGCCAATATAGGCGCCAACGGCAAGGCCGACCCATGCGTCAAGATTGATGTGCGTCACCTGCGAAACAATTGCGCACGCCAGCACGGCGCCCGTAGCTAGGACATCGTTCTTTGAGTCCTGAGCGGTCGCATGCAGCGTCTCGGACTCAATGCGATCGCCGAGCTTTTGGTTGAGGGCCGCCATCCAGAGCTTAACAATCATCGAAAGCACCAAGACTGCCACCAGGGCAAGCGAGAACTCGACAGGTTCGGGGTGGATGATGCGCTCAACCGAGGACTTCACCAGCTCAACGCCAATCAGCAGCACGAGCGCCGCCACGACCAGACCCGAGAGATACTCGTAGCGGCCATGTCCGTAAGGATGCTCGGGGTCGGCCGGCTTGCCCGCCAGCTTAAAGCCAAGCACGCTCACGATGTTCGAGCTGGCATCGGACAGGTTGTTCATGGCATCCGCCACAATCGAAACCGATCCCGACAGCACGCCAATTACGCCCTTTGCAGCGCATAGTGCCACATTGGCGAGAATACACACTATGCCCGTCAACGTTCCCACGCGCGCACGGTCGCCCTGCGCACGACGAACAATCCACTCAACCATCTATATCCGCCCCCACGGTACTACCTATATATCTATTGCTCAAACGGATTGTAGTGTAGCCACTTTGCCCCACAGATACAAAAAGGCCGCAACCCACACGGGCCACGGCCTTGGAACATGACAAAGAAATCGCCCTTTGTCGCACAGGTTTATGCGCTTGCTTCGGCCACGCTCTTCGAGGTTTCGGGTGAATCAGCTCCGTCCCCCGTCGTCTGCCCCTTCGCCGGCACCACGCCAAAGCAGTAGCTCAGCGCCGCCGACACCGCAAATGCCACACTGCCGGCAACGCAGCACCACAGCAGGTTCGAGATGCCGCCCGTGGCAAAGCCAATGACCATGAGGACATTCGTCATGCCGATGGTATAGGCCGTAACGTGGCCCACGGCCGCAACAAGGCCTCCGACGGCACCGCCAATGGCCATGCACGTCAGGCACCTGCCATATTTAAAGCCGCAACCGTACAGCGCCGGCTCGCTTACGCCGCCAAGAACACCCGAGATTGAATAGCCCAGCATGAGCGCCTTCTCGTCCTTATCCGCAACGCGAAGCGACGCGCCAAAAGGCATGCCCCAAACGGCGAACGTCGCCATCGTCGCGGCAATCAGGATGCACGAATCCGTTCCCACACTCATAAACTGCGCGTACGCAAGCGATAGGACAACGTTGCTGATACCCGCGATCTTAAGAAACTCCCAACCCGCGGCAAGCCCCATGAGCGTGAGCAGCGACACGATGCCACCGGAATTGCCAAGCATAAACATAAGCTGGCCCAACAGCATGCCCAGATAGCTGCCCGCCGGCGCTGTAATACACAGCGAAACCGGAACCATGACGAGCATGGTTGCAAACGGAACGAACGAAAATGCCACGGCCTTAGGGATAACTCGATGAAAGAAACACTCCACTCGCCATAGCACGGGCACCGAGATGAGGACCGGAATAACAGTCGTCGTGTAATCGTTGACCGGCGCGGGAAGCAGACCATACACGGAAGTCATCGATGCCCCCGCCGTCGATGCGGCATCGACGAGCTTAAGCAGATCGGGCGCAATCAATACGCCGCCCAGCATCATGCCCAGTTGTTCCGAGCAACCGAGCTGGCGGGCAGCCGCCCAACCAAGATAGATGGGCAAAAAGTAGTAACCGGCGTTATAGAGCCAACTGTAGAACAGGCGATAGATTTCGGAATCGGCAGGCCACAGGCCCAGCATGCCTTCGCCCATAATGACGGCGACGGTGCGGAACAACGCCGCGCAGACAATAAAGGGCAGCGCCGACATCATGCTTTTGGACAGATAGTCCACCACGGCCATGGCGTTTGATGAAACCGTCGTTGTAAACGAGGTGTTAGAAACTTGTGACATGGAACGCCTTTCCCAATGTGACATGCGGACTGCCCCTTTGTCACATCGTGCGGTACCGACCGATTGCGCGGTACTTTTCGTAGCGGAGGTTTGTGAGGGTCGCGTCGTCGAGCTGCCCAAGCGTATCGAAGGCATCAAATGCCGAGGACATGACGGCACCGGCGATCTCCTCATGCGACAGGCCCCTATCGTCAACAATGCCGTCGATGATGCCGAGCGCCAACAGATCGGGGGCCGTGAGCTTAAGCGCTTCGGCGGCCTCATTCGCGCGGTCGGTATCCTTCCACAGGATTGACGCACAGGCCTCGGGGCTCACGACCGAATAGGCCGAGCTCGAGAACATCAGGATGCGGTCGGCCACGGATAGCGCCAGCGCGCCACCAGAGCCGCCCTCGCCTGTCACCACCGAGACAATCGGCGTCTTAAGGCCGCTCATCTCCATGAGATTCTGGGCAATCGCCTCGCCCTGGCCGCGCTCCTCGGCACCGATGCCGCAAAACGCGCCCGAAGTATCGACCAGGCACAGAACCGGTCGACCAAACTTTTCGGCCTGGCGCATAAGGCGACGCGCTTTGCGGTAGCCCTCGGGATGTGCCATACCAAAGTTGCGACGCATGCGCTCTTTGGTCGTGGTGCCGCGCTCGATGGCGATGACCGTTACGGGGCATCCGTCTTTCCAGCCAATGCCAGCCACCACGGCAGCATCGTCGCCAAAGTAGCGGTCGCCGTGCAGCTCTACGAATCCGTCGAGACCCAACGAGATCATCTCGCCTGCCGTGGCGCGGTTCGCCGAGCGAGTCTGTTTGACGATTTCGAGCGCGCTTTTTGGTGCGGCCGAGCGCTTAAACAAGTGTCCCAGCTTTTTGTCGCGACGACCCGTATGCACGATCTCATGCGGTGCCCCCAGGCCGGGCGCGTGCCCTTCGTGCAGCGCCAGCAGCTCGCCTACCGTGAGCGCAATCTCACCACGCGGAACAACGGCATCGCAAAAGCCGTGCTCCAGCAAAAACTCGGAACGCTGGAATCCCTTGGGCAGACGCTTGTGCATGTTCTGCTCGATCACGCGCGGGCCGGCAAATGCCGTCAGGGCATCGGGCTCGGCCAGGATAATGTCGCCCTCCATGGCAAAGCTCGCGGTTACACCTCCGGTCGTGGGATCGGTGAGCACCGTGATATACAGGCCGCCCGCCTCGCTGTGGCGCCTAACCGCCGCAGAAATCTTGGCCATCTGCATGAGCGAGGTCACGCCCTCCTGCATGCGGGCGCCGCCCGATACGGTAAAGCCAACGACCGGCAGCCCCAACTCGGCCGCGCGCTCAAAGACACGACAGATCTTCTCGCCCACCACGGAGCCCATTGAGCCCATCATAAAGTTGGCATCCATAAAGAAGAGCGCGGTATCGCAGCCGCAGATTTTGCCCCTGCCGCACACAACGGCATCGCGCTCGCCCGAACGCTCGCTCACGCTCTTAAGCTTGTCGGCATAACCGGGAAACGAGAGGAAGTCCTTCGACGCCAGATCGGCATCCCATTCCTCAAAGGTACCCGCGTCGACCGTCATGCGCATGCGCGCGCGACCGCTCACGCGAAAGTGTTTGCCGCAACGAGGGCAGACCTCGAGGTTGTCGTGCAGGCGCGCCTCATCGATCACACGGCGGCACTCCGGGCATTTGACAAACACGTGGCGCGCGGGGAACTCGGCGCACGACTCGGTTATCGGCCCCTCAAGGACATTGACCGTCTTCGCTTTTCTATTCATCAGCATAGAGATGCCCCATCAGATCGGTGTGATACATGCCCGACAAAAACTCGTCGTTTGCCAGCACGTCGAGCTGAAGCTCGCTATTTTCGCTCACGCCCTCAATCACGAGCTCGCCCAGGGCCGAGCGCATCTTGCGAATGGCACCGTCACGCGTGGGCGCGCACACGATGAGCTTGCCGAGCATGGAGTCGTAGTACGGCGGAACTTTCGCTCCGGTAAACATGGCGGAATCCCAGCGCACGCGCGGACCACCCGGCACACGCAACGCGGTGACCGTTCCACATGACGGTAGAAAGTCCGGCGTTTCGGCATTGATGCGGCACTCCATGGCGTGGTTGCGGACCGGTACGTCCTCCTGCTCAAAGGGCAGAGGCTGGCCGGCAGCCACGCGCAGCTGCCACTTAACCAGGTCGGTATCGGTCACAAACTCCGTAACCGGATGCTCCACCTGCAAGCGCGTGTTCATTTCCATAAAGTAGAAATTGCCGTCATCTGAGTACAAAAACTCGATGGTGCCAGCGCCCTCATAGCCAACGGCACGAGCCAGGTCGCGCGCGGCCTTGTGCATGCGCGCGCGAATATCATCGCGTCCGTCGAGGCACGGCGCGGGGCTCTCCTCGATCAGCTTTTGGTTGCGGCGCTGCACCGAGCACTCACGCTCGCCGAGCGAAAACACATGGCCCTGCTTATCGGCCATAATCTGTACCTCAACGTGATGCGCCGGCGCAACGAGCTTCTCCATGTAGCACTCGCCGTCGCCAAAAACGGCCTCACCCTCGGCACGCGCCTCGATGAACGCCTTTGCCGCATCTTCCACGCGCTCGACCTTGCGAATACCGCGACCGCCGCCGCCCGCGCGCGCCTTAATAAGCACGGGGCAGCCGATGCGCTCGGCCTCGGCCGTTGCTTCCTCGGGGCTTTTGAGCAAATCGCAGCCCGGCACGATGGGCACGCCCGCAGCAGCGGCCGTTCGGCGTGCGGCGTCCTTGTCGCCCATGCTGTCGATCACCTCGGCCGAAGGACCGACAAACGCCAGACCGAACTTGTCGCAGTCGCGCACGAAGCTCGCCTTCTCGGAAAAGAAGCCATAGCCGGGATGAATTGCCTTAGCTCCCGACTTTACGGCACAGGTGAGCACGGCATCGTCGTTGAGGTAGCTCTCGGCAAGACGCGGGCCGCCAATGCAATACGCCTCGTCGGCAAGCTGCACGTGTAGCGCGTCCGCATCGGCCGTGGAATAAACGGCGACGGTCTTGATGCCCATATCGCGGCACGCGCGGATAACACGGACCGCGACTTCGCCGCGGTTGGCGATGAGCACTTTGTCGAACATGGAGCCTTCCTTAACTTTCGTGCATGAGTGCAAAAGACATATCGGCGCGGCAGCAAACCTCACCGTTGACGCTCGCAGTACCCGTCGCAAAGCGGAACGGCCCGCGCGCACGCGTGATGGAGCACACTAGATCCACCGTGTCGCCCGGGCGCACCGGACGCTTAAAGCGCACCTTGTCCAGACTCGTGTAGAACGGCGTCGCGCCGCGCGCCTCCTCATCACCCATCAGCAGCACGCAGCAGTTCTGGGCGAGCATCTCGCACTGAATCACGCCGGGAACGACC
>CAJMPU010000015.1 GCA_905215505.1 uncultured bacterium
GGTGGCTTTGTAAAGCCGTTTGTCTCCACCCGCGTAGCGGGTGGTTTAAAGCTGGGCGCTGCGCGGCCAGCAGACTAAAGTCTTGAAAAAAATAAAAGGGCGCCGACCTTCTGGTCGCGCCCTTGAAATTGAACGTCAGATTGCCGCTTGGGGCCGTTTGCAGCGTCGAGCAGCTACGCGGTTTGGTAAAACCGCGTAGCTACAAGGCCTCGAGTGCGTTGGCGATGCGCTTCATGGCGGTGTCGGCAGCTGCTTGGTCGGGGGCTTCAGCCAAAACGCGAATCACCGACTCGGTTCCGCTCTTGCGCACGAGCACGCGTCCTTCGCCCGCCAGCGATGCCTCGGCCTCGGCGATGGCGGCCTGCACACCCATGTTGCCCAGCGCGGCGTCCTTATCCGCTACGCGCACGGCAACCTGCGCCTGCGGCAGCAGCTTGCACGGAGCCGTGAGCTGCGAGAGCGTCTCGCGCTCGGCACGAATCACTTCCATCACGCGCAGCGAGGTCATAATGCCGTCGCCCGTGCGCTCGATATCGCCAAAGATCGTATGGCCCGTCTGCTCGCCGCCCAGGCTGTAGCCGCCCTCGCGCATCTTGGCATACACGTGACGGTCGCCCACGCCGCTGGTCACGGCGCTCAGTCCGGCAAGCTCCAGCGACTTGACCAGACCAAAGTTGCTGGCGATCGTCGGCACCACGGTACCGCCCGAAAGGCGACCGTGCTTGTTCAGATACACGCCGCACACGTACAGGATCTGGTCGCCGTCTACCACGCGACCGCGCTCATCCACGGCCAGGCAGCGGTCGGCATCGCCGTCATAGGCAAAACCCACGTCCAGGCCTTGCTCCACCACGTGGCGCTGCAGGCGCTCCATATGCGTGGAGCCGCAGTCGACGTTGATGTTAAAGCCATCGGGCGCGGCGTTGATCACGCGCACGTCGGCGCCCAGCGCGTCGAACACCGGCTTGGCCACCGAGGACGCCGAGCCGTTGGCGCAGTCGAGACCGATCTTGACGCCCTGTAGCGAAAAATTCGAACTCGCAATGAGCGAGGCGATATAGCGGTTGCGCCCCTGCATGTAGTCCACCGTGGCGCCGATGTGGTTGCCCGTGGCCAGCGGCACCTCGCTCTTGCCATCGATGTAGTCCTCGATGAGCTCCAGTACGTCCTCGTCCATCTTAAAACCGTCGCTGTTGACGAGCTTAATGCCGTTATCGCAAAACGGGTTGTGGCTCGCGCTGATCATGATGCCGCAATCGAAGCAGCCTTCCACGGTCTGATGCGCTACGCCCGGCGTGGGGATCACGTGCAGCATATAGGCGTCCGCACCGCTCGCGACCAGGCCACTCACCAGCGCCGCCTCGAACATATAGCTCGAGCGACGGGTGTCCTTGCCCACGATCACGCGCGCCTTGCGCTCGCGGTTGGCGCCGAAATACCAGCCCACAAAACGGCCAATCTTATAAGCGTGCTCTACCGTCAGCCCAACGTTGGCCTCACCGCGAAAGCCGTCGGTGCCAAAGTACTTCATGCGCTCTCCTTACAAAATAGGGGCGAACAGATTGCCTGTCCGCCCCAAAATGGTACTCGATTATCTGCGCTACCAGAAAAACCCTACGCCGACGCGCTGTCGCGAGCCGCCTGGCATGTAGGAGTCTGACGCAGCGTAAGCGGCTTGTCCCCCGCCTCGGCCGACGTGGTCAGCGTATATGTGATCGTCGTCGTCTCGCCAGCATGCAGGTCAACGGTGCCCGAATAGAAGGGGATTCCATGCCACGTAGCGGCGCCAAGACCAAACTGGGTGCCCTCGACGGTCAGATCAGTAATGTTGCCGCCCGTCGGTGCAAACAACGAGACATTCAGACGCTCGTCGTCGCGCGCGGCATCGGGCGCGCTCGCCGCGACGTAGTCGGGCAGCTTGCCTGCCTCCTCCTGCGTCATGATGTTCGTCAGGGTAACGGTGATGCGATACGAGCACGTGCCGTCACCGTTCTTGACGCCCTGGCCAATCTGCGTATCGGCATTCAGGTACCAGTCGAGCTTGGAGAAGCTCAGGTTGTTAAAGTAGACACCAGCGACGGGATCTTCACTCGGGTCATCCGGATCGGGCAGCGAGGCGTCGATGTTCATCTGCTTGATAGCGTTCTGCTCGTCATCGTTTTTCATCCACGCGATCAGGCGGCCCTCTTCGGCACCGCGCTCAACGGCGCTGACAAGCTTCGTAACATCGACATCGCCGATACCGCCAAGGATCTTGTCGAAGGCAGCGCTGGCGACGGATGCAAAGATGCCGTCCGACTCCTCGACCGGATAGTTCCAGTACACATCGTGCATGAGGACCTTTGCGGCGTTGGTGCCGTCGACAACCGTTCCGTCGGGCAGCGACACATTACCGACCAGGCCCAGCAGATACTGCAGGAACACCGGGTCAATGCCCACGACGCCGTCAACGTCCTGGCCATATTGAGATTTCCACAGGGCTGCGACACGCTGCGAGTTGCGGGGCCAATCGGGCGAATAGGTATTGCCCGAGTTGTACAGGTTACTGTGGTTGCCGAACAACGCCTCATCCTCTTCGTCGACGCTCTCGACTGCCTCATCCTCGCTGAGTCCAATACGGGGAACAAACTCGCCAATCGACATCTGGCCGTCGGTGACCGAAATCAGGCCCTGCGAACCGCCAAAGCCGCCGCAGGCACGAATCTCGACGTTGTTCATGGCGTACATAAGGTAGTTGCGCGTCTGGCCGTTGGCACCGAGCATCTGGGGAAGGACGGGGGCGACCTTCTCCGCCGCGTCAACCGCGCCGTTGAGGGTGGCAAAGCCGTCCTTGGCCTTATCGACCAGCTCGGTCACCTGGGAAATATGAGTATCGCCAATGCCCTGGATCTTCTCGTTGGCGCTCTTGAATACCTTCGAGCTGCTGGAAAGCGAATCAGCGACCGCCTGCAGCGCGGACACGTTAATCATGCCGTCCTGAAACAGCTTGCCGGGCGTGGCCTGCGAAAGGTTATCGGCCATGGGAACCAGCGCATTGCTCGAGACATCGGACAGGACGTCGATCATGGTGCGGGCCGCATTGATGTCGCTGCCATACACCGGGATAAACGAAGCCGCCGTCCACAGCGGGCTCGAGGTCTCCGCCTTCATGCTGTCGCAGAGCTCATCGATCTTCTTCGCGTCGTCAGGCAGCGTCGAAAAATCGCCCGACGTGACCTTGTCCTTAAGGCCACCGACGATCTCGACAGCCTCCTTCGCTTCGCTCTTTACGGTCTTTGCCGAGTTAAGCAGCATGAAGCCGCTTGCGCCAAGCGCAACGAGAAGCACCGCGACTACAGCGGCAATAATGGCGCCAGTGTGACGCTTTTTGCGCTCGCCCTTGCGATGGCGATGACGGACCAGACCGTCAGAGGTCGAACTCGACGAAGCGTCGCTACCGTAGTTCAAGCCAAAATCGTAATAATCTTCCTTGGAACCCGAGCCCGCAAACTGGGCACCGCCATCATCCAGGCGGGCGAACGTGCCAGTCTCGGAGGCGCCGGTGTAAATCGTGCCAAGGTTACCCGTAAGCCCCGCGCCACCGGCAGAGGGAGTATTGTTAGCTGCCTTGCCGGCATTAACGTTGCGGGCGGCATTCGCGGCGTTGGCGGCACTTGCGTTGTTCGCAGGTACCGAAGGAGCCCCGCTCGGCTGCGACGTGGAGGTCGCATCGCCCGCAAAGACATTCCCTCTTGCACGGCCGGTCTTTTTTGCCTTTTGAGACTGCTCGTACAGAGCAGTAAACATCGCCGTCTCGCCCGGGGACACGCGCTTACCGGAACCGCCCTGCCCAGCGCCGCCCGGCGTGCCGGCCTTACCAGCCCCGTTCGGACGCGGCGGAACTGCAGGACGGCCGCTATCGCTGCCCTTAAAGTGATTACCAGCCATAAAGAAATCCTCGCAATTGAGTCGCAATGAAAAAGTCCATAACGTTACTAGTTTATGGCATTTTGAGCATCGACAGCTAAACTCCAGACACGGACATCAATTGGCGAAAATGCGGCACAACACCTTTTCCGTCTTGGCGGCGGCGCCAGCTACACCGTGAGGAACATCATCACGATGATCATGGCAAAGCCGATAAGGTCGGTCGGCAAAAACACCGTACCCAGCATAACGGCGCTGGTGATGGTCGCCGAAACCGGCTCCACAGTTCCGATGAGGCTCGCACGCACCGAGCCGATGTCCTTAACGCCCTGCATATAGAGCATGTAAGCAAAAAACGAGCCGATAACCACGAACACCGCGAGCGCCTCGACGCCGGCAGCGTCGAGCGCCGGCATATGCGCCCAGGGCTGCACGAAGACACACGAGACCACGCCCGCCGTGAGCATTGCCGAGCCCGTGACGATGGGGCTGCCGTATTCGGGCAGGATCTTAGCGGGAATCACCGCCATACACGTGGCGCTGACCGCACACATAAGACCCGCTGCCAGGCCAAGCGGCGAGATATTCAGACTGGTAGGGTCGCCGCCGGTGGCGATTAAAAAGGTTCCACCCAGAGCCAGGCCAATGCCGATGACTTCGCGAGTACGCGGCATGCGGCGATCGGTCACGCAGGTGTAGCCCATGATGATAACGAGCTGCAGGCACTGGAGCACCGTCGCGGTTCCGGCGTTCGTCAGGCGCACGGCCGAAAGATAGCAAAACTGGTTGAACAGCAGACCAAAGGCGGTAAAGAGCAGCAGCTGCTTGCGATCGGCGGGTGTGGTCCAGAGCTTAATCAGGCGCTCGCGGTCGCGCGTAACAACCACGGCCATAAAGAGTAGACCGGCGAGAATCTGACGCACGCTCATAAGCCACAAGGTGTCGACGTGGTAGGTATCGAACAGAAAGCTCGCGCTGGTGCCCGAGAAGCCCCAAAACGAACCGCCCACCAGCGTAGCCAAGACGCCCGTGATCATCTTGCGCGTCGAAGCGCTGTTCAGGCGGTCGCGCCATGCGCGACGGGTGTTGCGGCTGAGCTCGTCGGTGCCCTCGGGCACATCAATGTCCGAAATATCGGTCATCGGCACCGAAGCCCCTGCGCCTTCGACCTGCTCGACACACTCTTCGCTCATTCCACTCCCCCGAAACAGTCTGGAAGCAATTCGGCTTACCTTACCACGGCGAAGGCACCAGCCGAAGGCTTGTCCGCTTATCGGTAGGACAATTCCGCAGGCGTCTTTCCATAGCTCGATACCGCAATGGCCTTGCATTATGCGACAGCCAAATCGCGGCAGCAGGCTCTTTTGAAATGGATATGACAAGACCCCCGAATTCCACAATGTAAGCGATTTTTAAAAAATGTTCTTGCCACCGAGTTCAGGCTCCGTTATATTATCCCTTGCGCGCTTGCGCACCCTTGATCGGGCGTTTAGCTCAGGGGGAGAGCGCTTCCCTGACACGGAAGAGGTCAGAAGTTCAAATCTTCTAACGCCCACCAAATGTTCGCAGCTCAGAGGCTATGTCCTCTGGGCTGTTTTGTTTTATGTCGCCAAATCCGCTGGCAGTTCCAACCGTCATCGCAACGTAGCATCAATTCACCTGACGAATGGCTGCCAAACAAATTCAATACCCCAACATCAACAATAGCCAGGCACAAAACTGCGCCGCAAGCTGCTCCAACCGCCCAACTGGCCAAAAGCCGACCATCTACTTGCCGATCTATCCATCGGCATAACCAATCAGTCCGCACCGCAACTTCTCAGCAAAACGCCGCGATGTCTGCGCCCTGCGGTATCCTTGAGCCACTTGCACCTGCAGCACCAAGGAGCCGCCATGCGCACCGAGCTCGATGTCCCCTTTTCGCACAAAGAAGAAGCCAAGGCGCTGGGCGCCAAATGGGACCGGACCAAGAAGATCTGGTATGTACCCAGCGGCGTCAACACCGAGCCCTTTGCCGAGTGGCTGCCCGGTGTTGACCGATCCGACCCCTCAGCGCCGTATATATATCTAGTACTGGGCAAGCGCGAGTGCTGGAAATGCCACGAAGAGACCTCGGTCGCGGCCTTCGGTATTCCCTATCGAACCGATGACGGCAAGGGCATCGCCATTGCGAACGCGCCCAACGAAGCCGGGCACATTACCATCGACACGGCCAATGCCAACGCGCTCGCCATTGTTCCCGCTCTTGGCTGCGTCCCGGGCGAGATCCGCGACTATCTTTCTAAGCGCTGTGGCTACAAACCCGTAGGCGCACGAGCCTCCAAAGCCCCGTCGCTCGGCAACACGTGCACCAGTTGCGACGCGCTGCAAGGCAGCCACTATCTGTTCGAAGAACCCACGTCCCCGTTTGCCCTCACCGCCATCAACAAGCTGCCGGCACTGGAGTTTGTGCGTGTCGAAGTTGCCGGCGTCTTTGGCGTCCCGGCCACGCGCACCGACTTTGACCAGGCACTCTTTACTTGGGCACGCGACCATCACGCCGAGTTCCACAAGCAGCTCGGTGAGGGGGTTTATTTATAGAGATGACATCGAGGCATTGAGGAGCAGGAGCTCGATCGTTAAACAATCCCAAAACGCTACAGCCCCAGGATGTGCTCCAGATAGCCCTTGTTGAACCAGAACGATTGCTTCGTCATCCAGCGCCCGTCGGGCAGTTCGCAAGCGTCACCGGCGTGCCCCATCGCATTGGCGAAGCCATGGTCGAAGTGTACGGCCTCTAAGGCAAGCAATCCGGAGCCGGCAGTTCACGCTGTCGACTCCGTTTTTTCCATCCCACTCCCCTGTATACTGATGTAGCACGTGTTTCATCCGGGCTTGTTGGGCCGGATTGTTCATGGGAGGGTCTTATGGCTGCTTCGAATCCACCTAAGGGGAGCGTTTCTTCTTCGTCCATCAAGCCGGTTACGCGCAAGGCCGTGCGCTGCCAGCGCGAGGTCGCCTGGCTTGTCACGCAGGCGGCGGGCAGGCTCGTGGCGACCACTCGGGACGTCAACGCGCCTACGCCGAGCTTTGTGCTAGCGGCGGCGCTGGATCGAGTACGCCAGCTAGAACTCGCCGCACAAGAAGACGGCAGCCATCTTGGCTACCAGGACGCTATGGCGCCCGACCTGTTGACCTTTTGCCGCATAGCCAAGTTGCCCGCCGCGCCCAATGCGCTTTCGGACGTAGGCTACATGTTTACGCTTTCGGGCGCGGACCTTATCCGTGACATCTATGCATACTGCAGTGAGCTCGCCGAGCGCCACGTCTTTGACGCGGCAGAAGTCAAACCGGGATATGTCATCAAGCTGGTTCTTAGGCTGTTCCTGATGGACGGGTTCGGGGCCATGCCGGCGTAAGCCGAGTCTTTAGCATCACCGTCGACTGAGCAACAACCGCTTTACCTTAGTGGGCGCCAATTGAGGGTCGATTATTGGGTTGCCTCGTCCACTAACGCATTTATTCCACGCGCTCTGACAGTCGATACTTGCGGTTGCGGCTCGTCGCCGGCGCCGTGGGCTCAAGCTCGCCTTGAGCAATGAGCGCGTTGACGCGCGACCTAACCTGGGAAATTGTAAGCCCCGTGCGTTCTGCCAGCTCACGCGTCCCCAGCTCGCCGTAGTGTTTGAGTGCCGTCACAATTAAGCCCCCGCCATGATCGACCGGCTCGATCTTTGAACGGTAAAGTACGACCTTGAACCGATCGAACCCCGGGCAGAACAGGGGCTCGGCCAGACCATGCGCGCGCATGGCATCGATCATCATCGGGATGCCCGAGCCATTGCCCTCAGCCGGCGAACCTGCGCCATCCGGAAGCGGGACAATCGACATGAGCTTCACCAGCGTCGCGTTACGGCATCGGGAGCTGCCGTCAAACAAGTTCTCGCGAGTCTTTCCCCCGTAAAGGCCGCCAGGATTCGTCACCTCGACACGATCGTCAAAGACGTCGACGGCAATCGATTGTCCACAGAACCGATCCCCGTATTCTCGATGGATTACGGCGTTGGCGATTGCCTCGCGCAGAACCTCCTCGGGAATCTCCAGCGAGTCGACACGCGAGACGCCTTGGACGGTCGAGATGCGGCGCAGGTTTTTGGCGACAGCTGCGACGGCATCCGAAATCATCTCGCCTAGGGTGCCCTCGCAGACTGTGCGGTCCATAAACCTTAGTGGCCCCGCAGCTCCCTTTTGAGTTCCCACGTGGACAGCCACATCAATGAAGAGCTTGGGATAGAACTGCTGAGGGTAAACGCCCGCGGCAAGGAGGCCGGCCTTGGTAACATTGCCCTGGAAGTCGAGGAAATTCAGACGCCCCATCTTTGTCTTCTTGTCCGCCGCACCGCGCATCGCTCGAGGCGTCAACGAATAGGCACGCTCTATCGTGCGGTCGACCAGCGACTCGTCGAGATCGCCCACACTCGTGCCGGGCACCGCATCGCGATCGCTAGGGCTCGTCCGTTCGTATGACGACAGCGCCAAAACCTCGGTCGACGAAAGCGGCACGTCTTTGTCATCGATGCGCTTGTAGCTGCCACCTTGAGCGCCCCGCTCTATGACATAGCAAGGCTTGCTCGACGGGTCGAGCTCCTCAATCGTGATGACCAGAACCACGGTGCCCTGGAGCTCCACGCGCTCAATGGTGTATTTGGGCGGATTGGCCAGCTTTCCGCGACCGCCGGCATCGCCCATGCCCGCCACGAATTGGTTGAGCACTTTCTCAGTCTCAAAGTTTGCAACTGGGACAAAACCCGCGCGCTCGCTCACGCCGAGCACGATAATTCCGCCAGCGGTATTCGCGAATGCGCTAACCGTTTCCCATACGTCGCGGGAAAGTGTCGTGGCGCTCTCCTTGACCTCGACGTTAAGATCGTCCGAGCCCATGCGCCTTAAAGACTCGAGCAGACCGGTCAGTTCGTTTTCGTTCATCTGCACGTCCTTTCGCTCGGTTCTGCGAAGAATGCCGCGAATAGATTTCCTTCATCTCTCAGTTATCTTTCGTAATTATCTCTCATATTACTGCTATCTCTCATATAAGAGATGAGTGAGAGATGGAAGATAAGATGTCTGCCATCTGTTTCATTTAAATATGTTTTTGCTGGTAGAAACAATCGGTATTGAGACAATACCATGATTGCTTGTCTCTTTGCTGCTCAGTTATCTCTCATATTTATCTCTCATCTTTCTGTTATTTCTCATATTAGAGATGAGTGAGAGATGAGAAATGCATGAGTGATGGACAGTCAGGAATCGAGAGTGGATTTCCGGACGGTTTTTCGGCGTTTTGAGGCTGATTCCGTCCGAAAATCCGCTCTCATTCAATTTGCATCCAAATATCCACTCTCGTCCGTCCGATTTTCCACTCTCGTTCGACAGGCGGCCAGGACGCATCGACTTCCCATCGGCATAACCGCCAGTTCGCTGCAGAGTCACGGCTCCATATGGGTATACTCTCGTGGATTCGACTCGATTCGCCCCCGTTGGGGCGCCAAAGGAGACTGCATATGCCCACTACCTCAACCGACCCGCGCGCCGCTGCCGCCGCGCTGCTGGTGCCCGGTACCACCTGCCATGGTTTTGCCGTCGAGCGCTGTGAGACCGTGCCCGAGCTCGACTCGGACGCTTACGTGCTGCGCCATACCACCTCGGGCGCTCGCCTGCTGCACCTGGCGTGCAACGACGAAAACAAGGCCTTTGCCATTGGCTTTAAGACGCCGCCGGCCGATTCCACTGGCGTGTTCCATATTCTTGAGCACTCGGTGCTGTGCGGATCGGCCAAGTTCCCCGTCAAGGAGCCGTTCGTGGACCTGATCAAGAGCTCCATGCAGACGTTCCTCAACGCCATGACCTACCCCGACAAGACTATCTACCCCGTTGCCACCACCAACGAGCAGGACCTGTACAACCTGATGGACGTGTACCTGGACGCGGTGTTCAACCCGGCCATCTATACCAAGCCCACCATTTTTGAGCAGGAGGGCTGGCACTACGAGCTGGACCTGCCGGAGGGCGCTGGCGGCGACGGCAGCGCCGCCAGCCTGCGCGAGGGCACGCTGCGCTATAACGGTGTAGTGTTCAACGAGATGAAGGGCGCGCTGTCCGACCCCATGAGCGTGCTGGACGACGCCGTCAACGCCGCGCTCTACCCCGACACGGCCTATGCGCACGAGAGCGGCGGCGATCCGCGCGCGATTCCCGCGCTCACCTACGAGCAGTTCCTGGACACGCACGCGCGCCATTACAACCCCTCCAACTCCTACATCACGCTCTACGGCGACCTGGACGTGGACCGCGCGCTGGCCTTTTTGGACGAGCGCTATCTGTCGCAGTCGAGCGCCGCGAGCCGCCGCATGGACGCAGCCGTCGCCGCCGGCGAGGACCCGTCTGCGCTGGCGCCCAATCCGCTGGTCGTGCAGACACCCGTGACCTGCGAGTATAAGCGCGTCGAGATGGCCACCACGCCCGAAAACGCCCTGGTGGGCCTGGGCCTTGTGCTGGGCAGCGCACTCGACCGCAAGCGCACGATCGCCGCGGACATCCTGTTCGAGGCGCTGCTGGGCTCCAACGAGGCGCCGGTTAAGAAGGCTATCCTGGCGGCAGGCCTGGGCGGCAACGTGGTGAGCTACACCGCGGCCGAGAGTCTGCAGCCCTACGAGCTCATCATGCTGCAAAATGCGCAGCCCGGCATGGCGCGCGAGCTGCGCCGCGTGTTCCAGGACGCCTGCCGCGACCTGTGCGAGCACGGCGTTCCGCGCGAGCGCCTGGAAGCCATCATCAGCAGCAACGAATACGACCTGCGCCAGCGCGACTACGGTATCGCCGACGGCGTGGCCATTGCGTGCGACGCGCTGAGCACCTGGCTCTACGATGACGACGCCGCGACGCTAGCGCTCAAGTATGGCCCGGTGTACGAGGAGCTGCGCGGCGAGCTGGACGGCGGCTACTTTGAGGACCTGCTGCGCGAGCTGGTGCTCCAGAACGACCACATGGCGCTGGTCGAGCTGGTGCCGGTAGACGTCGCCGAGGGTTCGGAGGGCGCCGAGGCAGCCGAACTGGCAGCCAAGCGCGACGCCATGACCGATGACGAGCTGGCCGACGTGGTCGAGCGCACGGCCGCGCTGCGTGCCGCGCAGGAGGCCGAGGACACGCCCGAAGACAAGGCCACGCTGCCGCGCCTGCGCGTGTCCGACATTGGCGAGGCACGCCCCGAGCCGCCGCTGGTCGTGGACACGACCACGCCCATCCCCTGTCTGCGCCACGGCATCCCCACCAACCGTCTGGCCTACGCCATGCAGTATTTCGACCTAAGCTGCGTCGCGTTTGAGGACCTGCCCTATGTGACGCTGCTCTGCCGCCTGCTCAAGCAGCTGCCCACGCGCGAGCATTCGGCCGAGGAACTCGACAACCTTATCGCCGGCAAGCTGGGCTTTTTGAGCTTTACGACCGAAGTCATGACCCAGCCCGAAGTGGACGGCGTGCGCCCCTACCTGCTGGTGAGCGCCGGCGCCCTGTCCGAGAAGATCGATGCACTGGCGAGTCTGCCGCGCGAGGTATGGTCGAGCACGCTTTTGGCAGATGCCGACGCCGACCGCGTGCGCGACGTGCTCACGCAGATTCGCATTGGGCTTGAGCAGGGCTTTATCAACAACGGTCACTCGGCGGCGCTCGGTCGCGCGATGAGCTACAGCTCGCCTTCGGCCGTGGTGCGCGAGCAGCTTTCGGGCGTGGACTTCTACCTGTTCCTGCGCGATCTGCTCGACCACTTTGACGAGCGACTGGACGACCTGCGCGCCAAGCTTGCCGAGTTGGCAGGTCTTATCTTTGTGGTCGACGGCTGCATGGCGAGCTTTACCGGCAGCGACGAGGACTTTGACGCGTACTGGGATGCCGCGGGTAACCTGGGGCTTGGCGCGGGCGACGGCGCCGATGCCGACCGCGACGCGCTCGTGGTGCCGACGCCGTGCAATCGCCACGAGGCTTTTGTCATCCCCAGCGACATCTGCTTTGCGGCAAGCGCGTGCGACCCGCGTCGCTTGGGGCTTGACGTGACAGGCGCTTGGGCCGTGGCTGCCAACGCGCTCTCCTACGATTACCTGTGGAACGAGATTCGCGTGAAGGGCGGTGCATACGGCTGCGGATTCCGCGCAGCCGGCGAGCGCCAGACGGCGTTCTACACCTACCGCGACCCGGCAATCGATCCCTCGATTGAGCGCGTGGCGCGCGCGGGCGAATGGCTCGGCAGCTTTGAGCCCGACGGGGCCGCCTTTGAGGGCTTTATCGTGAGCTGCGTGAGCGGCATGGACGCGCCGGTAAAGCCGTACGCGCTCACCAAGCGCCGCAATACGACCTACCTGGCCGGACTCGATCCGCACGCACGCGAAGAGCGCCGCGCCCAGATGCTCGCCGCCACGCCCGGTGAGCTGCGCTCGCTCGGCACCGACGTGACGCGCATCGCAGCCGAGTCGCCCACCTGCGTCTTTGGCGGCCGCGACGTCATCGCAAAGAGCAACGCCAACTTCAACGTAGTCGACCTGCTGGGCTAGCCACAGCAAGCAAAACCACCACAAAGGGGACAGGCACCTTTGTGGTGGTTTCGACATTTGCCCAGATAAAACCTGCCAAAATAAACCTGTCCCTTTTTGGTAGGTTTGGGAGAGGGGGCTGGAATGGATAAGGCTGAGTTGCGGCGGGCGGTGATTGCTCGGCGCGATGCGATTGATTTGGATGTTCGGAAGGCAAAGTCTGCTGTCATTTGCACGCGGCTGGTTGAGCTGCTGGGCCGCTTGGATGCCGCGGCGCCGCGCACCGTTGCCGTCTATGCCGCGATGGGTTCCGAGGCAGACCCTGCCGCGTTTGCCGCTGCGGCCGCCGCGCGCGGCTGGCGCGCAGCCTATCCGTGCATGCTCTCGGCAGCCGAAGCCGCAGCTTGTGGCCAGCGTATGTGCATGCGGGCAGTTGCCGCCGACGATGCGTCCGCGGCTCCGTTTATCACTCATCCCACGCGAACCTTCGCTGCCGCGGACATCGGCAGCAACCGCTTCCCCATCGTGCCTGCCGAAGCACTCGACATGATTGTTGTGCCGCTCGTGGCCTTCGACCAAACCGGCGCGCGCCTGGGCTACGGCGGCGGCTGCTACGACCGTTACCTGTCCATGCTCTCGCCCGCATGTCAAATCGTCGGCATCGCCTTTGACGAACAGCGCATCGACCACGTCCCCACCGATGCACACGACCTGCCGCTGCCCAACACCATCAGCGCCTAAATGTCGTTGTATCGCACCCGCAAGATAAGCGTGGAAAATCTCCCACTTTGGGACTGTTCGGGGGCAAAAAACGGGAGATTATCCACGCTCATTATTCAAACGTCCGATAATCCACGCTCGTATGTCTGAAAATCCACGCTCAATCAATGCGCGTCCAGATTTCCGCGCTCGTGTGTCCGATTATCCACGCTCGTGCAGCCTAACGCCCTGCAACTGCCTCAGCACGCACGCGGCACGCCGGCAACTTTGAGCTTGCGATCGAGCTTTGCCGGATCCCTCAGATCATCCCAGCACAAGCGCACGATCCTGCAGTTATCAAGCAGCGAAGGCCTCGACTCGCGCTGGCGCTCATCAAACTGCGCCTTTGCGAGCTTGCCCTCCTCCGCTGCCTTCTCGCTTTTAACGAATCCGTCAAATTCCCCGATGATCAGCCGATCTTCCACGCGCCACAAGTAGTCGACGCGATACGGCCGTCCCGGCTCAACCGGGTCGAACAGCTCAATTTGCAGCTCCGGCGTCTGCCAGCCGCGCTCGATCATCAGGGCGCGCGCCTTGGACTCGCCACCGCTTTCCGACAGGCCATCGGCATACCGTGCAACCCTGCGCGCCGTCACAACACCGCGACGATTTAAGCCAAGCTTGTCGACTGCCTCAACGAGATGCTCCTTCGACAACAGCTGCTCATGAAGCGCCGAGTCCGCAATGATCAGCCCCTCGACAAACGACGCATCGACCAGGCAATCCGTAATCGTTTGATCGATATCGGTCACGGCAATGTCCATCTGGGTGGCCCGTGTTTGACGAACATAACGATGGCGAACGACCTGAGAGCCCGGCGTCGTTGATTGTGCCGGTGCCACGGCGATATGAATGTACGTCAAATTGACATGCGAAACCGAAAGGCCATAGACAACGGCCGCCGTATAGGAGCAAAACGTCCAGTCGGGGTGCTTTTGCGCAAGCGCCCGCACCCGATGCAGATAACGCTGCCGAAACTTGAGCTCGGACCAGTATTCCGGACGCGCATACAGCCCCGGCATGACCACCTTGAGACTTCCCGCCGCCACCCGCCGCTCAATCTGCTTTGCCTCCGCCGTCGTACGCGCGTACACGCAGCTCATCTGCTGCTCGCACGCTTTAATGTGGCCTGTGAGTCTTTGATTCGCCGTCGCGTTTGCCATGTCGCCTCCCAACTCTTGGAACGGCGCCAACGTACCAGACGGTTTCATGCGAAGTCTGACCAAATGCTGTCCAGCAGCTGACCAAATGCTTGACGGTTTTGGACGTTTTAGGTTAATGGCTTATATCTGCAGGTAGAACGGTTGTCGAGAGGTCCCTGTCTCCACATTTTGAGCCTCAAAAGCCGTCGATTTCATTGAAAGAAAATATGCCGTGGCTCAAAACTACCTAGTTTGTGACATGGTCCGTATGTACTCGACGCGTGATGGGGCCGCCGGTACGACGGCTGAAGAAAATTGAGCGTGGAAAATCTCCCGTTTTGAGCCCGTTCCTCGGCCAAAAATGGGAGATTATCCACGCTCGTTTTCAAACGTCCGAAAATCCACGCTCGTGTGTCCGATAATCCACGCTCGTGCAGAGCAACGCTCCGCAAGCGCCACAGTCGCAGTCTAGTGCTCCTCGCCGGCGCGGGCTAAGTCGTAGGGCGTGGTTTGGTAGACGTAGTAGTTGAGCCAGTTGGTGTAGAGCAGCTGAGCCTGGCTGCGCCAGACGTTGAGCGGCTCGGCCGTGGGGTCGTCGTTTGGGAAGTAATGCGCCGGCACCTCCGGGTTGAGTCCGCGCTTCACGTCGCGCTCGTACTCCAGGCGTAGCGTGTCGGTGTCGTACTCGGGGTGGCCAAAGACAAAGAAACGGCGGCTGTCGGTCGACTTGACGATGTACAGGCCCACCTCGTCGGACACGGCCACGACCTCAAGCTGCGGCTCGGCCTCCACATCCTCGCGACGCACATCGGTGTTGCGCGAGTGCACGGCATAGAAGCGGTCATCGAAGCCGCGCACCAGCGGGCTTTGCGGCTTCACCAGATGATGCTCGAACACGCCGCTCGCCTTGGCCGGCAGGTCGTGCTTCTGGATACCGTAATGATGGTAGAGCCCCGCCTGCGCGCCCCAACAAATGTGCAGCGTAGAGTGTACGTGCGTGGTAGACCAGTCCATGATCTGGCAGAGCTCGGGCCAGTAGTCGACCTCCTCGAACGGCATCTGCTCCACGGGCGCGCCCGTGATGATCAGGCCGTCGTAGTGGATGTCGCGGATGTCGTCGAACGTACGGTAGAACGTCTCCAGGTGGCCGGCACTCACGTGCGTGGCCTCGTGCGTCTTGGTGCGTAGCAGGTCCACCTCCACCTGCAGCGGCGTGTTGGAGAGCTTGCGCATGATCTGCGTCTCGGTGGCGATCTTGGTGGGCATGAGGTTGAGGATGAGCACGCGCAGCGGACGGATGTCCTGATGCAGTGCGCGGTACTCGGTCATGACAAAGATGTTCTCGCTCTCGAGTTGCGCAGCAGCAGGAAGGGCGTCGGGAATACGAATGGGCATGGATGCTCCTTACGAGTCAGTTGCAGCTATGGTACAACGAGCGGCCCCATCCGCGCGAGCACATCGCCCCGCGATGCCGTCAGCGGCCCAAATCACTCCAAAAGTAGAGATTACGGCATGCCCCAAGAATCTACGGCGCTTTAGCCTAGCAAAGTGGGCGCAGGACGCTACAATGGTTCGACGCGAAAAACTCGGCCGAAAGGATACATATATGTACCAGACGCGTAAGATCGGTGTGGTCGGCCAGGGCCACGTAGGAGCACATGTCGCCAACAGCCTGCTCATGCAGGGCATTGCCGATGAGCTGTACCTGTGCGATATCAACGAGGCCAAGGTGACGTCCGAGGTCCAGGACCTGCGCGACTCCCTTTCGTTTGTCCCGTACAACACCAAGATCGTCAACTGCTACGACCACTACGAGGAGCTGGCCTGCTGCGACGTCATCGTCAACGCCGCCGGCAAGGTCGCGCTGGCCGCCGGTAACCGCGACGGCGAGCTGTTCTTTACCACCGACGCCGCCCGCACCTTTGCCAAGTGCATCGTCGACGCCGGCTTCGACGGCATCTTCGTGAGCATCTCCAACCCCTGCGACGTCGTGTGCACCGAGCTGTGGCACCTGACCGGCTACGACCCCAAGAAGATCATCGGCTCGGGCTGCGGTCTGGACTCCGCCCGTCTGCGTACCGAGATCTCCAAGAAGGTCGGCGTGAGCCCCAAGTCCATCGACGCCTACATGATCGGCGAGCACGGCTTTAGCCAGCTGGCCGCCTTTAAGGCCGCGACCATCGCCGGCAAGAGCCTCAACGAGCTTCAGGCCGAGGACCCCGACAAGTACGCCTTTGACCACATGGAGGTCGAGGAGCTCGCGCGCAAGGGCGGCTATGTGACCTACCAGGGCAAGCAGTGCACCGAGTACGCCGTCGCCAACTCCGCCGCGCGCGTCTGCGCCGCTGTGCTGCACAACGAGCACGCCGTGCTTTCGGCCTCTACGCTTATGACCGGCCAGTATGACGAGGAGGGCATCTTTACCTCCCTGCCGTGCGTGATCGGTGCCGAGGGCGTCGAGGAAGTCTACACGCTCGACCTGTCCGAGCACGAGCTCGAGGGCTTCCACAAGAGCTGCCAGCACATCCGCGACAACATCGCCCAGCTCGACTGGTGGGATGCCGAGGCCTACGACGCCAAGTAAGCGTCGGTTGCCACAACACCTCGCGAATCTATGCGCGATACCAAGCGGGCCGCGCCGGAAATCCCCGGCGCGGCCCGCTTTTTTTGACTCACGCAGTGCCCTTGCGAATCGAAGGTGAATGGTTTTCCCGTTACTTAGTACTGCTCGATGCCCATGTAGCGACGAATCTCGGGGCTGTGGTCGAACACCTTGCCGCGGGCGGCGCGCAGCTCGCAGCTCATCGCGTAGAAGAAGATCGGCTCCAAGAACGAACGAACGCTGGCGGGCACCTCGCCCACGCCGTACTCGAGCGCGTCGAGAACCATGACCGTATCGGTATGCGTGTTGAGGAACGCAAGGGCACGCTCCTCCATGGGGCGGCACTCGCCCGAGCCGAGCTGCACAAAGTAGAACACGCCGGGCTCGGTAGCCTCGAACGGGCCGTGGAAGTACTCGCCAGAGTGGATGTAGCAGCAGTGCTGCCACTGCATCTCCATGAGCGAGCAGATCGCCATGGCATAGGTCTGGCTAAAGTTGGGGCCGGAGCCCAGGATATAGAAGAACTTGTGCTGCTGGCAGAGCTCGGCAAAGCGATCGCCCAGCTCGGCGTTAACCTTCTCGCGGGCGGCGGGCAGCAGCGCGTCCATCTGCTTAAGGCCGGTGTACATGTCGGCGAGCGCCTCGTAGCCCTCCTGCTGGTCGAGCAGCTCGGCAGCCATCAGCAGGCCGATGCCCTGCGGGACCTCGGCCTGCGACTCGCCCTTGCCCCACGGATAGACCCAGGTGGTCCACTTGCCGTTGTCGATCTTGGAGCCCGCGTAGTCGGTCATGGTCACGACCTCGGCGCCGGCAGCCAGCGCCATCTCGCAGGCATCGACGACCTCCTGCGTATTGCCGCTGTGGCTGCAGGCGACGACGAGCGACTTCGGCCCCAGGCTCTTGGGCGCCATCAGGCAAAACTCGCGTGCCGTGTAGACCGTCGAGGCAAACGTGGTGGCCTCGCGCTTGAGCAGCTCGTTAGCCGGCATCAGGTCGATCATCGAACCGCCGCAGGCGATCCAAAAGACGTTCTCGATCTTACCCTTGCGCTCGATAATTTCCTGAATCAGATCGTGTGCGTTCACGGTGACGCTCCTCCTTGTGTGGCGGCTTTGAGCGACGGCAGCTCGTACCTGCGGTCGTTCTATGTTGTCCTATTTATAGCACGCACGACGACGCTCGTGAAGCCATTTCGCCAAACTTGTTCTATGTTGTTCTATCTGTGGATGTTAAATGTCGAACACGTAGCGCGAGCCCACGATCTTTTGGCGCCCGAGCAGCAGGGGGCGCTCGTCTGCATCGGTAAAATACGCCTCCATATAGAAGAGCGGCTCGCCGACCGGCACCTCCAGCAGCGGGGCCGCCTGGGCATCCGCCAGCGCAATCTCCACGGTGCAGGGGTCGGACTTGAGCGGCGCGCGACCCGAATGCTCGGCAACGAGCGAGAAGATCGAGTTGTCGGCGAGGTCCTTATCGGCAAGCGTCTGCAGGTAGGGATGGTCGGCGAGCACAAAGGCGTTGTTCTCGAGCATGACGGGCACGCCGTCTGCCGTGCGCACGCGCTCGACCACAATGAGCTCGCAGCCGGGTTCCACGCCAAAAAATGCCGCGTCCTCGTGCGTCGCCGCAACCACCGTGCGCGACACCAGGCGCGCTCCGGCCACCATGTCGTTGGCGGCGCAACCCTCGGAAAAGCTCTGGACGTCGCCTTTCTGAACAATCTTGCGCTTGAGCTTGGGAGCGCACACAAAGGTGCCCCTCCCCTGCTGTCGGTGGAGATACCCCGCGCGCGACAGCTCCTCGATGGCACGGCGCACGGTGATGCGCCCCACGCCGTAGGACTTCGCGAGCTCCATCTCGGCAGGAATGCGCGAACCGGCAGGGTACACGCCGCGCGCGATCTCGCCCTTTAGGTCGTCCATGACCTGCTGGTACAGCGGCACGGCGGACGAGCCAGCGCGGCCGGTTTTATCGTCGGTTGCCATCGTTACGCTCCATCCCGTGCATGCTCGGACTCAAATTCTTCAATCGCCGCCATAAACTGCTCGCCAAAGGCGTCGGCCTTTTTCTCGCCGATGCCGTTGACCTGGATAAGCTCGTCGCACGTCTGCGGGCGCAGGCGGCACAGGCCGCGCAGGGCCTTGTCGGAGAAGACCATGTACGGCGCCATCTCCAGCTCGGCCGCGATCTCCTTGCGCAGGGCGCGCAGGCACTCGAACAGCTCGGCATCGTCGCCCACGCGCGGGCGCTGCTCCAGCTCGGCCTCCTCGCGCAGCAGATCCACCGCACGGCGGGCGCGGGCCGAGGCCTTGCGCTTGGACGCGCGACGCTTAACGGTAAAGGCGAACGCCTCATCCTCGACCTCGCCGGCACGCGGGCCCAGCCCAACGACCGGGTACTGCCCCTGCGAGGTGGCCAGATAACCGCGACCGCACAGCTGGCCGATGATGTCCTTGATGCGCCCGACCGATTCGCTCGACAGCTCACCGTAGCCGCGGTCCTCGTCCAGATGCATCTGGCGAATGCGCTCGGTGTTGCCGCCGTGGAGCACATCAGCGATCAGCGACTTGCCAAAACGCATGGGACGCGTGGCCACATAGCGCACGGCAGCGCGGGCCATATCGGTGACGTCCTCGACCTCGAACTGCATGAGGCAGTTGCTGCAGTTGCCGCAACCCTCGGCGTCATCCGTGGCGGTGGCGCCCGCACCAGCCGCGGCAGCATGCTCGGCCGCGGCCTCGTCGCCAAAGTAGCGCAGCATGTATTCGCGCAGGCAGCCGGTGGTATTGCAGTAGCCCTCCATCTGGCTGAGCAGACGATATCGATTCTGGAGCGCCCACGCGCGCTGCTCGTCGTCGAGCGCCTCATCGGCAGCATCGCCGCGGTCGATCAGAAAGCGGCGCATGCGAAAATCGTTGCCGTTCCACAGCAAGTAGCAGCTGGCCGGGTCGCCATCGCGGCCGGCGCGGCCCGCCTCCTGGTAGTAGGCTTCGATGCTCTCGGGCACGTTGTTGTGGATCACGTAGCGCACGTTGGGCTTGTCGATGCCCATGCCAAAGGCGTTGGTGGCAACCATCACCTGGATATCGTCGTCGATAAAGGCGCGCTGGCTTTGGCGACGGGCGTCGTTGCCCATGCCGGCATGGTAGCGGCCAACGCGAATGCCGCTGGGGCCCAGCGCCTCGGCAAGCTCGCCCGCCAGCGCATCGACCGTCTTGCGGGTCGAGCAATACACGATACCGCTCTCGCTCGAATGCGCGATCACATAGTCGCGCACCCAGGCAGTCTTGGCCTTGTCGCCCATCTCCTCGCAACCAAAGTAGAGATTCTTGCGATCGAAGCCCGTCACCACCGTCGCAGGGTTTTGCAGGCCGAGCATCTGCTGAATATCCGCACGCACGCGTTCGGTCGCCGTGGCGGTAAACGCCGCCACGATGGGGCGCTGCGGCAGGGAATCGATGAACTCACGAATCTGCAGATAGGCGGGGCGGAAATCCTGACCCCATTGGCTTACGCAGTGGGCCTCGTCAATGGCCACGAGCGGCACGCCAATGCCGGCGGAACCCGCAGCCTCCTGCGCAAAGGCCAAAAAACGCGGCTCGAGCAAGCGCTCGGGCGCCACGTACATAAGCTGGTAGCGGCCCTCGCGCGCCCGCTTGAGCACGGTGTTTTGCTGGGCCGGAGTAAGGCTGGAGTTGAGATAGCTGGGTCGCGCACCCGCCGCGAGCAACGCACGGGTCTGGTCCTCCATAAGCGACAGCAGCGGACTCACCACAAAGGTGATGCCGGGCAGCATGAGCGCGGGCACCTGGTAGCAAATGGACTTGCCGGCACCCGTGGGCATAACACCCAGCGCATCGCGACCGGCAAGGATCGCATCGACCATGCGGTCCTGTCCCGGGCGAAACGAGGTGTAGCCAAAATAGGCGCCGAGCGTGTCGAGCGCCATCTGCTGCATGCTATCGGTCATGGTTTCCTAACGTCCAAGTCATCTGCCGCCGATTATACGCCGCCACGCGGACCGGTGCCGCACGGCTGTCGGCCACGGGCAACGCAATCCAAAAGGAACGAGCGTGGGATTTTTGGACACTTTCCCAACGGCTAATCTCTTGACAAGCACGCAAACGTCGCTGGTTGAGCATAAGTCAGCGAAAACGCCCCTAAGCGAGCAAGGTGACGTGAAAGAGGAGGGAAGCGTACTTTGGGTACGCGACCGACGATTGAACGTCAGATTGCCGCTTAGGGGCGTTTGCAGCGTCGAGCCGTTACGCGGTTTGGTAAAACCGCGTAACTTACATGACCATAACGTAGCGCGATCCCACGTAGTACTGCTTACCCATCAAAACCGGCTCGTCATCGGGACCGGTAAAGCCGGCACGCAGGTTGAGCAGCGGATCGTGCGGAGCAATGCCCAGCTCGGCCGCCTGCTCGGCGTTAGCTCGAACGGCCTCGACCGTACGGTAGCCAACCGAGACAATCGGCGTTCCGCCAACACGCTCGACCTCGGCAAAAATCGACTTGTTCTCAAGATCGGCCGTCAACAGCTCACGGTAGGCGTCAAACGGCACAAAGATGTTCTCCTCAAAGATGGGCTCGCCGTCGGCCGTACGCACGCGCTTGATATGCAGCAGCAGCGCATCCTTCTGCAGGCCAAAGAACTCCATCTCGTTTTGGCGCGCCGGAACGATCTGGCGATCGATCACGTGCGCACCGGCCTTCATGCCGTTGCCGGCACACAGCGCGGTAAACGTCTGCAGCGTCGAGGCGTGAAACTGGCGGTTGATGTGCGGCGTGGAGACAAAGGTGCCGCGGCCCTGCTGCTTAACCAGGTAACCATCGGAGCACAGCTCCTCGACAGCGCGGCGCACCGTAATACGGCTCACCTCGTACTGCTCGGCTAGTTCAAGCTCGGACGGAATACGCTCCTTGGGTGCATAAACACCTTTCTCGATCGCATCCTTGATTTCGTCATAAATCTGCTGGTAAAGCGGTGCATTTTTGGGCGCAGGCATATCTAATCACTCTTATCGAAATATCAAAATAACTAATACGTATATAACGTCTTTTTATATGTTACCTCAGTTGGATAAAACGATACACCACATACAGCAAAACCTTACTTGCCGTCGTCCTGTTGCAGACTGTCCTGCTCGCTGAGGCGCGCCTGCCTGCTGGCCATGCGTGCGGGCTTGTCGGGATCGGGAACGGCCGTGGGCATGGGCTCGTCGACATGACCGCCCCACCAGCCGCCCACAAAGTTGAGCGTGTGGAACACGTTGATCACGGCGCCGGAATCAACGTCACACACCAGTTTGATAATGTCTTGGCTCTCGTAGGTCGAGACAACGGTGTGCAGCAAGTACATCTTTTCACGGCTGTATCCGCCGACGACCTCGGCGCAGCTAATGCCGTGCTGAAAATGGTTTACGTAGGCAGTCATGACCTCGTCTGCCTTACGCGTCGTGATCTGCAGCGTCACGCGATCGTAGCGACGATAGAAACTGTCGATGGTCTTGGTCGAAATAAACTGGAACACGATGGAATATGCCGCCTTGTCCCAGCCAAACATAAAGCCAAAGATCGCCAGGATAAAGCAGTTGAAACCAAAAATGACGCCCCAGATGGTCTTGCCTGTGTGGTTGGAAACCCACAGCGCGATAAAGTCGGTGCCGCCGGTAGATGCGCCGGACTTAAGCGCGATGGCAGCGCCCAGACCCGAGACCACTCCGCCAAAAATGATGAGCATGATCTTGTCGCCCAAAAACGGGGCGAAATGAAAGATGTTGAGGAACAGCGACGAGAGCATGACCTGCATCATCGAGAAGATGACGAAGCGCTTGCTAATGCCGCTCCAGCACAGGAGCGCCACGGGGATGTTGAGCGCGAGCATGCCGAGCGAGATGTCGATGTGAACGCCGCCCAGCGAGGTAACACGATCGAGCAGGACCGCGACGCCGGTGAGGCCGCTCGGAAGCAGGTCGGCGGGTTGAATGAACGCCTGGATCAGGAATGTCTGGAGAACGGCGGAAATTGTGACCGCCACGGCGGTGATGGCGCGGCGGACGATGGTGAGGCGGCCGAGCACGAGCACGCGGTCCGCGAGCTGGTCGATGGCGTTCGCCACGTAGGCTCCCTTCGAAGGCAGATGTAGTTGTGGGGCATGTCGGCGATTGTAACATGGAGCGACAGAGGGCGCCTCAATTCACCCTCTCTCGACAACCAAAACGGGACCAGCAACTCCTACGACCAAAGGGCAAAAATCTAAGTGAGTAGACTTTTTGCGATCTGCCGAGCACACCCAAAAATAGCCACCTCTGCGACCTGCGGTTTTGCTAAGGCAGATACGCTTTGTGCTCGGCCTGCGCCAAAAAGCCTACTCACTTAGCCCGAATCGAAGTCAAGCGGATCAAAATCGAAACCAAATTGAGCCAGTCCACCGCAAATGACGCGTGAACCAGTGCTTCTTGCGGTGAATTGACGTTACAGAGCGGCCAAAATGTCGGCCAGATTGTCGATGACAACGTCGGCGGCAGACTGGTCCAGGTTGACGCCCTCGTGCGGACGCAGCGCCAGGACTCGGGCGCCGGAGCGCTTGCCGGCCTCGATACCCAACGGCGAGTCCTCGATAACCAGGCACTCGGCAGGCTCCACCCCCAGTGCCTCCATGGCACGCAGGTAGATCTCGGGGTCGGGCTTAAACGCGCTGCACTCGTGGCCGCTGATGGTGTAGTCCAGCACGCCGGCGATGCCGGCAATCTCCACCAGCTCGTCGATCAACTCGCGATAGGACGAGCTCGCGATGGCGCACTTCACGCCGCGCTCGCGCAGCTCACGCATCACCGGCTCCGTCTGCTCGTTGAGCAGCTCGGCATACGGAACGGGGTGGTCCGGGCTGTAGACTTGCTTGTACTCCACGCGCAGGCGCTCGCGCAGCTCAATATCGTCGGGCACCAGCGACTTCCAAATGGCAGGCTCGTTAGACCCCGAAAGATCGGGGATCTCGTCAAAGTGGAACCCCTTCTCTTCCATAAACGCCACGCGACGGCGGTTGTAGAACCACTCGGTATCGACCAGCACGCCGTCCATGTCAAACAGCACTGCCTTGATCATACGCATCTCCTCCCACCTGCCAAAAAGGGACAGGTTTATTTTGGTAGGTTTTATCTGGGGTTTTATGGAGCGACAGACGCACCCTCCCCAGAGCAAAAAAGGGGACGGGGCGCAAACCCCATCCCCTCTCAATCAACCCGTAAGGTCTACTTACTTGTGATTAGTAGGAAAGCTTCCACATGTAGCGACGCATGGTCAGCGGGTGCTGACGGGCCTCGGCGATCTGGTTGCCGTACTCGCGCATAACGGCGAGGTGCAGCAGCGGGTTGAAGTAGGTGACGACGCTCGCGGGCACGGCGTCAGCCAGGCCGTAGTCCTTGGAGTCGATCAGAGCGACCTTGGCGCCCATGCGCTCAAGGAAGGTGAGGGCGCGGGCGTCCATCGGACGGGTGGCGCCATCGGACATGAAGAAGACGTAGGGCTTACCCTCGGTGGAAACCTCGAACGGGCCGTGGAAGTACTCGCCGGTGTTGTAGGCGGCTGCGTCGATCCACTGCATCTCGGTGAACAGGAAGGCGGCGTGAGAATAAGCCATCTTCTCGGAGGCACCGGAAGCCATGAAGTAGATCATCTTGTCGTCCTTGAAGTCCTCGGCGAACTTCTTGGCGAGCTTCTTGCAGTGCTGAGCGGCGTTCTCGCAGAGATCGAAGACGTTGGTGAGGCCGGTGATCATGTCCTCGTAGTGGTCATAGCCCTCAGTCTGCTGAAGGATCTCGAGAGCAAGAGCGATGGCATAGCCGGGCTTCTCGCACTTGGCAGCGTAGTTGGCGTGGAAGCCGTGAACGATGACGTGGTCGGCATCGACGGTCAGAGCGGAGCCAGCCTTGTTGGTGAGGGAGACGACCGGGCAGTTGTGCTTCTTGGCGGTCTTGTTGGCCTCGACGGTCTCGGGCGTGGAGCCACCGAGGGAGCAGGTGATCACGAAGGTGTGCTCGTTGACCCAGGAAGGCGTGTCGTAGTTGAACTCGTTAGCGGTGAAGATCTGAACGTTCAGCTTGTCCGTGTTGTTGGCCAGGAAGTACTTGGCGGGGTAAAGGTCGGACATGGAGGCACCGCAGCCGACGAAGGCGACGCTGTGGATCTCGTGGTTGGACAGGACGTCAGCGACGATCTGCTTAGGGAGGTTAAGGTCGATCTCGTACATCTGACACATTCCTTTCGATTATTGCGGCGCCACTTTGCCGGACGCACGCAGGGTTACCGTGATTTGGACCGAGTCGCCGGCCCGTTGAGGATGTGACAAAGGAGCTGTCCCTTTGACACATTTAGGGATGGAAGCCTGCCTGGGGTATGGGATGCCAGGCAGGCCCCCGGGGGAAAGCGGTTAGACGCTTGGTCGCGACTAGGCCAGGATGCCGGCCGCGGAGAGGGCGATGCCGCCCACGATGGCGATCACGAGAAGCCAACCGGTGTTGACGTTCTTCTTGATGAGCCAGTACATAAGGCCGGTGAGGCCAAGGGAGATCATCTGAGGCATCATGCCGTCCAGGATGTCCTGGATAACGACGGTGCCCTCAGCGAACTGCAGCGGGGTGGTGGCGCCGATCAGCGTAGCGATCATGCCGCCCACGGACATAAGACCCACGATGCCGCAGACATACATGAGCTTCTCCATGAGGTCGCCGCCCTGGAGCTTGCTCAGGTACTCGTGGCCACCCTGGTAGCCGATCTTGGCAGCGAACCACGTGATCAGCACGGAGGGCACAATGGAGATGAGCATGGCCAGGATCGGACCCATGATGGAGCCCTGCTGAGCCAGCTGAACGCCCAGGCCAAAGGCGATAACGCGGATGGTGCCCTGGAAGAAAGAGTCACCGATGCCGGAAAGCGGGCCCATGAGGGAGGTCTTGACCGCGTTAATCGAATCGGGATCGAAGTTCTCGGGATCCTTGGCGTACTCCTCCTCCATGGAGGCGGCGAGGCCTAGGACAAAAGCGCTCGTCTGCGGGGTGCAGTTGTAGAACGCCATGTGACGGTGGTAAGCCTCTTTCTTAGCAGCGAGCTGCTTGGGGTCGGACTCGTCCGGATAGAGGCGATCGAGCGTGGGGACCATGCCGTAGAGGAAGCCCATGTTCATCTGACGCTCGTAGTTCCAAGAGGCCTGGATGGCCCAGGAGCGCCAGAAGAACTGGCTGACCTTCTTGTTCAGGGACACGTCCTTGGTTGCGGTTGCCATAGTGTGTTCCTCCTTAGTCTTCGTCGTCTTCGAGCGGATCGTAGTCGGAATCGACACCGGCGGCTGCATGGGAACCGTTGAACTTGAAGCCCATGAAGACGACAGCCAGGCACACACCGATCAGAGCGACCGCGATGACGGACAGGTTGAGGTAAGCGGCGAGCAGGAAACCGATGAACAGGAACGGAGTCATACCCTTCTTGATCATCATGGTGAGCAGCAGGGCCAAGCCGTAGGCGGTCATGATCTTGGTCGAAACGTTCAGACCAGTGGACAGCCACTCGGGAACCATGTTGACGATGGCCTGGACCAGGTCGGTACCGACAAAGACGGCCAGGAAGATCGGCAGGAAGTACATGACGGCGTACAGACCGGAGCCAGCGCAGATGTGCATACGGTAGGCGGTCTTGAACTTTCCGTTATCGATCGCGCTATCTGCCACATGGGTGAGGGCGGCGATGATGGAACGGAACACGATGCCGAGGAGCTGACCCAGGACGGCGACCGGGATGGCGATCGTCATGGCGGTCTCGGCGGAAGCATCGGTCAGGCACGCGAAGGCAGCGGCCACGATGCCGCCCAGGACCATATCGGGCGGAACGGCGGCACCGACCTGCACCAGGCCCATGGACACGAGTTCGACGGCGGCACCGACGGCAAGGCCGGTGGGCACATCGCCCAGCAGCAGACCGACGAGCGTAGCGCCAACGAGGGGCTGCTCGAAGTTAAGACGACCGAGCAGGCGGGAGTCCCACATGCAGAACACGCCGACGAGGCCGACGAGCACCGCACTGATGAACGTATTCATACCCTTCTCCTTTCAGTCAGGCAAATGCCTGGTTGATTACAGCTTGGCGTCGATGTCGACGCTCTGATACGTGGGGGTCTGCTGGACGTAGAGCTTGATGCCCATGTCGAGCAGCTGGTTGACGTCGGCCTTCTGGGTGGCGTCGAAGAAGACGGAGCTGTCCTTGCCGCCGACCTGATCGGCACCGTCGTGGTTGGCGGTGGCGCCCAGGTTGATGGCGTCGAGCTTGTAGCCCTGACAGAACTGCAGCATCTCGGCCGTGTTGCCAAAGACGAACATGACGCGCTCACCGAGGGTGTTAAGCTTGTCCATCTTGGCGAGGGCACGCTCGACGGTGAAGACGTTCAGGCGCACGCCCTGGGGCTTGGCCAGCTTAAGAGCGCCCTTCTTGATGTCATCGTTGGCGGCAGCGTTGTCGACGACGATGATGCGCTCGGCCTGAACCTTGGTGGTCCAGGTAAAGACGACCTGACCGTGCAGCAGACGGTAGTCAAGACGTGCGAGGACGATCTTGGCGGGACCGGAGCTGTGACGGGGCGCCTTAGCCTTCTTGGCGGGAGCCGCGGCAGCCTCGACCGGTGCGTTGGGGTTGGTCAGACCGGTGCGGGCCTCGTTGATGAGGGCCGCGAGCTCGGCACCCTTGACGGGGGCGGGGCTCATAGCGAGCGTCAGTGCCAGCGGAATGTTGAAACCGCTGATCACCGTGAATGCCGCACCGTTGCGGGAAAGCTCGACCATGCTGTTGTTGACCGAGCTGCCGAGCATATCGGTCAGCACATAGACGGTGTCGTCCGCGTTGAACGTGGCGATCATGGCGTCCACCTTGTTGGTGATGGGCTCCTTGTCGTCACGAGCAAGCGACACGACGTGGACGTTCGACACGTCGCCGAGAACCATCTCGAGCGTGTCTTTGGCGCCTGCGGCCAGGCCGCCATGAGATGCGAGAATGATCTGATTCATCTTGCCTCCTCCTTTTCGTTATGGTCATTATAACGTCTTATACGTTGCGGATATTGCTAATTAGTATAAAGACCGTTCGCGGGTGAAAATCGACCGTTGACGGGTTTAACGTACTTGAAACGTTGGGGCTGGGCAGGCCGGCACTGGCGGGATAACCCCAAGTCGGACCCTGTGCGCAATCCCCTATCGCACGAAGTACCAGGGGCTTTCCTGCACGGTGGGCTCCAGCGCGATGCCGGTGCGCTCGCGGAAGAGATCCATGTCCTGCGATTTCTCCGTCCACCACGCGTTGGGCTTAAAGGTCATGCTCTCAACGACATGACCGACAAACACACTGTTGCGCAGCTTGGAAAAGTCGGTGTTCATAATCACGATGGACGCGAGCACCAAAACGATGCCCAGAACTTTGATCGCGCCGGCGGGCTCGGCGTAGACACCAATGCCCAGCAGTACGGTGACGACTGTCTCGAATGACATTACGACGGGAACTTTCGACGTCTCGAGCCCCATGGACAGACCCTGCATATATAAGACATAGGCCACGGCTGTGGGGATGAGTCCAAAGCCAAGGAACAGCAGCAGCAGCTGTGGCGACATTGCCGCGGCGACATCTGGCCACGGAGCCGCGATAGCCGCCATAACCGCACCGCCAAAAACAAGGCCCCAAAACGTGACAGCCAGCGGGTGGACCGTCTTGGTTGCGATCCGGCTAAACACCGCGAGCGACGCGCCACAAAAGCCCGCAATCACGCCCGACGTGACGCCCCAAACCGAAAAATGAAAACCGGAAAGGTCGCCATCGGTCACTGCAAGTACACAGCCACCGATGTTAAAAGCGATGGCAACGAGCTTGTTGGGAGTCACATCCTCGCGATAAAGTACGCGGCCGAGCATGACGCCAAACACCGGCGAGGTGTAGAGCAGCACCGAGGCCGTGGACATGCCCACCTCGCCCATGCACTCGTAATAAAGCGTGTTAGCGGTGGCGAGGCCGATAATGCCAAGAAGCGCACAAGGAACAAGCTCTTTAGGACTTGCCTTGAACAGTGCCAGGGGACCCGATGCCTTTCCCTCACGAGCACCTCCCTGGCAACCCATGAATGCCAAGACCGGAGCCATTAAGACGGCACCCGACAACAGGCGAAAGGCCGCCATGCTCTGAGACGTAACGCCCATGGCCGAGATGCCGTTTACAAAGATTCCGATGCTGCCCCACATAAGCGCGGCGATCAGCACCAGCACATAGCCCAGATTGCTCCTCTTCAACGCAGCCTCCTCGGTATTGTTTCCAATATGTTTCATACTACGTTATAGTCGTTATATACATTTTTCAAGACACAAATCGGCGAACGGGAAATCTCTTGAAACAAGGAGTGTCGCAGGTGCCGGCAGAAAGGGAACGTCCCCAAGTGCCGCTCTAGCAGTTGCGGTGAAATAGTTCTCAAACAGAGGCTTCACGCTCCCAAACAGGAACTATTCCACCGCAACTCATGAGGGGTATTGGGCTGTTAGGCCGCTCTATCCCTTAGTAATCCAGCTTCCACATGTAACGGCGCGTCATGTAATCCTTGTGGGTGACGGCGGAGAGCGCACGCATGTAGACGTTGTTGAGGATCGGGGCAAAGATCAGGTGGTTGAAGTATTCGCTCACGCTGTCCTTGATGTCGTTGAGGCCAAGCTCCTTGGCGTCGAGCTGATAGACGCGATCGCCACCGTACTGGTTGACGAAACGGATGCCGCGCTCGTCGTTGCAGCGGCTGCGGCCGACGCTGATGAGCTGGAACAGCGAGGTGCGCTTGTCCAGGATCTCGAAGGGGCCGTGGAAGAAGTCGCAGGTGTTGATGGTGCAGGAGTCGATCTGCAGCATCTCCTGCACGTTGCAGATGCTAAAGACGTAGGCGGCACCAAAGAGCGGGCCCTGAGCCATAACGTTGATGCAGGGCTTGTCGGCGTTCTGCTCGGCCCACTTGGCTGCGAGCGGACGGGTGTACTCGACGGCCTTGCGATAGATGGGATCGACCAGGTCGAAGGCGGCCATAGCGGTCTCGTACTCGGCATAGCCCTCGATCTGCTGCGTGAGCTCCATGGCGATCATGGTCACGACGGCGGAGTTGGTGCGGCCCATGCAGGACTCGTCGATGGCAAGGCTGTCGTACTGGATCTTGTAGTCGCAGACTTCGGTGAGGCCAGACTCGTCAACATAGATGGCGATGGTGCTGGCGCCGTGGTCCTTGGCGACCTGGGCGGCGACGATGGTCTCCTTGGTGCCGCGCATGGACACGACGACGGCCAGGGTGTTCTCGTTGACGTAGGCCGGGGTGGCGTGCACGAACTCGTTGCTGGTGTAGCTGGAGCTCACGACCTGCGTGGCCTCGTGCTCCATAAAGTACTGGGCAGGATAGTTGCCGCCGTTGGATCCGCCGGCGCCAATCCACACGACGCGCTTGATGCCGCCCTTGTCTGCCTTGTCAGCCAAAACCTGAGAGACGACGTCCTTAACCTGTTCCTGAGTAGTCATCGTGCATCAGCCTTTCTTCTCGTTTGATGCTCTTGATGGCATACAAGTTACATACATGTTTTGGTTATGTCGACTAGTTGTATGCTATATTTGTCTTAGATATTTTGCTGGTAAAGTTTTCGGCAATCCATTATCAGCGGTTTTGTTGTCATGTTGGATACATGCTTGGTTCAGTAAGCATACAGGTTAGATACAGATTGTTCGCATGAGCACTTCGTCGAAAAAGAACTTGGCCCAATACGAGCGTCTGGCGGGTACGCTGCGTGACCGCATCGCCGCCGGCATCTACGCACGCGGAGACAAGCTGCCGTCCGAGATGGAACTCATGGACGAATCGGGGCTTTCGCGCAGCACCGTGCGCCACGCGCTTAAGGTGTTAGTTGACGAGGGCCTGATTCGTACCGAGCGCGGGCGCGGCGCCTTTGTGGCCGAAACGCCAGCGCTCCACGAGAACAACCTGGTGTTTTCGAGCTACACGGCACAGGTCCAGGGCCAGGGCATGAAGCCCACCACGCGCACGGTGGACTCGGGCTTTGCCAAGGCAACGGGCAACGTGGCCAAGTTCTTCGATGCCGCCGTGGGCAGCAAGCTCGTCAAACTTGTCCGCCTGCGTTATCTGGACGATGCGCCACTGTGCCTGGAAACCACCTATCTACCGCCGAGCTTTGAGGCACTCATCGATCGCGATATCAACGGTTCGCTCTACGCCACGCTGCGCCAAGAATTCCATCGCGCGCCGGCACAGGGACATAAGACCTTTGAGGTGTGCTATGCCTCACAAAACGAGGCGTTTTTGCTCAACGTTGAGCGTGGGCAGGCGTTGATCTTGATCACCGACTACGTCTACGACACCGACGGCCGCCCGCTCCATGTCTCCAAGCGTATCCAACGCACCGACCGCGCCAAATACACCGAGCCCATCGGCTAGCGCACCAAACGAGGCAAAATGTACCTAATAAACGTTTTACCTGCGGTTTTTATTAAATCTCAAGCCAGCATGGCGCAAGTGCCGGCATCGCCTGGCAATACGCGCCGTCCAAGCTCAACTGTTCCTGCTCAGAATATCCAGCACCGTAAACCTAAGTGAGTAGACTTTTCGCGACCTGCCGAGCACACCCAAAACAGCCGCCTCCGTGACCTGCGGTTTTACTAAAACAGATACGCTTTGTGCTCGCTTTGCGCCAAAAAGTCTACTCACTTAGCTCGCAAGGCGTCCCGAAGGGACGATTCAGGTCAAAATAGCGTACGAACGCTGCACTTCTTGCGGCGATTTGATACCGCAAGACAGCCAAAAACCTGTCCCTATATGGTAGGTTTGAAACCTTGGACGACAAGTGCGGGAAACCAGGTTGGTTTGGGTTGGTTGGGCGTGCGCTCGGCCAGGACCAGCTCCATCCAGCACATGTCGTACCAGCGACCGAACTTTTGGGCGCAGCGATCGAAGGCGCCCACCAGGCGATATCCCATATGGGCATGGAAATCCTGGCTGTTGTGCGTCAGATACTCGTCGTCCTTATCGTGCGGCACGGCGATGAGCGCGCACATGCTGGTGATGCCCATCGCGACCAAGCATTGCTTGAGCGCGTCGTGCAGCCTGCGGCCCAGCCCGCCGTGGCGCACGTCGCGCGCCAGATAGATCGACGTCTCGACCGACCAGTCATAGGCCTCGCGGCTGTTAAGCGCGCTCACATAGGCATAGCCCACTGGACGCCCGTCCAACTCCATCACCAGATACGGATAGCGCTTGAGTGTACGCTCGATGCGCCCGGCGAACTCCTCAACGCTCGGCACCTCGTATTCGCAGGTTATCGCCGTCTCGCGTACATACGGCTCATAGATGGCAAGCAGCGCCGGCGCATCATCGGGCGTCGCCAGGCGAATCGTCGGCTCGGACATCTCGGGCATACAGCCCCTCCCCCACAAAAGCAAAGGCCGCCCTGCGCCAAACCCAGGCGTAGGGCGGCCCCTCGTCATTACATCAAGCTACAGGACAGCCGCCAGCGCGTCGATGTCCTCCTGCGTCGTGGCCCAGCTGGTGCAAAAGCGCACCACGGTGTGGGTCTCGTCGTACTTTTCCCAATACTCGATCGCGGCATGCTCGCGAATGCGCGCCATGTCCTCGTTGGGCAGAATCACAAACTGCTGGTTTGTGGGCGTCTCCAAGAAGAACTGGTAGCCGCGTTCGTGCAGCACGCGACGCAGCGCCTGAGCGGTCTCAATCGCCTGGCGACCAATCTCATAATACAGGTCATCGGTAAAAAGAGCCTCGAACTGCACGCCCGTCAGGCGGCCCTTGGCCAGCAACGCACCGTGCTGCTTAATGCGCGGAATGGGATGCGCCGGAGCGTGCATGCCGCAAAACACCACGGCCTCGCCGCACAGAGCGCCGCACTTGGTGCCGCCGATGTAGAACACGTCGCACAGCTGTGCCAGCTCGGGCAGAGTGAGGTCGCACTCGTCGGCTGCCAGCGCATAGGCCAGTCGGGCGCCATCCACAAACAGCGGAATCTCGCGCTTCTGGCACACCGCATGAATTGCCGCGAGCTCGGCCTTGGAGTACAGCGTGCCGTACTCGGTCGATAGGCTCACGTACACGGCGCCCGGGAACACCGTGTGCTCGTAGCTCTCGTTTTCGTAGAACACCTGGATATAGTTCTCGAGGTCCTCGGCGTGCATCTTGCCCTCGTAGCCGGGGATGGTGAGCACCTTGTGGCCGCCAAACTCGATGGCGCCCGCCTCGTGGCAGGCGACGTGACCAGTCTCAGCAGCAACGACGCCCTCGTAGGGCGCAAGCAGCATGTCGATCACCGTCGCGTTGGCCTGCGTGCCGCCCACCAGAAAAAACACGTCGGCATCGGGGGCCTGACAGGCCTCGCGAATAAGGTGCTTGGCACGCTCGGTGTGCGCATCGGTGCCGTAGCCGGGCTGCGGCTCCATATTGGTGTCGACGAGCGCCTGCAGCACCGCCGGATGGGCGCCGTGGGAATAGTCGTTGTTAAACGCGAGCATGACAATCCTCTCTTACCGGGTATCGGCCAGATGATTCAAACGGGGCTATTGTACGCCGTTGGGATAGGCAATGCGCGCGGCAAGGCACTCAAGTGCCAGCACCAGGGCAAAGCCGCAGCTCACGTCACTCAAAAAGTGCGCTCCGATCACGATGCGGCCAAAAGCGACGAGCGCCGCAACCACAGCGGCAGCCCAAAAGACCACGCGGCGGCGCGACGGCCTTTCCTTAAAGGCCGCCGCGGGAAGCCCGGCGAGCATAAGGCCGATCGCCGCGTGCGCGGTGTGCCCGCTCGCGAACGACTTAAAGCCGTCCTTGATCACGCCGGCGGCAATATAGCTCCACTTATCGGGATTGCCGATTACCCACCACGGTTGAAAATTGAGCCCCGGCGTGACCTCGATCACGCGCATGCGCGGGCGCGACCACAGCGGCTTGACGATCACGTTGAGGATAATGGCCTGAGCGACCCACACGGCAAGCACCATCAACGCCCAGCGCGTGAGCTCGTCGGGATCGGTGTCGCGTGTGAGGCGGTAGGCGATAAGGTTGGCAGCGATGACCAGCACAAACGTCAGCACCAGCTGAAACGCGATGAGTTTGCCGCCGACACGCTGCGATCCGACAATCTCGTAGCCGAGCAGGCCCACGTTGATGAGAATGCCCAGCGCGGCGAGCCACTTGCTTGCCTTGGAATCGGGGCGCACCGCTCGCACGAGCATAACGCCCGCGATGCTCGCCGTCAGCTCAAACGGTAGCTCGCCGGCCGCCTCGACAAAGCGACCGTACATGCTGCCGATGTTGAACAGCGCGCTCGAAATCTGATAATCGAAGAAACTGCCCACGCCCAGGCAGAGGGCAAGGATAACCGCGATAGCAGCGGCGTCTTTCTTATAGATGTACCCGAACATGCTTTCCTTTCGATGGAACCAGATTGCCCAAATGGGGCGTTTGCAGCGTCGACCCGTTAGTCATCGTCGCTCGCGCCCAGCTGCTGCAGCAGCATGAGCGCAGCCGCCACCGGGCCGGTGCCGTCGTTGGCATCGAGGCCGCGACCCAGGCCGCTGCCCGCGCCGGCGCCCGCCTTGTAGGGCACGGAGAGCTTGCGACTCTTGGGAAAGTTCACCGCGCCATAGCGGGTCTTTAGTTCAAAAGCCACCTTCTTGGGCACGTCGACGCCCAAAAACGTGATGCGGCCGCCACTGAGTGTGACGCTCTCGAGTCCCAGGCGCTCGCCGCGGATACGGATGCGCGCGCGGTTGAACAGGTTGAGCCCCGCCAACGGCAGCTCACCGTGCGCGGCCTCGGTCTCCTCCTGCACCTCATCGATGCTCTCCAGGTCCTCGGCCGCCGCAAGTTTGCGGTACACGAGCACGCGCTGATCCACCGCCGGCATGTACTCCTCGGACAAGAAGTAATCGGCCGGCAGGTTGATGCCCACGCTCGCCGCCTCCACGCCGGCATCGTCATCGCCGCGCGCCTCGGCCACGGCCTGTCCCAGCATCTGCGTAAACAGGTCGAAGCCCACGCTCGACAGGTTACCGTGCTGTTCGGCACCCATAAGCGAACCGGCGCCGCGGATCTCCAGGTCGCGCATGGCGATGCGCATGCCGCTGCCCAGGTCCTGGAACTCGGAAAGCGCGGTCAGGCGTGCCGTGGCCTCCTCGGTAAGCGGCAGCTCGCCTGGGAACATAAAGTACGCGTATGCCTGCGTGGCTGAGCGGCCCACGCGGCCCTTGAGCTGGTAGAGCTGTGCCAGGCCCAGGCGCTGCGAGTCCTCGATGATGAGCGTGTTGGCGGTCGCGTTGTCGATACCGCTCTCCACGATGGTCGTGGCGATGAGCACGTCAATCTTCTTGGTCGCGAACTCGATCATCACGTCCTCGACCTCGCGCGGGCTCATCTTGCCGTGCGCCACGCCCACGCGCGCCTCGGGCGCGGCCTCGTGCACGCGCGCCACGGCGCCGTCGATGGTCTTGACGCGGTTGGACACGTAATACACCTGGCCGCCGCGGCCCACCTCCAGGCGAATCGCCGCGCTCACCACGTCGGGATCGTACTCTCCCACGTGCACGATCACGGGGCGGCGCCCGGTCGGCGGCGTGGTGATCAGGCTCATGTCGCGCACGCCGCTCGTGGCCATCTGCATGGTTCGCGGAATCGGCGTTGCCGAAAGCGTGAGCACGTCAATCTGCTCGCGCAGGTTCTTGAGCTGCTCCTTGTGCTGCACACCAAAGCGCTGCTCTTCGTCGATGATCACCATGCCCAGGTTCTTGGGGTTCACGTCGGCAGAAAGCAGGCGGTGCGTGCCGATCAGCACGTCGATCGTGCCCTCGGCAAACGCCTTGAGCGCGCGCTTTTGCTGCGCCGGGGTGCGGAAGCGGCTGAGCACTTCGACCTCGAGGCCAAACGGGGCAAAGCGCTCAAAGAACGTCTCGTAGTGCTGCTGGGCCAGAATGGTCGTGGGGCAGAGCACCATGACTTGGCGGCCGGAGTCCACGCACTTAAACGCCGCGCGCAGGGCGACCTCGGTCTTGCCGAAACCCACGTCGCCGCACAGCAGGCGGTCCATGGGCTTGGGTGCCTCCATGTCGGCCTTTATGTCGGCGATAGCCTCCAGCTGGTCGCGCGTCTCGTCGTAGGGGAAGCTCTCCTCCATCTCGATCTGTTCGGGCGTATCGGGCGGACAGGCGATACCGGTAATCGAAGAGCGGCGCGTATACAGGTCGACCAGGTCAAACGCCAGCTTTTTGGCATTCTTGCGCGCCTTGTTGGTGGCACGCGTCCAGTCGGCGGTGTTGAGCCTGGTCAGGCGCGGCTTGTCGCCGTCGGGGCCAACATAGCGTGTGATGCGGTCGACCTGCTCCAACGGCACGTAGAGCTTGTCGCCGTCGGCATATTCCAGCAAAAAGTAATCGCGCTCCTTGCCGCCCACTTCCTGGCGCGCGATCTCGCTAAAGAGCGCGATGCCGTGGGTAGCGTGCACCACGTAGTCACCCGGCTTAAACGGGAAGGTGATCTGCGTAATGTCCACCTTGCGGCGGCTGCGCGCGCGGTTGGCGTCCATGCGGGCGTTGAGGTCGGCGATTGAGAACACGGCCAGGTTGGCATCGGGCACCACCACACCCTGCGGCAGGGCGGCATCGACAAAGGTTACGCGTCCGTGCGAGATGGTGGGCACGGCGGCACCGGCGGCAGCCTGGGCGGCACCCGCCTCGAGTGAGCGAGCGTTGAGCGCGTCGGCCTTGCGCTCGCGAATTGCAGCATGGGCCTCCTGGCGGGCGGCGCGATCGGCAGAATCCGCCGTTGCCACGCGCACACGGTCGCCGATAGCGCCGGCGTTTTCGGGCGCCGCGGTCAGCGATTCCTCAAAGGTAATGCCCTCGTCGCCAAAGGTGAGCTCCATCGACTCGCGCGCACCGCGGTCGGGGATGGCAAACACGCAGGCATAGCGCTTGCCCACGACCTCCTGGATGCGCGTCATAAAACGGTTGTCCGAGCCTGCGATGGCCGGCTGCTCAATCTTGAGCTCGGCCGTCACCGCACCGCCGGCACGGATGAGGCTCACATAGTTCAGGCGCTGCTGGGAGCCAAAGTCGAGTTGCTGGGCACGCACGTACAGGCCGTCCAGACGGTCGACCCCCGCCTCGCCGGCACGTGCCTCGATATCCTCGTAGGCGCGCAGGCAATCGTCGAACAGCGAGCGCGGCTCGGACAGCACCACGAGCGCCTTGCCGCTCACATGCGACAGCGGGCTCACGGTCTGGCCGTACATCACCGGCAAAAAGCGGTCGAGCTCAGGCGTGACGATGCGCGCATCCACCATCTCGAGCAGCGCCGCCAGCTTGCTGTCGTCCTGGCTGGCGCGGTAGAGCGCCACATGCATGTTGTGGACGGCCTCGTCGGTAAGCGCGAGCTCGCGACAGGGGAAGATCTCGATGCTGTCTTCGTTGCCGATGGTCTGGCCCGTTGAACTCACCATGCGGCGGATGCGGTCGATCTCGTCGCCAAAGAACTCAATACGCACGGGCGCCTTTTCCTGCGCCGGAAACACCTCGACGGTGTCGCCGTGCACACGGAACAGGCCGGGCGCGTCGGCGGCGCCGGCATTGGTATAGCCCATGCCCACCAGTCGCTGCGGCACCTCGTCAAAGGGAATCTCCTCGCCCACCGCAAAAGTAGTGGACTCCCAGTAGCGGCTCTCGACCGGCGGCACGCAGCGCAGCAGTGCGCGGGCCGAGGCGACCATGATGCAGTTGTCCCCGCGCACGATACGCCCGAGCGCCTCGCAGCGCTGGGCCACCACGGCGTCGTCGGGCGCCTGCTCGCGCCAAGGATAGTCCTTGCGCTCGGGAAAGCGGCACACGTGCGCCAGGCCCACATAGGCGGCCAGACTACGTGCGGCTCGATCGGCCGCGTCCTCGCCGCTCACGATGTAGACCGTGGGACGCGGACGGCGCGCAAACTGAGCTGCCGCCATGAGCGTGCGGCCCGACTGCGACACGGCCAGCGTCACGTCCTCGCCGGCATCGAGTCCGGCCTCGACGGTCTGCAGCGCCTCGGCAGTGTAGAGCTGCGCGGCTATACGGTGAATGAGCATGCTGTTCCTCCGGCATCGCAACGCCAAAAGCCCGCCGGGGCAAGCTCGGCGGGTCGTACGTCAAATACATTGTCTGTCATGGTAGCGCATGGAGAGGACTCCGGCTCAAGGGCAAACCCAGCCCCGCAAAAAACGCCAGACGAAGATGCGTTCCGCCCTACCCCGCCACGCGCACGCTGGGGCACAAATCTGCCAGCGGACACTCGTCACACTTGGGTTTGCGGGCGTCGCAGATCTCGCGACCAAAGGTGACCCACTGATGGTTGACCGACTCCCAATACTCGTGCGGCAAAATCTTGAGCAGATCCTGCTCGGTCTTGAGCGGTTCCTTGGCATGCGTCTTGGGACTCAGCATCAGGCGGTGCGCAATGCGGTTGACGTGCGTATCCACCGCGATGCCTTCCACGATGCCGTACCCCACGTTGAGCACGATGTTCGCCGTCTTGCGTCCCACGCCCGGCAGCTTCACGAGTTCCTTCATGTCGGCCGGCACCTCGCCGTCATAGTCGGTGACGATCATCTGCGCGGCCTCGACGGCATGCTTGGCTTTGCTCTTGTAGAAGCCGAGCGACTTGATGGTGTCCGCCACGTCAGCTACGCTCGCCCCGGCCATGGTCTCGGGCGTGGGCCACTGGGCAAACAGCCGCGGCGTCACTTTGTTGACCTGCGCATCGGTCGTTTGCGCCGAAAGCAGCACCGCGATCAGCAGGCGGAAGGGATTCTCGTGGTCCAAAAAGCACTCGACCGGGCCATAGCGACGGTTGAGGCGCTCACACACCTCGATGGCGCGCTCGCGCTTGGCGGCATTGGTCTCGCGTGGCATAACGACTCCTCGGCTCAACGGCACAATAAACTTATGGGCACAATTGTCCCACGTCCGAGACGTTTACGCCTCCAAGAATGCGCCGGTCTAACGGCTCCACAGGTTCGCGTACTCGCCGCCCGCCTCGACGAGCTGCACATGCGTGCCGTCCTCGACGATCTCGCCATCCGCCAGTACCACGATGCGGTCGAGCGCCGCCACGGTGGACAGGCGATGCGCCACCACAATGGAGGTGCGGCCGCGCATCAGGTTCTCGAGAGCTTCCTGCACCAGCGCCTCGGACTCGCTGTCCAGGGCAGAGGTCGCCTCGTCGAGCACCAGAATCGGCGCGTCGGTGAGAATCGCGCGGGCGATGGCCACGCGCTGACGCTGGCCGCCCGAGAGCTTGACGCCGCGCTCACCCACCATGGTGTCAAAGCCACGGGGCAATCGGTCGATAAACTCCAGGGCATTGGCCAGGCGCGCGGCCTCGCGAATCTGCTCATCAGTGGCGTTGGGACGACCGTAGGCAATGTTTTCGCGAATGGAACGGTGGAACAGCAGCGCTTCCTGCGGCACGTAGGCAACCTGGCGGCGCAGGCTCTGCTGCGTGCAGCGCGAGACATCCTGACCGTCCACGAGCACGCGGCCGCCCTGGACATCGTCCAGGCGCAGCAGCAGCTTGGTGAGCGTCGTCTTACCCGAGCCCGATTTGCCCACCAGGCCCACGCGCTGGCCCGCCGCCACATGAAGTGTCAGGTCATCGAACACGTTCTCGCCCGCCGCAGCGTCACGGTACGCAAAGCTCAGGTGCTCAAAATCAATCGCGCCCTCGCTCACCTTGAGCTCGGGGGCATCCGGGTCGTCTGCCACCAAGCGTGGCTCGTCCAGCACGCGCGTCATCTCGGCCGCATCGCCCAAAGCGCGGTTGATACGCTGCATCATGGAACTCACGTAGTTCAGGCGCATGGTGAGGTTATAGGTGTAGGTAAAGATCATGACGAGCGAGCCGGCCGAGATGCCAAACCACGCGTTGCCGCCCGCCACGAACACACTCACCACGGCCATGGTGATGACGATAAGACCCGAGGTCGTAAAGTTGCGCTGCATCATGGCGTGCATCGAGACCGTCTCGGCATCGCGCGCGGCGCGGTCGGCGGTGTCGAACAGATCGCGTTCAAAGTCCTCGCGCCCGCAGGTCTTGACGGCCAAGATGTTCGTGACCGAGTCGGAGAGCACGCCCGAGAGCTTGTTCTGCGCGGCGGACGTCGCGGCCGAAAGCGGCATGATGCGCTTGTACATAAGCCAGACAAACGCGATGTAGACGACCATGATGCCCACCAGGATCACGGTAAATGTGGGCACCACCGGAGCGAGCGCCGTCACCGTGCAGACAACCGAGGTGATGGTGGGAATGAGCGAATACACCGTCACGTCGACCAGACCCGTGTAGCCGCTCATAAAACGGCTCGTCTGGCTCACAAGCGATCCGCCAAAGCGGCTGGTGTGGAATGTCATGGATTGATTGGAGAGCGTGTCGAAGCACAGGCGCGCCAGGTGATAGTTGCCCGCGATCTCGAGCTTGTAGACGGTGTAGTCCTGCAGCTTGGAGAGGATCTGGCCCACCAGGTTGACGAGCACGAGCGCCAAAATGTAGGGACCGAAGACCTCAAACACCTGGTCGCCCGCTACGGGGCCGGCCTGGACACGATCGACGATGAGGGCCATAACGTAGGTGTTGGCAAACGTGAGCAAAAAGATGTAACCCGCCGACGAGAACACCGAGAGAAAGACGATCAGCGGCTGCGTGCGCGTGACATCCCAAAAACGCTGCAGCGTGCGGCGCACGGTCGAGCGTTTGAGCGGGCTGGTGCTTCTCTGAGACATGGGCTTCCTTTCGCGTCTGATAGGGCGAAAGGCCATTGTTGCACATTAAAGTGCGCTTTAGGCAAGTGCGATGCGAAAAGCACCCGCGCCCTGCGCCTGCGCAGGTGCCCCGCCGTCAAGTGCCGCTAGTCCTCGTCTTCTTGGTCTGCGAGCAGGCCCGCGGACGTGAGCCCCAAGACCTCGTCGGCCTCCTTGGCGTCTTCCAGCGCGTCGATGTCCTTGAGCTTGCGCTCCATGACGTTGGTGCGCGTGGTAATGATGCCCTCGACCGTTTTGCCCGCGGTCTCGATCTGCTGCTGGGCGCGGCGCAGCGCCTTTTGATAGCGCGGCAGCTCGGCCTTGACAGCGGAGAGCACGCGCAGTACATCGTCGGTGCGTTTTTGCAGCTTAAACGTTTGGTAACTCATCTGCAGGCTGTTGAGAATGGCCGCCATGGTGCTAGGGCCGGCAACGTTGACATGATAGTCGCGGCCCAGGGTCTCGATAAGCCCGGGGCGGCTGACGACCTCAGCGTACAGCCCCTCAAACGGAACGAACATGATGCCAAAGTTGGTGGTCACGGGCACGCTCAGATACTTTTCGCAGATGTCCTTTGCCTCACGCTTGACCATAGCGTCAAGCGTCTTGCGCGCGGCGGCGACGGCATCCGCGTCGCCCGACTCCTGGGCATCGAGCAGATGCTCGTACGCGTCGCCCGGGAATTTGGAGTCAATCGGCAGCAGTACGGGGTCGCCCTCGTCTACCGGCAGCTTGACGGCAAACTCAACACGCTCCGAGGCGCCGGGCTTGGTGGCAACGTTTTCCAGATACTGATCGGGTGTGAGGATATCCGCCAGGATCGCGCCCAGCTGCACCTCGCCCAAAATGCCGCGCGCCTTGACGTTACCCAGCACGCGCTTAAGGTCGCCCACGCCAGTGGCGATAGATTGCATGTCGCCCAGGCCCTTGTACACGGCCTCGAGCTGGTCGCTCACCTGCTTAAACGATGCAGACAGACGGTCGTTGAGCGTGCGAGAGAGCTTCTCGTCCACCGTCGCGCGCATCTGATCGAGCTGCACGTTGTTGTCTTTGCGGATGGCGCCCAGCTGAGCATCGACCGTCTCGCGCACCTTGTCCAGGCGATGCTCGATGCCCTCGCGATTGGCGCCGAGCTGTTGGGCCGTCTCACGGCGCAGGTCATCCATCCGGTCACCAGCTTGCGAGAACTCGCGTGCGATGGCCAGGTAACGTTGCTGCTCCACGGCCGCATCGGTCGTCTGCTGCTGCGCGATGGCATTGGCCGTGCGGCGTGTTTCGGCCAGCGCGACGTTCAGGGCATCGAGCGCGTTGTTGGCCTGCTCGAGTGCTGCCAGCGTTTCCGCGCTACTGTCGCCACGCTCCCGCAACTCGGCACGAAGGCCCTTGAGCTGCAGGGCACAGGCCGCAGCGACCCCCACCGCCACCAAAGCAATCACAATAAGTGCAATATCAATTGCAGACATAAACTCCGCCCAACAAACCCAATCGATCATCAATCAAAACCGCGATCAATCTTACCCCGCCACACACACCGGGCGCCCGGCCCCTTCTTGGGCGCCCCTCTCCTCCGCATATTCCATAATGCGGCGCGCCGTTTTCCTGCTCACCTTTGAGTCATCGCCGGCCAAGTATGCGTATACGTTTCCTTTATTCAGGCGCAGAGCACGGCAGAGGCCATAGCGCGTTACACCCGATTCCTCCAATGCTTCCAGCGTTTTCTTTCTCATCAGGGCGTTCACCCTTCTATCGGCCGCCGGCTTTTCCTTCACCGCTCTATACGCACGCCAAACGTTGGCATAACGATTAGGGAGCTCACTTTTGGCGCATAGAGACGCCATGCTACCCGCTTGACCGTACAAGGATAAAACGTCTCGATAATCCCGTTCCATCCACGAGCCCTCGGATAAACCCAGAACGTATTCGGCTTTTCCTTGCGCCAAAGCGAGCAAAAACAGAGCCTCCGCCACGCGCGGCGCATCCGTCGTCGCCTGCTCAACCAATTTTCTAAAACTCAGCGACTGCTGTCCGGATAGCTCTCGGCAATAGCCTTTTAAGAATCCCTCAAAGGTCAGATTCAACCGAGCACCTCCTTTTTGTATTACCTGTATCCCTTATTATTATTCATTTTCAATAATACTATTCAGTCGCACGACAGGACCCACAGGATGCAAGGATTCCACTCGTGGCGATAATCCCTACACCCTAGAAGTCCTAATGCGACAAACGCTAGCTCTCCCAGCCGGCGCGGATGGTTGTTATGACGTCATCTAGGCGCTGGCCCAGGGCCGCTAGATGTTGGAGCACCTCGTTGGGCGATGCACCGTTGAGGATGCACGTGAGGGCATACGACGCCAGAAAGATGGCCGCAAGCCCCAACGGGATGAGCACGATCATCGCCAACGTACGCAGGCGCTGGGCCCAGCGACGGCGACGCGCACGATGCTTGTCGAACGCGAGCTCCTGCGCATATGAATCTTGCTGTACGGAATAGGCCTCTGGCGCCGATTCACACCCGGGCACAGCTGCAGGTACAGCAGCGGGCACGACGTTTTGCACGGGCGCCTGGTTGGCAACCCCTTGCATTTGCATCTCCATGAGTCGTTGCTGCTGACGCAGCATGCGCTCAGCTTGTTGCTGCGGAGTCTCAAGAAACAGATCCATGCTGGCCTCCAAAATCGGAGCATTCGACGCTTACGACCAGCATCCCGCACCGCCATGACCGCGACAACGCAATCGCCGGCAATAGCCACAAAGTTTCTTTTGCTCAAAAGCTGTCGAAAAGCTCAACAACTCCCCTACCAGCACTTTCTCTGAGCTTTTTTCGCCAACAATCTTTTGGCCTTCCACCCTTACGCCAACTGACCAAAATCTAACCAATAGCTTGACGAAAATTGTGGAGACCGGGACCCCACAAAAACGTGCCGCCCCAAAAAGGGGCGGCACACAACCTTTTTTATCAGCTTTTCTGTATCGAGCACGCGACGACCCAACGCCGGAGCGCAAGGCGGGGAAATACCTTTGCCTCGCGCGACTCTGCGAAGCCGTGAGCGAGAGGGAAAGGTATTTCCCCGCCCTGCGCTCCGCAGCAGCCAGCGCCAAGCGCTAGTAGTTCACCACCTGCTCCTCAAAGTACGCCTTGGGGTGGTTACACACCGGGCACACCTCAGGTGCCTCGGCACCAACGTGCAGATGTCCGCAGTTCAGGCACTTCCACACCTTCACGCCCTCGCGCTCAAACACCTCGCCCGACTCGATGCGCTCGACGAGCTTGTTGTAGCGCTCCTCGTGGGCCTTCTCGACGGCGGCGACACCACGGAACTTTGCGGCAATCTCGGCAAAGCCCTCTTCCTCGGCGGTCTTGGCAAACTCGTCGTACATCGTGGTCCACTCGTAGTTCTCACCCGCGGCGGCATCGCGCAGATTGTCCAGGGTATCGGGGACGGCGCCATCGTGCAGATACTTAAACCACAGTTTGGCGTGCTCGGACTCGTTGCCAGCCGTCTCGGCAAAGATGTTCGAGATCTGAACGTAGCCGTCCTTCTTTGCCTTGGAGGCATAGTAGCGATACTTGGTGTGTGCCTGGGACTCACCGGCAAAAGCGGTCTCGAGGTTCTTCTTGGTTTGGGAATTCTCAAAATCCATAGGTGTACTTCCCTTCAACGCATGCCGCCCGTAGGCTTCGAGCGGCCTCGTCTTTAGGATGCCCTCATGTCGGAAATCTAAACCTTACAATCCTGTTCTTCAGATTTCCACGGGCTAAATGCTCAGCCAGCGATCGCCCTCGGCTCGGCAAAAGCCCTCACGCTCCAGGTCGGCCAGAATGCCCGCGACAAGCTCGCGCTCGACCGGCCCGCGCCCAGCCGCCGCTTCCATATCGTTAACGCCCACCACGGCATCAGCAAGCGTAATCCCCGCCGGTTGGCCATCGCGCGCTGCCAGCAACATGCGCACGATATGCGCGCGCTTTTGGCGACGTGAGCCCTCAAACTTTGATTGACGGCTATAGCCCGCCGAGCGCCTGGACGGATTGGGCAACGTCTTTTTTAGATATGCGCCGTAGTCCAGCAACGCGTAATACCACGCGCGCGGCGTGTCGGCATCATCGAGCGGCACGGCAAAGGGAGCGATCTCGTCGGTCGCCGCACCGGGGACCGCCGGACAGGCCGCCTGAATCAGCGGCACCAGCTCGCGGTCGGGAACAGCCGGTACATCGGGAAAGAAGTGATGCAGAAAGACCGTGCGCACGTTGGTCTCCAGATACACGCCTGGAAGGTCAAACGCAAACGACCGGATACCTTGCGCCGTTGCCGGGCCAATACCAGGCAGAGCGACCAAGTCACGCGTCTCACGCGGAAACTCACCGTCCCAGTCCTCCACAACGCGCTGAGCGGCCTTGTGGAGCGCCAGAGCGCGTCGGTTGTAGCCCATGCCCTGCCAAGCGTCCAAAACATCGGAAGGCGCGGCTTGGGCAAGCGCCTGCACGGTCGGAAAGCGATCGAGCCACGCCGGCATACGCGTCTCCACGCGTGGCACCTGTGTTTGCTGCAACATGACCTCGGAAAGCCAAATGATGTACGGATCGCGCGTGCGGCGCCACGGAAGGTCGCGATAACGCAGGACCCCTTCCGAACGAATCATCGAACGAAAGGGGTCCTGAATCATATCTATGCTCCTTATGCGGCGCTATTCCTCCCGGCATGTATACGCACAGGTGGCGTACTCGGGAAACGCTTCGCGGTCGGCGAACTTGGGATCGACGGCCGGGAACTGGCGGTGAGCGACGATGTCGCCGAGCGAAACGGAATCGAGGTAGTCGCGCATCAATGCTTGAGCTCCGGCCCACAGGGGATGATAGCAGCACGTGCCCATGCGCGCACAGTCGCCATCGGGTGCGGTGCAATCATTCATAACCATAGGGCCCTGAACGGCCTCGACGACCTGACGAATGGTAACGTCGTCCGGACTGACCTTGAGACGCATGCCACCGTGGACGCCACGCAGGCTCTCCACAATACCGGCCTGGACCAAACCGTGCTGAATCGAGCGGGCAAACGAATACGGGACATTGACCTCTTCGGCAGCGGTGCGAACAGAAAGCAAACGCTCCGGATCCTCGGCAAGCATCGCCAACATACGAAGGGCGTAATCAGTCTTCCTCGATATGTCCATTTTTCCCCTTTCAAGGAATACGAACAGCTCGAACGAGCTCCGGGGCCGAGCTTGTGTCGAGACGCTAAATGACCGCAGGACATCCAAATGGTAAATCGGATATCCACTGAATGCCGCGCTTGGAGCGAAATGCATCAGATGCGGCCTACAGTGCAATTTAGTATAGCCTAACCCCCTGTCTCGTTGAACAGGTGTTGCGCAACAAAGCTGTTGTTCAGACAAATATACTTATTAGATTTTACTTGCGTTCCCGAAGGGGCGGGGATTCTGGGCGAAGATGCGCCAGGGCGATCGTTCTATCGAAACAAAGTGCATCAAACGCAAAAAGCCACGTCCGAAGACGTGGCTTTAATTGCGTTGGCGGGAAGTACGGGGCTCGAACCCGCGACCTCCGACGTGACAGGCCGGCGCTCTAACCAAACTGAGCTAACTCCCCAGGCAGGCGTTCGCGTTTGTTTCCGCTCGCGTGCGCTGCGGGGATTAGTATACACAGAAGTCTGTCCGGCGCGCAACAACTTTTTTGAAAAAATTTTTCGGTCCCTCCGGGAGGGTCTCCGGGGCTGGGGGCGGGGGTTAAGTTTGCTGCTCTACAGTCCTGCGCAAGACGGAAAGCACATTAAGTGCTTTCCTTTGCGTGCGGAACTCGCGACAAACTTAACCCCCGCCCCCAGCCCCGGAGACCCTCCCTGCCGTCACTTTGTTCGAGTCGTTGTTGTTCCTCGCCGCTTCGCGGCTCGGCGGCCCCGTTCTCCGCGGTGGGGTTTGTCTAAGGATCTTGCTGAAGCTCTGCCTTTGGCTCAAATGGAAACGGGGGACGCATCTGCATCCCCCGTTTTTGTTGCGGTTAGTCCAAGTCAATAAACTTGGTGCTTAGGATCTTGCCGTCTTTGACGAGCATTCTGGCCATGGTGGGGCCTCGGGTGCCTCTGGGGTAGCTGGCGCTGCCCGGGTTGAGGACTAAGCAGCGGCCCACTTGGGCTTCTTTGGTTACGTGGGTGTGACCGTTGATGGCTACGTCTACGGATCCCACCGGAAGGTCTTCGCGGTAGTGGGCTACGGCGAATTTGAGGCCTTCGTAGGTAAAGAGCGCAAGACGGTCTACATCGGGGCCGTAGTCGCGGTAGTAATCGTTGTTGCCCAATACGGCCCGCACGGGGGCGATGGTGCGCAGATGCTCGTAGTCCATCTCTGACGTGAGGTCGCCGGCGTGGATGATCAGGTCTGCACCCTCAAGCTCATCCAGGAGCGCAGGCGAAAGATAGCCGTGGGTGTCCGAGATGATGTCGATACGCTTGGCGCTTGCACTGTTCATGGGATCCCTTCCGCAAAAAAAACGATTCGGCAGATACATACAAAAAAGGCCCCACGGCTCCGCAGACGATGGGTCTACAGGGCTGCGGGGCCAGTGTGCTAGAGGCTCAGAGCCTTCTTGAGCGGCACGACGCGGCGGCGCGAAACCGGCACGCGTTCGTCGACGCCCGTAATGCCCAGCTGGATGGCGCCCGAGGGCACCGTCTCAACGTCCGTGACGCACGCCAAGTTGACGATATAGCGGCGGTGAACACGGAAGAAGCCAAAATCGCAGAGCTTGGCCTCAAACTGCGCCAGCGAGGTCGTCGACAAAAAGCGATCATCGACGGTATAGATGCAGGAGTAATCGTCCTTGGCCATGATAAAGCGAATGTCGTCCACGGGAATGAGCACCTTGCGGCCGCCCTTTTCCACCGGGATACGCTCGATGGTCACCTTGCTGTCCGTAACCGGCTTAGCGCGTTGCATGACCTTCTCGATCGCGCGATCCAAGCGAGCTTCCTCGACCGGCTTCATCAGATAATCGACAGCATCCACGTCGAATGCCTCGACCGCATGGTCGCTATACGCAGTCGCAAACACGATCGCCGGCGGATTTTTGAGCTTATGCAGCGCCTCGGCAAGTTGCAGGCCCGAGGCACCGGGCATCGAGATATCGAGAAACACGACATCCACGCGACTTTCCATAAGCATCTCGATGGCGGAGCGGACGCTCGACGCCTCCGTGATCGTGCCGATCTTGCCCGTTTGCTCGAGCAAGAAGCGAAGCTCCGAGCGAGCCGGCGCCTCATCATCCACAATCATCGCACGCAGCATAGGGATAAAACCTTTCGTCAACTAACTACGCCGGGCATCCGTCGCATGACGTTGAGCCCGTAGCCTTTTATTCTACTCTTGAATGTCAAAGATGCTCTCTGACAAATCAAGATGAAGAAGCACTTTGGTGCCCTTGCCCGGCGCCGATTCGACACGCGTATAGGAGTGTGGCCCATAAAAGCGATGGATGCGCTCCGAAATATTGTGCATGGCCACACCGGCGCCGCCACCCTGGGGAGAGCTGGCGTCGGGACGGGCAGAGCGCTCGTCAAACAGCCTGGCAGCGGTGCCTTTGTCCATGCCCACGCCGTTATCGGCCACCGAAATTAGAATCGCATCGTCGCCGTCCTCATGAACCGACACGTCGATTCTCAGTGCGTCGTCATCGCCCATACCATGACGCACGGCGTTCTCGACAATCGGCTGGATCACGAACGCCGGCACCAGCGTATCTTCCACGTCCTCGGACACATCGAACGTTGCAAGCACGCGGTCCTCGCCAAAGCGGGCCTTCTCAAAGGTAAGGTAGCGCTTGGTCTGTGCGACCTCGCGCGAGACCGGAATAAGCGATCCCGAGTTGTCGAGCGTGGCACGATAGAACGATGAGAACTCACGAAGCAGTTCGCGGGCCCGCAGCGGGTCGGTGCGCGTAAACGATGCAATGGTGTTCAGCGTGTTGAACAGGAAGTGCGGATTAATCTGCGCCTGCAGCGCACGCACCTCGGCGCGCGCCGTGAGTTCCTTTTGCACCTCGAGCTCGTGGATGGCGAGCTGCGTGGACAAGATCTCGGCAAAGCCCGAGGCAAGCGCGTACTGGGTACGGTCGACGGCGCGCGGGGTCTTGTAGTAGAACTTGAGCGTGCCGACGGTACGATCGCCTACCTTGATGGGGGCGATAATGCCGGCGGGAACTTGGTTGTGCGAGCCGTCCGAGCCCACGACATCCACCATACGGTTGAACGACTGCACGATGCCATGTTCGATAACGTAGCGTGTGGCAAGCGTGTGGATGGGAGAATCTGGCAGTAGTTTTTCCTCAAACTCTCCCGCGCAGGCAAGCACGTTGCCCTCGTCGGTGATGGCCACCGTCATGGCGCGCGTCTCGGGCAAAATGCGCCGGCACACCAAACGCGCCGACTCCTGCGTCAGACCGCCCTTAATGTCCTCGAGCATGGCCGAGGCCACCGAGAGCGTCTCCTCGGTGTACTGGGAGCGCACCGAATCGGGATTGAGCGTCAAAAAGATAAAGATGCACAGAAAGATGCACAGCAGCGCGCAGGCAATCACCGTGGCGATCGGCTCGATACCGGTCACCAAGGCAAAAATAAAGTACACCAACACGCAAATGGCGCAGGCAACGGCAATGATGCGAAAGATTGATATTGAACTATCGCGCTGGGCGCGGCGGTCGATCATTCGGCCCCCTCCAGGATACTGATCAGTTGTGCGTCACGCCAGAGACCGTCCATGATCTTGGGCCAAAAGCTCTGGAAACGCAGATAGCTTGCAGCGTTTTGGCGCGCATAGGCCTTTGCCTCGTCGATACCATGGCGCCAGATGCGCAGGTAGCCCTCATGCTCGCGGGTAAACACGCTGCGGACCATAGCGGTCTTGCGCACGCGGTCGTCGAGCTCGCGCGAAATCCACGGGCCCGGGTAGGGCATGAGCGATGCCGCCGTAACGGGGATGAGCTCCTTTTGATGCGCGGCGAACGTCAACTTGGCCCGTTCGTAGTACCAACGGTATACATCCTGCATAAAGCGCGGTGAGCGCTTTTCGGACTCCGGAGGCAGATGGCGCACGGTCCACTCGTTATCAAACCACACGTCGTAGCCAAACATACGCATGTTAAAGAGGTAATCCAAGTCCTCGCCGCGGGTGATAAACGGGTCAAAGGCCACACGCGTAAAGGCGCGGGCGTGCAGGGCCATCAGGCCGCCGCACACGTAGTTGGAGCGCGAGATGCGGGTGCCCGAGAGCGCCTTTTTCATCCAACGGTTGAACTCGATGCGCTTGGTCCACCAACGATGGCAGATGCCCGCCTTGTCCGTGGGAGCCAGCGGCGAGCCGTCGCGATCGTAGAAATAGCCGCTCTTGACCAAGATCGGCAAGCCCTGACGCGTCTGCTGCCCCAGCGCATAGGTCGCGCGCTTCATAAAGTCGGCGTCGATGACAGTCTCATCGTCATCCAAAAAGATAACCGCGTCATGCCCCAGCACAGCGGCACAGGCTAGCCCCATGTTGCGGATGGCACCGTAGCCTCGCAGGCTCACGCACTCGCCCGAACCCTTGGGCGCGATCTGAGCAACCCGGTCTGCGATGCGCGAGGCCTGGGTGTTGGTGACAACGGTGACCTTGAGCGTGGGATGCGCGTCGACAATCTCGTGCACGCGCAGCGACACATCGGCTGTGGCAGAAACAGGACAGACCACCAAAAGGATGATGCGCGGGATGTCACGTACCTGCTCAAGCGAGGCCAGGCAGCGGTCGAGTTCGGGATTGTCGGCGTTGAGTCGCGTCGAATGGTCATAGGTGCCAGGGGCGTTTGCGCAAGCGTCATCGCCCGCCCAATACGTTGGAATCACAACCGTGGCGTTCATGCCTTACCCTCCCTGCAACACAAAAACGGGACGCCGCCAAACACAGGCGACGCCCCGCGACCTAGCTGATTCCATCATACCCACTTGGACAAATCATTGCTCGCAAGTCGCAATGTTTATTGCGGATAACCCCAAAAGAGTACCGTGGACAGGCACAATAGCCGCTCGCTCCTATGCGGCATGCCCTGCCGCCCGAGTCATGCGGGACAAGCGGACCAGCAGCATAAAGCCCACCACCAGCAGCACGCCGATAGACAGGACGCCCAGCGAGGGGTTGCCGGTCAGCGAGGTGACGACCGACACCAGGAAGGTGCCCATAACGCTTGCATAACGACCAAAGATGTCAAAGAAGCCGTAGTACTCGTTGGACTTTTCCTTGGGGATAATGCGGCCAAAGTAGCTACGACTGAGCGCCTGCACGCCGCCCTGGAACAGGCCGACCAAAATAGCGAGCACCCAAAACTCAAAGGCGGTCTTTAAGAAAAACGCGGCAAAGAGCACGATGCCCATATAGGCGGCGACTGCCACCAAGATCATGTTGAGCGTGCCCACGCGGCCGGCGAGCTTGCCGTAAATGATGGCGGACGGGAAGGCCACAAACTGCGTGACGAGCAGCGCCAGGACCAGCTGCGTCGAATCGATGCCCAAGGCCGATCCGTAACTGGTGGCCATAGAAATGACCGTGTGCACACCGTCGATATAGAAGAAGAACGCGATCATGTAGACCAGCACGGTCTTGTTGTGGGCGATCTCGCGCATGGTGTGTCCGACCTCGGAGAACACACCGCCCACGATGCGGCCGATGGTGTCCTCGGGACCGCGCTCGCGACCGTACTTTTGCTTATAGGTGCGAATGAGCGGCAGGGTAAAGATGAGCCACCAGGCACCAGTGATGACAAACGACAGACGCGTTGCCAGCATGGTGGGGACGCCAAGAGCGGGGCCACCCATGATAAGCGCCAAGCAGATGATGAACGGCACAGTGGAACCGATGTAGCCCCAGGCATAGCCCGAGCTGGACACGACGTCCATGCGCTCGTCGGTGGTAATGTCGGGCAGCATAGCGTCGTAGAACGTCATAGAAGAGTTGAGGCCGATGGTGCACAGCACGTACACAGTCAAAAATGCCATGGCGGACATTGGGATAGCCTGCGCCAGGCAAAGAACCAGGCCCGTGAGGAAGAAGCCCAAGAAGAACTTGATCTTGTTGCCGGCGTAATCGGCAAGCGCGCCCAGAATGGGCATGAGCATGGCAATGACCAGCGAGGCAATCGTCTGAGCGTTGCCCCAAGCGACCACCAGGTCTGCCGAGGAAGCACCGGTATTGATGGCGTTAAAGTAGATGGGCACCACCGAGGTATTGAGCAGCACGAGGGCCGAGTTTCCCACATCGTACATGACCCAGTTACGCTCGAGCTTGGTGTATTTCATGGACAGGGACCCTTCGTATTCGCCCGATATGCAGTTAGTTCATCGTACCCCAATTGTCCAGAAGCGCCGGTAAGGATTCGGCAAAGGGGCACGCATGGGCCCTACTCCTCGCGGTCGAACTCCTCGTCGGCGCCGAGCACGCGACCGCTGTAATTGACATGGTTGGTCACGGCTTCCATATCGCCGGTCTCGATAAAGCGGGCAACCGTGCACTCGTAATCGAGCAGCGCGCGGTAAAAGACCTCGGGGAAGCTCTCGGTCGAGACTTCATCGGTAAAGGGGTTCTTCCATGTCAAGTGGCCCAGGTTGCCGGTACGCTCGGGCAGCTCGGTCGTCACGCGGTGCGCAAGGCCGTCGAGCAGCGAGTAGTCGTGCACCAAGCCCTCAACCAGCGAGATCGCGCGCGTCTTTGCGGAGCCGGCCGGCTCAATCGCGCGGTAAAGTCGCTGCATATTGGCAACGGCAGCACCGTACTCCCCCGCCGGAATGTCAATGCCGTACACGCGTCCGGCAACATAGCTCATCAGCACGCCGGCCACGCGATTGATGCGATCGGTGGTGACGATCTCGCCCGCCGGCGGGTAATCGTCGACCGTAGCGCCATCGCGTTTAAGCTGCAGCATCAGTACATCCAGGTCGCTCTCGATCACGGCATGGACCTGACTGCTCGAATCCTCAAGCTCTGAATCGGACTCCACGATGCCAAACTGCTGCTCATAGACAAAGGGGTGAGCGTTGCGGTCGAGCACGTAATGAGACAGCAGGCCCAGCGCAAAGGCACGACCCAAGCTGGCATCGCGCGGCAGCAGATGCGACACGCCGTCGCGCAGGCACGCGAACTGGCGAGACATGCGCGACCGATGCATGACCTGCGCCAGCAGCGTGCAGTCGGAAACACGCGGTGTCAGAATGTGAAAGAAAAACGGGTCGGGGCCTTGGTTGCCCAAGATAAAGGCAATGCGCTCTTCATCGGACGTGATGACGCCCTGCGGAAGACGGTCGATGCTTTCCTCGCCAAACAGATGATGGGTGATAAGCGCGGGCATAATGATCCTTTCGATTTCATTCGATGCCACCCATTATGCCCACCGCGCGCCCATGCCAAACCTGCGATGGTAAACGACAGCACGCAAGCCTCTTACGCAAGCCCCAGGTGCGACTTGACCTCGGCGGCACGACGACGGGACACCGGTACCGTCGAGTTCACGCGGTCGAGCCTGAGCTCCATCAACCCCGTGGAGCCAATCTCAACATTGTGCACGTCTTCCAAATTGACCAGGTAGCTGCGATGAACGCGAATAAAGCCCTCGGAGTCCAAGCGACGCTCGAGCGAAGAGATCGACTCATTGATCAGGTACGTTCCCTCGGCGCAGATGGCGTTGCAAAAATCGGCGCGCGCCTCAAAGTAGCAAACGTCTGCGGCGGGAATGAACACCTTTTTGCCCCCGCGGTCCACCGTCAGACGCAAAGGCTGGCGCGGAGCGTGGATAACACGACGGACGCCCAAGGCCGCCTCGATCTTGTCGAGTGCCTTTGACAGGCGTGCGTCCTCAACCGGCTTGACGACATAATCGACGGCATCGAGGTTATAGGCATCAGCCGCATACTCGGCAAATGCCGTCACAAACACCACGACCGGCGGCGTCTTTAGGTTCTGCAGCGTCTCGGCAAGCTCAATTCCCGAGCGACCGGGCATGGTAATGTCTAAAAACAACACGTCGGGCTTGTTCGACAGAATCGACTCCACGGCTTCGGTGACATTGCCCGCCTCGGCAATATGACCCACACGCGTATCCTTTTCCAATAGATAGCGTAGCTCAGCCCTAATAGGAGGCTCGTCATCAACCACCAAGATGTTCCATCCCTCGGACATATGCGCTTCCCCTCTTTTTTCTCTCAATCCAACCGCGCGCTACACCTTCATCGGCGCCGGCTCATGCGGCTCGCCGTTCAGCTCGACGATGACCTGCGTTCCCACGCCCTCCTGGGACTTCACGCGCATGCCAGAATCTTCCCCGTAAAAGAAATGGATGCGCTGAAGCACGTTGAAGAGCGCCAGGCCGCAGCCTCGTTTGATGGAGCCGCCGGCGGTAATGCTCTCGGGCTCCTCTCGGCGATGCTGCTCAAACAGGTGCGCGCAGACTTCTTCGCTCATACCGATGCCGTCATCTTCGACGATGATCTCCAGACCGTCATCGGTCTCAAAAGCCCTAACACGAATAGAAAGCGGCTCGGTCTCGCGCTGCGCATGCTTGATGCAGTTTTCGAGCAGCGGCTGCAAGATAAACGGCGGCACCATGCTGTCGCGCACCTCAAAGTCGATATCGACCGAGACGCGCAGACGGCCGTCGCCATACCGGGCCTGCATAAGGTTGATGTAACGAGTGCCCTGTTCCACCTCGTGCTCGAGCGTTGTGAGGGTATCGGAATCGGACAGTGTCTGACGGTAGTAATTGGAAAAGTCGATGAGCAGCGACCTGGCCTTGTCCGGCTCGGTACGTACGAGCGACACAATGGTGCTGATGGTGTTAAACAGAAAATGAGGATCGACCTGCGATTGCAAGGCGCGCAGCTCCACGCGGGCCGTAAGCTCGTCCTGGCGCTCGAGCTCAAAGCTCGCAAGCTGCGTGGAAATGAGGTCGGCAAAGCCCGAGGCAAGCGCCGTCTGGCGCATATCGATGCTGCTCAGACGGGGATAATACAGCTCGAGCGTGCCCACGCAATGCCCGCGCACGGTAAGCGGTGCGACAATACCGGCGCGCAGGCGCGGAAAGTAGCCACCTGTCTCGGTCGAGGCATCGCGCGAGAAAACGCTTTGCTCACCGCTGTTGATCACATTGAGCGTGGTCCGCAGCACCACCGGGGTGCCCGCGGGGCATTTTGCCGAGTCCTCGCCCCAGCTTGCCAACACCTGCTTGCCGTCGGTAAAGCAGATGGCAGAGGCGATGGTTTCGGACAGGATGATCTTAGAGGCGCCCAGGGCAGCTTCGGGCGTAAGGCCGCGCGACGTGTAGGCGAATATTTTTGATGCGATGGCGAGCGTACGGTCGGTTGCGCTCGATGTGAGGTCGTCGGGGACCACAAAGACATACGAGAAAAAGAAGCACAGCATGACCAGGCCGGCAATAACGACAACGCCCGGAACGGGATTGGGATTATCGGTTAAATCCCAGATAAGCAGCAGGATAAGCGCCGGAACGACAACACCGAGCAGGATGGCCTGAACCACATGCTGGGCCGTACGAAAGACCTTGGTAGAGTTGTAGCTCTTGCCCAGAATCAGCCTGTTTAAATCCACCGTCATCCCCTCTTGTCCGTAGCACCCATAGCAATAAAGAGGGCCGCAAGCGACCCTCTCCATTGCATTATGCAATCAAATACTGTGTTTTACATCCAGCCATCGACAAACGGTATCTTAGGCGCTGTATTTGTTGGCCTCGCCAAAGGTGCCAGCCTCGACGATCCAGCCGTCCTTCATGATGACGTCCATGTTGTCGGTGTTGAGCACGTGGATGTCGGCGGCGACGTCACCGTTGACGACCAGCAGGTCGGCGCACTTGCCGGCCTCGATGGAACCGGTCTCGTCCTCGATGTGGCACATCTTGGCACCGTTGAGGGTGGCGCAGGTGATGGTCTCGACCGGGGTGAAGCCGATCTTGTCGACAAACTCGTACATCTCCTCGATGGAGCAGGTGCCGTACGGGGTGACGAAGGAGAAGGAGTCGGAGCCGATCGTCATGACGACGCCGCGCTTCTTGGCCTCGCGCAGGCAGTCGTAGTTGCGCTGCAGCTCCTTCTCGACCAGGGTGCCCTCGTACTTGTCGTGCAGCTCGGGGACGTAGACGGGCGGATAGGTGGCGTACCAGGTGGGCAGGAAGGCGATCGTCGGGGTGAAGAAGGTGCCCTGCTCAGCCATGAGGTCCATGGTGCGCTCATCGATATCGAAGCCGTGAATCAGCTGCTCGCAGCCAAAGCGAACGGAATCGTAGGCAGCGGCGTGGTTGTTGTAGCAGTGGCTCCACACGGGAATGCCGACCAACTTGGCCTCTTCGATCACGGCCTGGATCTCCTCGGAGCAGTAGTGCTGGTCGCGACCGGAGTCCCAGCGCCAGATGCCGCCACCGGTAGCCCAGATCTTGATGGCATCGGGGTTCTCGCGCAGGCGACGACGGACGGCCTTGCGCAGATCCCAAGGACCGTCGACCTGGTCGCCCCAGGGATGCGATTCCTTGTTGAGCTCCTGGCTGCAGTGGTGGGAGTCACCGTGACCGGCAACACGGCAGAAGCCGAGTCCGGTGGCCAGAACGCGCGGACCCTTAAAGACGCCCTTGTCGATGCAGTCGCGGATCTGGATACCAAAGCGGCCGATCTCGCAGACGGTGGTGAGGCCGTGGGTGAGGCAGTCGTAGGCCTGCTTGACGGCGACGGCCTGCTTCTCGAGGAGCGGCTGCATAACCCAATCGGTGTCATCGTCGGTCAGGTTGCCCGAGAAGTGCAGGTGGGTGTCGATCAGGCCGGGAAGGACGGTCTTGCCGGCGGCGTCGATAACCTCAACGCCCTCGGGAAGGTCCTGCATAGCACCGGCATACTCGATCTTGCCGTTGTCGTCGACGAGAACGAGGGAGTTCTCGACCGGCTCGGCACCGGTACCGTCGATGAGCTTGCCGCCAACGATTGCGTACTTAGTAGACATGGTTCCTCCTTATGGATCCATATAGTGGGCGAGGCCATGTTGGGTTAAGGCCTCACAAAGCTACCCAAGTGGTGCCGGGTTCGGTGCGCGGGAGAGAGGGTTCCGCGCACCCGATCCGCCCCGGCTAGGCGTTATTTTTTGCGGGAATTGGTGAAGGCCATGAGGGCCAGGCCAATGGCCAGCCAGCCGATCACGATGCTCCACTCCACCATGTTGAGGGAGGCGGGAGAGAACGGGATCACGAGCAGGCCGATGATGACGGCGCAGGCAGCGACAGCGAGGCAGATGCCAAACTTGCCGCCGGGCACCTCGTAGGGACGAGGCAGGTCGGGCTCGGTGAAGCGCATGCGCAGGCAAGCGAGGGCGACCATGCCGCAGGAGAAGATGAAGGCGAGGGCCGACACGTTGGTCAGAGGAATGAGCATGTTCTTGCCCAGGAACGGACCGATGACGGTGATGACGCCCAGGACGACGCAGGCGAGCTTGGGAGCGCCGGACTTGGGATCGACCTCGGCGAACTTCTCGGGCAGCTGGCCCTTGCGGCCCATGGCGAGCATGATGCGGCTCGTGGCGCCGTAGAAGGAGTTCATCGGGCCCATGGGTCCAAGCGTGGCGATGACGAGCATGGCCAGGTACAGGAGCATGTTGATGCCCTTGAGGCAGGCAAGCGCGGGAACCGGGCTCTTAACAAACTCATGCCAGTCGAGGATGGTGCCGAACGAGTAGATGCAGACCATGTAGAAGCCGCCGGCGGCCAGCAGGGCCAGGGAGATGATCTTGCCGAACTTGTTCCAGTTGAGGCCCTCGGCTGCTTCCTCAGCCTGCTGAGGAATAGTATCGAAGCCGGCGTAGAAGAACGGGGTCAAAACCAGGACCGACACGATGCCGGCGAACAGGCTGGTGCCCTCGGTAGCGGGCTTGCCGCCGCCAGCACCGGTGACCTGGGAGAACACGGGCATGGCGTGTTCCGGCGAACCGGTGAACAGCGAGACACCCATGGCGAGCAGCATGCCGCAGAGCAGAGCCTTGGTCAGGAAGGCCTGGAGCTTGGCGGCCGAGCTGGCACCGCGGAAGTTGAGGAAGATGACGTAGACTGCAAAGCCGAGCGCGATTAGCGTCGGGAACAAGTAAACGTCGGCGCCCAAGATGGTGTAGAGCTTGACGGCGCGCAGCCACTCAAGACCGGGCAGGCTGCCGAACATCTCGGACACGAGGGTCGAAATGGCGATGGCCTCCCACGGGCACAGGATGCCGTTGCCCAGAGCCAGGAGCCAACCGGTGATGTAGCTCAGCGTACGGCCAAAGCTACGGTCGACATACTCGACGATGCCGCCCGAGATGGGGATAGCAGCCGTGAGCTCACCGAAAACAGCTCCGACGGGCACGAGGAAGATTGCACCCAAGAGGAATGCGATCATAGCGGGAACGGGACCGCCGCCCACGACCATCCAGTCGCCGACCTGCAGGACCCAGCCAGTTCCGATGATGGCACCGAAACCGATGGTGAAGAAGTTCCAGAGCGAAAGCGTTTTCTTCATGCCGCCGTTACCTTCGACTGCAACTTCTGCGTTCTTGTCCGCCATTGTTCCCCTCCTTTCCTTATTGACGCCTCTTTGGCGTCACCCCTTGCGCGGTCTGTTTTACCGCGCGCTTTTATTTCGTGGCTTTAAGATACGGCCTTGGCACAGCAGCGCCGCTTGCGACTCGACCGAAGGCAGAACTGCAAAACGAGCGGCGCTGTTTTTGGGACGAACGGCGCGGTTTGCCACTCATTGTTGCCGCCCGTCCGACGGGCGTACGCTCATCGGACGCATATAGAGATGTTTTTGAAGCCGTGCGTTTTGCGCCTTTCGTACCGTTTACCGAGCTTTTGACGCGCAGACCCATTTGTTGCACATCTTTTTTGTAGGATAGACAGGTTATACATGAGACAAGGCGGTACGAATGGCATACGGATACAACGACGGTGATCAACGGCGACAAAGCGTTCGCCTTGCTGGCCGCACCACGCCGACGCCTAGAAGTGCCACGAGCAGCAATCCGCAACGCCCTCAAGAGCAACCCAGGCCTTCGTCTCGGCAGCAGACAAGCAGAACACGGCAGAGTGACCGTCCGAGCACGGGCACAAGCGCGCAGCAAGATAGCCGCCTGGGCGCGCGCACTCGACAGCGCAAGGCCGAGGTTCCGCAACTGCGCCGCAACGGCGCACGTCAGTCCGACATCCATATCAACCGCTTCTTTTCGCATTCCCAAGGCGGACGCGACGGCAAGCCCTACCGCTCGACATCGTACGTGAATGCCCCCGCCCTTCCGGCTCGTCGACTTTGCCTCGCACTGTGCTCTATCCTCATCTGTCTGGTCTTTGTGCTTATGAGCTCCTGTATGTCCCACGGCTCGGCCGGCCTTGAGCCCACCGCCGAGGACAAGCTGCTCAAGGCCCCCGTCGCGCCCGGTTATTCTTTCGCCTTTTCGACCCCGCGCTCGCAATGGCAAGCCGGCACGATGCCCCATATCTATCAGATCGACCCTGCATGGTCGGAGCTGCCTTACGCCGGCGGTACCATCCGCCAAAATGCCTGCGGGCCTACGTGCCTCACCATGGTCTATATCTTTAAGACGGGACGCACCGATATGACTCCCGTCGATATGTGCGCGCTTTCCGAGGCAGGCAACTATGCCCCCACCGGCGCCACCGAATGGTCATTTATGACGCGCGGCGCATGGCAGCTGGGCCTTAACGCAACGGAGCTCCATATCGATCGCAGCTCTATCACCCAGGCGCTGCGCTCGGGTGCGCCCATTATCGCATCGGTTCGTCCCGGCACCTTTACCAGTGTTGGACACTATATCGTGCTCTGGGGCATCGACGATGCCGATCAAGTGGGAGTCTACGACCCCAACTCGGCCAGCCGCAGCGCCCGTCGCTGGGGTGTCGTAGAAGTCCTCAACGAAATCGAAGCCATGTGGGCCTACTACTAGTCATTGGGCACTCATTGCACTCATTGGGGACAGACTTAAATGAGTAGCCCCAGGCTGCCAGGAACTGCCGACACGGAAAGCGCATCCCATTTTGGAGCTCAATAGCGGGATGCACTTTCCGTTAGCGGCCCGTTTGGGAAACTACGTTCCACTTTCCGGCAACATTCCGGGATGCATTTTCCGGTTGAGGCCCTCAAGGGAAACTATGTCCCATGTTGGACGCTCATTCTGGGATGCGCTTTCCGCAGTTGATTGATGCGGGCTTTAAGGACTGTTCCAAGCTGCCAGCAGAAAAGGAACGTCCCCAAGTGCCGGGTTTCCGCAGTCATTGGGGACAGACTTAAATGACTAGTCTTTTAAGAACGTCCCCAATGACTACCCACAGAATGAGGGTCTCATCGGGGACTAGGTAAATAACAAAAGCCCCCGCGGCCGAAACGGGCCACGGGGGCAGCAGGCTTGCAAGGGTTAACTCAAGTCCTCGCCATTTGATGCAATGACCTTTTGGTACCAGCAGAAGCTGTCCTTTCGGTAGCGATCGAACGTGCCTTTGCCCATATCATCGGCATCAACATAAACAAAGCCATAGCGCTTCTTCATCTGCCCCGTCGAGGCAGACACCAAATCGATACAGCCCCACGGCGTGTATCCCATCAGGTCAACACCGTCCTCGACAATTGCATCGCGCAGCGCAAGAATATGCCTTCGCAGGTAATCAATATGATACGCATCGTGGACTTTGCCGTCTTCCAGCGCATCGAGTCCGCCCACACCGTTCTCGGCGATAAAGAGCGGAAGATGGTAACGATCGTGGTAGCCGGCAAGCGTCACGCGCAAACCCAGCGCATCGATCTGCCACTTCCAGGCAGTCTCTTTATCCTTGAGGTACGGATTGCGCAGCGTCGGGAACACGTTGCCCTCCGCCTTCTCGGCGATCACCTGATCATCGGCGCACACCAAGCGCGAGCAATAGTACGAGAACGAGATGAAGTCGACCGTATGCTCTGCCAGATACTCCGTATCGCCCGGCTCAAAGGGCACGTGAACACCCTCTTTCTCGAGTGCACGCAGCTTCCAAGCAGGATAGGCGCCCGCAGCCATCACGTCTGTGTAGAAGTAGCGGCCGCGGTCCTCCTCATACGCAAGCCATACGTCCTCGGGCGCACAACGGTACGGATAGGTCGCACCGGCAGCGACCATGCAACCCACCTTGTTTGCGGGATCGATCTTGTGCAGAATCTCGACAGCGCGAGCGCTCGCCATAAACATATGGTGCGAGAACGCCGCGGTCACGGCTGCACGGTCACGCTCATCCTCGAGCGTGACACCCGCGTTGAGATAGGACAGCGCCACGCTGTTGATCTCGTTGAACGTAAGCCAATAACGCACGAGGCCCTGGTACGCGCGTCCGACGGTCTCGACGTAGTGCGCATACCGCTCGATCATCTCTCGGCTTTGCCAGCCACCATAGCGCTCGACCAGAGCCAACGGATAGTCGTAGTGCGACAGCGTCACAAGCGGCTCGATTCCATGCTCGCGCAGCGCCTCGAATACCTGACGGTAAAACTCCAAGCCCTCGCCGTTGGGCTCGGTCTCCATCCCTGTGGGAAAAATACGGCTCCAGCAAATTGAAAGACGCAGGCACTTAAAGCCCATCTCGGCAAAGAGCTCGACATCCTCGTGCCAATGATGGAAGAAGTCGTTGCCCCAGCGGCATGGATACAGCCTGTCCGGATCGTCCACGGGCTTTTGCCTGCCAAACATTACATCCCAGCGGTCGGAACCCTGTGGGATCAGGTCGGAGTGCGACATGCCGCGGCCGCCCTCGTTCCAGCCCCCTTCGGCCTGGTTGGCGGCGAGGGCACCACCCCACAAAAAGCCCTCGGGCATACCGGCGGCAGACGTTCTGTCAAAGTAACTCATGCTACTCAGCATCCTCGGCAGAAGCTACCGCGGCGTTCTCCTGCTCCTGAGCCAGGAGCTGGTTATCGTACACCTTAAAGAACGGGTACCAGACCACAGCCATGACCACGATCAAAACGATCGTAAACACCCAGATGCGCGGGTCGAGGCACTGGACAAAGCCCTGAACGAAGATGGGGAACGTGCCGCTCACCAAGATGTAGAAGTTAGAGACAAGACCCAGTGAGACCGCACCCCAATACAGCAGGGCCGAGATCATGCCGCCTAGCACAAACGGAATCATGAGGATCGGGTTGAAGATGATGGGCGCGCCGAAGATCGCGGGCTCGGAGATACGGAAGAAGCTCGGCACGATCGATGCCCTGCCAAATGCCTTGAGCTGCTGCGACTTTGCCCTAAACGCGCAGAGCGCCACAAAAGAGAACGTATTACCCGTGCCGCCGATGAGGTTGATGGCCAACGACATGAGCACCGGGTGGAACTCAAGCGGCTGCCCGGCAGCATAGAGCGAGGCGTTGGCGGCAAAGGCGGCAAGCGAGACCGGGGCGGTGATGGGCATTACGATCATGTTGCCGTGGACGCCAAAGCACCAAAACAGCAGCGTCATGAAGCAGATAAGCAGTGCGCCGGGCACAGAGTCAACTGCGACGGAAAGCGGGGCAGCGAGCAGCTTCTCGATAACCGAGGGGATGGACAGCGCGGGATCGATCATCTGGATCAGCAGGTTGCCGCCAAAGAAGATGAGGATGTTGGCGAGCATAGGTACGATGGCGCCAAAGGTTTCGGACAAAAACGGCGGCACGCCATCGGGCATCTTGATGGTGATGCCCTTGGTCTGGCAGAAGCGCGTGACCTCGACGGAGACCAAGGCAACGATGATGGCGGTAAACAGGCCCTGCGCACCCAGATAGGTGCAGGGGACCGCCTGGAGCACGGACTCGTCAGCAAGCTGGTAGTAGGACGACGGCGCCGCGGCGATCAGGAACATCACCAGCGAGGTCATGCCGGCGTTAAGCTTGGGCATCTTGTAGGTGCCCGCCAGGTTATAGGCGATTGCGAACGTCACGATCACCGACAGTATGCCCATCGTCATATTGAAGGGGATGAGCAGCGTGAGCTTATTGGCCGTCGCAAAATCGAGCCAAGGGCCAAAGACGGACCAGAACCCGCCCTGCGCCACCAGGTCGGCCGTGACCGGCGGGTTGGCGAGGATCATAAAGACGGCAGATACCAAGATGAAGCTGATCGCGCTCATAAAGCCCTTTTGCATGGAGGCAAAGTGGCGCTCGGTGCCGCAGAAATTGGCGATAGGGGTCAGTTTTTCCTGAAGCAGGGTCATGAACTTCTCCATGGTTGCCTCCTAACCCAACAGCGACTGGGCGAGTGCCAGCACGTTGGCGGCGTTGCCCATGCCGTAGTCCTGTGCGGGGATGACCGCGGTCGGCTTACCGCTCCCCTGCTTGACGGTGTTGAGCTGGTAGGACACCTGCGGCCCCAAGAGCAGCACGTCATAATTGGCGCACGTCTCCTGATACTCGCCGATACCCACCGCATCGATATCGAGCTCGATGCCGTTTTGCTCCGCATATTTCTCGAGTTTCTTCATCAGAATGCTTGTAGACAGACCAGCTGCGCAAACAAGAAGGATCTTCATAAGGGATTCCCTTCGCATTGATTGGTTGGATAGTCACCGCACGCCGCTAGGCGTTCTTGGTTGCAGTGCACTCATACAGGCAGATCAGCTCCTGCACGAGCTCCTGAGCAAGCATGGAGCACATGAGGTGGTCCTGAGCATGGACCAGCAACACATCCACCGACAGATGCTCGCCCGCTGCCTCAGTCGAAAGCAGCTGCGTTTGGATGTGGTGAGCCTTGATTCCCGCATCCTTTGACTGCTTCATGAGTTTGGCGGCGGCGTCAAAATCCCCCGCTTTTGCCTTTTCAAGGGCTTCGAAGGCAAGGCTGCGTGCCTCTCCCGCTGCAGCGACCAGCTGAAACGAAACCATCTCGGTTCCCTGATCGTCCATAACGGTCTCCTCTCCCGTGATGTTTGGTTTGTACTTGAATATTCGAAACGCCTATCTCCCGCCCGCAATCCTCGAGGTTTATTACAGGTAGACAGACAGGGTTATCGACAAAAGAAGTCTTAAGCCGTATGCGCTTGCACAAGCGCCATCAGCTCATGCCAGGACCGGCGCTCGCGTAGGCGCTCGACCCCCTGGCGGTCCATAAAGATCTCGGCGAGCAGTGAGCTCAAGATCCGCGCCTCATCGCCGCCCGACCGGGCAAACGACACCATAAAGACGATATCGACCTCATGGCCGTATTCGTCCCAAAGAATGGGATGTTCGAGCAGGCCCACGGTAACAAAGGCCTCGGCGCTCAAGGGATGCATCCCATGGGGCATGGCTACCCCATTGCCAAACGAGGTGGCACTCGCGCTCTCGCGCTCGGCGACCTCTTGGGCAAACTGGGCATCGACACGGCCGCTCTCGACGGCGCGCTCGGAGAGATATCGGAGAACGGCCTGCTTCGACGGTGCCTCAACGCGGTTGAAGAACAGGGCACGGCTAAAGAAAGAGCTTACGGAGTCCGATTGCGCAGTGTCGTCGCTCAGCACCTTGCGGATAGCGTTGACATCGCTCGTCTCCAAGAAGAAATCGGCCTCGCGGACGGGCACGGGCAACTTGACGTTGAGCGGCACCGTTGTGAACACGTAGTCGATGTGCGAAAAATCGAACGTTCCCACGCGGGCGACATCGCATGTCTCAATCGAATCGATATACATGCCAAACTGCTTGCGGTACTGGTGCTCGAGCATACGGGCGCTTCCCGCTCCCGAGGCGCACACGATCAGGATGCGCTTGCGACGCGGCTGGTCGGCTTGCTGCTCGAGGGCCAGGGCAAATGCCATGGCGATGTAGCCGAGCTCTTCATCAGAGGGCTGGCTGCCAAAATGACGCTCGAGTACCTGCGAGGTGCCAGCTGCCATCGAATAGGCCAACGGAAACCTCGTCTTGATATCGGGCAGCATGGGGTTATCCATATGCATGTGATATTCAAGGCGATAGCCCAGAGGGCCGATATGCCGAGCAAGGTTCATGCGAAGTTCAAGATCGCCGCTAAAGTCAAACCTAAACTCATCGTTGACCGCACGTACCATCTCGGAAGCAATCTCCCACATCTCGTCCGAGATAACGGCAGAGCCCTTCTCGGGCACGCCCGTGCCCCTGCCGAGCAAATGGATTGCGATAAAGGCAACCTCTTCTCGGGGCATGCTCACGCCCAGGGCATCCTTGATGTTTGCGGCAATCTGGAAAGCCGCGGCGTATTCGCGCGTTCCCTCCAGTTTTTGAACGTCCGATTCTGCAGCTGGGACATAGCAGCCCTGCTCGATGCGGCCAAGAGCAATGTAAAGATGCATGATGAGATTGCGGGATGCCAGCGAGCTCACCGTGACGGGCGAGGCCGTCAGGGCATCGTCCACACATGCGGCGATGGCCCGCAGGCGCTCGGCGAGCTTTGCATCGTCGGTGTCGGGCAACACGGGCCTCACCAGCGAGGCCAGGCACAGGCGCCGTTGTGACTCCCCGCCCGCAACGCGGATTCCGTAGCGTGGGCGCTTTTCGAGCGTTAAGTCAAATTGGGCGAGTTTCTGCTCTACCAGACGCATGTCATTGGACAGAGTCCGCGCCGAAACGTAGAGTAAATCCGCATACTCCTCAATCGTCACCCACTGGGACCGCATGAGGAGGTCGTTAAGAAGGAAGGACACACGGCCATCGCGCGTATCAGGAATGCCCGGATGGGCCAGAGCCGCACCGTCTAGCAAGCGAGCAAGCTCATCTGCACGTGCAACATCGATACGATACTGCCCCTTGCTGCCAACGATGCGTGCAACCCCTGCAAGGCTGTCGTTTGCGCGATGGATATAGTTTCTCACGGCGCGCTCGCTTACCTCGAGACGCTTGGCAAGTACCGCGACAGCGACAGGCTGAGCGTCCTCGATCATATTTACAAGCTGCTTGACGCGAGCATCCATGTCCTCCTCCTTTCCCTGCGTCTAGTCTAACGCGGTAAAGAATGACACTCCACGTCGCGCTCGTTCCGCCAACCCGGAACAGGTTGCGGGGAGTTCAGCTGAGCTATGGAGAGCCTGGGGAAAGGGCCCGAAGGCAATGCGTCGGTGTGGGATGCGCCTTCCCAGCCATTGTGCAGTCATTGGGGACAGACTTAAATGAGTAGTCATTGGGTGTTCCTATAGTTTTGTCAACCGTCGGGGCTACTCCCGGTAGGG
>CAJMPU010000016.1 GCA_905215505.1 uncultured bacterium
TGCGGCTGATCCGGTCCGACCGGGCCGCGCGGCAAGGAGATATATTGCCAGACCGCGAAGCCCTGTGGGTCGTCAATTCCACTCTTCACAAGTCCTACACAACATATCGCTTTCTATAGCTAATAGAAAGACTGGTGCGGATCTTCCGCACGTATCAGATGATGACCCTTTGGTTTAGAAATATATAGAGATCGGTCACCTGTAAGTGTCTATCTACCCGCGCTTTTAGCAATGTAAACCGCGCTTCAGATAAAAAGAGGGAGCGCCGCGCACAACGCGACACTCCCCTAGCGATTCAAGAGAATCTATTAGGCCTCGAGAGCCTTCTTGGCAATGGCAGCCAGCTCGTTGAAGGACTCGATGTCCTCGTAAGCCATCTGAGCCAGGACCTTGCGGTCGAGCTCGATGCCGGCAACCTTCAGGCCGTGCATGAACTGAGAGTAAGAGATGTCGTTCAGGCGAGCAGCAGCGTTGATACGGGTGATCCAGAGAGAACGGATCTCGCGCTTCTTGTTGCGGCGATCACGATACTGATACTGCAGGGAGTGCTGGACCTGCTCTTTAGCATGCTTGTAAGTACGCGAAGCGGCACCGTAGTAACCCTTCGCACGGTGCATAACGGTACGGCGCTTCTTCTTGGCGGCAACAGCGCGCTTAATACGTGCCATGTTCTATCAACTCCTAGACGGTAAAACGAAAAACGGGAACGCGAACTTAGGCGAGACGCGACTTGATGACCTTGCGGTCGGCAGCGGCGATCTCGGTCTCCTGACGGAAGCCACGCTTACGCTTGGTGGACTTCTTGCTCAGGATGTGGCTCTTGAAAGCCTTGGCGCGCATAAGCTTGCCGGTACCAGTCTTGCGGAAACGCTTCTTGGTGCCGCTGTGGGACTTCATCTTAGGCATGAAATACTCCTTAATCGGTTACAGAACACTAGTTACTTGCTATCGCTTGCCGCTTTATCCTCATCGAAGGCGCCCTTAATCGGGGCGAGCAGCATAAGCATGTTACGGCCTTCCATCTTAGGCTTGGACTCGACCGTAGCGTAAGGCTTGAGATCCTCGGCGAGACGCTCGAGAACGTTAAGGCCCTGCTCCGGGTGAGCCATCTCACGACCGCGGAACATGATGGTGATCTTAACGCGTGCGCCCTTCTTGAGGAAACGCAGAACGTGGCCCTTCTTGGTCTCGTAGTCGCCAACGTCGATCTTGGGTCGGAACTTCATTTCCTTGACCTCGACCTTGGACTGGTTCTTACGAGCAGCCTTGGCCTTCATGGCCTGCTGGTACTTGAACTTACCGTAGTCCATGACCTTGCAGACCGGCGGCTCCGCGTTGGGAGCGATCTCGACCAGGTCGAGACCCTGATCGTCGGCGACGCGCTGGGCATCGCGGATGGCGAACAGGCCGAGCTGAGAGCCATCGACGCCAATCAAACGACACGAAGATGCAGTGATCTCGTCGTTGATGCGGGTGTCATCAGACTTAGCTATTTTCCCTACCTCCATTCATAAAAAAATAACCCGGCGCTTCTCAGCAACCAGGTCGTACACATAGACTTCCTCGATTTGAGGAAGGGAATCTAAGTTGTATGACCAGTCAGCTGCTCATTGGCGCCAAAAGGTGGGAACCCTCAGGTTCCTCTTTAGGGCATTGTGGGAACAACGCCTTGCGAATAATAACACGTACAGCGCGTTATCACATTACGTACACGAAAAAGGGACCTTGACCCCCTTGAACGCTCGCTTGCATGTATGGTGCTCGAGGCGAGACTCGAAGGGCCTTCGCTTCGCGAAGCCCCGGGCTTCGGGCGCGTGGCGCCCTCGCCACGCTCCGCTACAAACAGGCCACAGGCCTGTTTGCTTAACGCTTCGCGCGCTCACGCGAGTTCGGCACGAAAAAGGGGGCCGCAACCCCCTTGAACGCTCACTTGCATGTATGGTGCCCGAGGCGAGACTCGAACTCGCACGTTGTTGCCAACGGTGGATTTTGAGTCCACTGCGTCTGCCAATTCCGCCACTCGGGCACGCAATGCGTGAGTTAGTTTATCACAGCTTTCTACCGATTAGTCCGAAAATGGAACTTCGAGCATTTCGATGAGTTCGACCGTGCGGAGCATCTCGCGCCGACGGCATCCGCGACCGTCGACCGAAGCCTCACCCATCTGGTTATCGTAAGGGTCCTCGCGCATGCCGTCGAAAGAGGGCTCAAACTCTGCCTGGAATCGATTGTTGGCCACCATACGCCACGGGTCGAGATTGCCAAAGTAGTGACGGCGGCGCCACTCCTCCCCCATCCTGCGAGCAGAAGATCCAAATGACACGTCGGCGTTGAGCCATCCGGTCTGCGGCGTATAGAACTCTGCCCAGTCGTGCGACCCCACCGAATCGGGCGCAACATACAGGCCGCTCTGCCAACGGGCAGGCACGCCCGCGATACGGCACATGGTGATAAACGTGAGCGCCATAACGCCGCAATCGCCGCGGAGCGAATGCGCGCAGTCATCGGCAATAGATCCCAAAAGCAAGTACGGCGGCTGATAGCGATAGTCGATGTACTGCGTCAGGTAATCATAGATAGCACGGGCGCGATCGAGCGGATCCTCGAGCCCGTCAATGACACGGGCTGTCAGCTGCTGTAGATACGGCGTGAATGCAATGTGCGGACGGTCCTCGGAGGTGTCCACGGGCAGTGGCGCGTCCATGCAAGGATGCACCGGAAGCGCACCCCCATAGACATCACGATAAGCGGCATCAATTTGATAGCGATAGGTCACCGAGAATGAGCGCTCACTCGAAGAAGACCACGAGGCGGTACGCGCCGAAGCATTCGCGGGGGCAACAGCACCCTCCGGCGTCATATCGAGAACCTCGATATGAGACTGTTGACGACAGGCGGCGGCAACGGGTAGCCACGCGCGAACGGTCTCCCCTTCCAGAGCGCCGGGGACAGACACGGACGCTTTAAGCGTAATGACGCGAGCCAATCCGTTTTGTGACTCCATCTCCTTGAGCATCTCGTTGCGCAGTGCTATTCCGTCCGTAGAATCGGGCCGCATGCCGGGAACCTCTTTGGGATATACGCGAAGCGAATCGAGGAAGTTGTCGAGAACGAACAGTTCGCCATCGATAAAGCGCCAGTCAATACGCTTACGATTAATCAGGTCATCAAACTGCTCTTCGGTAAACTCTGGCCACTCCTCGCGAATCATCGCAATAGCCTGGTCGCGCGACACCGAAAAATGAAGCGGCGTCTCGAGCATGCGATACCGCTCGGCACGAACACAAGCAGCCAGCGAAGGCTCGGGGTTCTGCTCCAAAAGGCGATCGCAGGCAGCAACAGCCTGCGTCAAATACCCGGCATCCATAAGACGAAGAATCTCGGGCGGCAGTCCAACATCGAGATGACGAAAGTCATCACAGCAAACATCAGCAGAGCAACCAACTGGACCCTCGTCAATAACCTTCCCATCCGAAGGCAGCACATTAATAACAGCCATACCAAAACTCCAAGTCACTAGAACGCTTGAAGCCCATTGTAGCGAGATAAAAAGAAAGCCCCAACAAGGGAGCCATCAACACCGCTGAACGGTAACCATATAACTAAAATCAGACCAGTAACCCTGTAGCAAGTTAACAAAGGAGGCCCCGTTTCCCCGGAGCTGATTCCGTCGCGCGACTTCTGTCGAAGCCAGGTGAGCGCGAGGGAAACAGCGTAGGGGAAACGGGGCCTCCGGCGGGAAGTTAAACCGCTACTTACGCCTTGTTGACGGAGCCAAACTCCTCCATGAGCTCCTTGGTGCGGGCAACGATGTTGTCGCGACCAGGCTTGAGGAGCTTGCGGGGGTCAAAGCCCTTGCCCTGCTGATCCTTGCCAGCCTCGATGTACTCGCGGACGCCCTTGGCGAAGACGAGCTGCAGGTCGGTGTTGACGTTGATCTTGGAGATGCCCAGGGAGATGGCCTTCTTGATCTGATCCTCGGGGATGCCGGTGCCACCGTGCAGAACGAGGGGCAGGTCACCGGTCTGGGCCTTAATCTCGCCCAGACGCTCGAAGGAAAGACCAGCCCAGTCGGCGGGGTACACGCCGTGGATGTTGCCGATGCCGCAGGCGAGGAAGTCGACACCCAGGTCAGCGATCTGCTTGCACTCAGCAGGATCAGCGAGCTCGCCGCTGGAGGTCACGCCGTCCTCGGTGCCGCCGATGCCGCCGACCTCGGCCTCGATGGACATGCCCTTGGAGTGGGCAAGCTCAACGAGCTCCTTGGTGCGGTCGAGGTTAAGCTGGAAGGTCTCCTCGTGAGAGCCGTCATACATGATGGACGTGAAGCCGGCCTCGATGCACTTGAAGCAATCCTCGTAAGAACCGTGATCGAGGTGAAGGGCGACGGGAACGGTAACGCCCGTGGCCTCGACGGCAGCCTTGACCATGTCGGCGCAGACCTTGAAACCGCCCATCCACTTAGCGGCACCAGCGGTGCACTGAAGGATCAGCGGAGACTTGGCCTCCTCGGCGGCCTGGAGAATAGCCAGGGTCCACTCGAGGTTGTTGGTGTTGAAGGCACCAAGACCGTACTTGCCGGCCTCGGCCTTCTTGAGCATGTCTGCTGCGTTGACGAGCATAAAAGAAACCTCCTGTAAGGTTGCTCCGATAACGCCTGAGATTTTACCACGGCGCACCCGAGCATAAACGTTCGTTTGTTCACGAATATCGTCCAAACAGACTTTTTTGACCGTTTGCCCTACGAAATCGACCCGTTGGGGAAAAATAGCTTGACGTTTGGACGCTTCTCGTGCTTCAAAAGCCGACTATTAAGCTAAATCTGCATGAAAGGGTTCTGCATGAGCTCGCGTGCCATGGTGGTCGAATCGCCATGACCGGTTAGGCAAACGGTATCGGGCGGGAGAAGCCGGGCGAGCTTGGAGAGCGAGCGCAGAATCGCCGCCTCGTCTCCTCCAGAAAGATCGGTGCGGCCGTGCCCACCCGGAAACAGGGTGTCGCCCACAAAGGCAATGTTCCCCTGCTCGGTGGCAGCAAACAAGACGATCCCGCCCGGCGTATGCCCTGGCGTCTCGATCACCTGCAGGTAGATATCGCCCACCTTGATAGCATCTCCCTCGGCGAGCAGGTGCGTCGGCTCCCCGGGGTCAGGCGTCTCAATGCCCCACATAGCTCGCTGTTCCTCGATGTTCGCATGCGGCACCGCCACATCCTTAGCACACAGCTCATACTGGCAGCCCTCGCCAACGGTGGTTCGAACGCCTGCAACACCACCAACATGATCGGCATGGCCATGAGTGCATACGGCGCCAAACACGCGTACGCCGGGATGCTCGGCTCGAATATGCTCCACCAAGCGCTCGCCTTCCCATGCGGGGTCGATAATCACGCACTCATTGTCCGAAATGACAGCATAGCTATTGGTCTGAATGGGACCGTTTACGAGCGTCTCGATCTCGACCGATCCCTTGGGAGTTAAATCCAAGGACACAGCACTCATGTCCCTCTCCTCTCTATAGAACTCGAGGCATCAAACGATGCCTCGAGTGTAGCGAATATCGATAATGTGGCACGTTCGTCGCGACTAAACGCGGCGCTTAAGCTGGGCTCCACCCTCGCCGGGCATCAAGCGACGCGCGTCGTAGACCGAGTCAACGCTGCTGATAGAGGCCAGCAGCGGATCCAGACCACTCGCGTCCGAGATCTCGACCATAAAGCGCAGGGTTGCAATACCCTCGCGGTTGGTCGACGTGGCGGCAGAAAGGATATTGCCACCCGCATCGCCAATGGCAATGGTGACATCCTTGAGCAGGCCCATGCGGTCCAGGCACTCGACCACGATCTCGACCTGGAAGAGGGTGTCGGCAGCGCCGTCCCATTCCACATCGATCATGCGCTCGGGATGCTCCATAAGACCCTTGACGTTGGGGCAGTTGGCGCGATGCACCGAAACGCCACGACCGCGCGTGATGAAGCCGACGATGTCGTCGCCCGTCACGGGGTTGCAGCAATGGGCCAGACGGACCAGCAGGCCGCTGTTGCTCTCGCCCTTGACGATAATGCCGTTGCTGGCGCTCTTGCCGCGCTTTTGCGGCTTGCGGTTGGAGCCGCGCGCAGGCTGCTTCACGACCTCGGCAATGGCCTCGGCCTTGGTGAGCTGCTCCTCAGGCTTGGGGTCCAAAATCTGCTCGACTTTGTTGCCCACGGCACGCGGGGCGACTTTGCCCGCACCAACGGCGGCAAACAGGTCCTCGAGCTGTTTATAGTTAAACTGCTCCGCCACGGCGTTGAGCGCACGCGTGGATCGTGGCGTAGAGATGCCATATCCGCGCTTGCGCAGGTCCTTAGCCAGTATATCGCGGCCGGCGGCAGCGTCGTCGTCCTTGGTCGCGGCGGCGAAGTAACGGCGGATCTTTGACTTGGCGGAAGGTGTCTTAACGATCTTGAGCCAATCACGCGACGGCTTGGAACTCTTGTTGGTCAGAATCTCGACACGGTCGCCCGTCTTGATCTCGTGCGTGAGCGGGGCCACCGCACCGTTGATCTTAGCGCCGACGCAGTGGTTTCCCACCTCGGTGTGAACGGCGTAGGCAAAGTCGAGCGGCGTGGAGCCGGCACGAAGCGCCATGACCTCGCCCTTGGGCGTAAAGACGAAAATCTCCTGATCGAAGAGGTCGACCTTCAGCGAATGCAGGTATTCCTTGGCGTCGGTGATCTCATCAGACGCAGCCCAATCGAGCGAATGTTTGAGCCAGTTAATCTGGTCGTCCAAGCGCTGGGCATCATTGGTCTTAGACGCGGACGATCCGCCCGACTTCTTATAGAGCCAGTGGGCGGCAATACCGTACTCGGCCTGCTCGTGCATCTCGTAGGTACGAATCTGAATCTCGAGCGGACGAGCCGTGGGGCCGATAACCGTCGTGTGGAGCGACTGGTAGTTATTGACCTTGGGCATGGCGATATAGTCTTTAAAGCGCCCGGGCATGGGGTGCCACAGCGTATGCACCGCACCGAGCGTGGAATAGCAATCGCGCACCGAATGCGTGATGACGCGCAGTGCCACCAGGTCGTAGATCTCGGAAAATTCCTTGCCCTTGCGCTTCATCTTTTGGTAGATGGACCAATAGTGCTTGGAACGGCCGTTGATCTGAAAGCCCTCCAGGCCAATGCGGTTGAGCTCGTCGGTGAGTGTCTTGATGGTCTCGGCCAGATAGCGCTCACGGACCTCGCGCGACTCCGCCACCATGCGTGCGATGCGCTGGTAGGCGTCGGGTTCAAGGTAGAAGAAGGACAGATCCTCGAGTTCCCATTTAATGGAGCTCATGCCCAGACGGTCGGCCAGGGGCGCATACACGTCCATGGTCTCGCGGGCCTTAAACAAGCGACGGTCCTCACGCAGGGCCGCAAGGGTGCGCATGTTGTGCAGACGGTCGGCAAGCTTAACGATGATGACGCGGATGTCCTTGGACATGGCGAGGAACATCTTTCGCAGCGTGAGCGCCTGTTTCTCGTCCATGCTGTCGACTTCGATGTTGGTGAGCTTGGTCACGCCATCGACGAGCTCGGCCACCGTATCGCCAAACAGGCCGGAAACATCGGCAAGCGAGGTCTCGGTATCCTCGACGGTATCGTGCAGCAGCGCGGCGCACACCACATCGCAGTCCATCTTGAGATCGGCCAAAATGATGGCTACCTCGACGGGATGGTTGATGTACATCTCACCCGAGCGGCGCTTTTGGTTGCAGTGCTTCTCGGCAGCAAAACAATAGGCCTGCTCCACCTTAGAAAAGTCGTCCTCATTCATATATTTGAGGCACAGGCGCTCCAGCTTGTCGTAGCTGTCCGCCATAATCTCGGGCGGCAGCTCATCGGCATGCTTATAGTGCTCCATCTCCGAGAACGGCTGGAGGGCGGAATCATGGGCGGTACGGGCTGCGGCATCCATCGAGGTCCCCTTCCCCTAGGCCCGCGGTACGATCGGGCGGTTAACTTTGGCTAGCATATCAGAAGCGCACGAATCGAGCGCCCAACTCCGGAAAGCCGAGAACTCCATGCGCGAGCGCAAGCCCTCCAAATAGCGAATTGACCTGCTCAATTGCACACGGCCGGGGTTTTCGGCCATCGCGATGCGACGGGTGTCGTCAAACCCCGAAACGCGACAGAAGCCAAGCTCTTCGAAGATTCCCAGGCCACTTTCCACCGAGCGCTCGTCGACCGGCGTGCGAGCATCGATGGCAAGGCACATCTGCGCGATGTCGATATCGCTCGCGCTAAAGGAATCGTCCCCGGTCTTGCCGCGGTTGGAGCGCCACATGGTTTGCAGCGCGCGATAGAGCGTGACGAGCTCGTCGCGCTCGGGCGCATAGCAGTCGAGTAGGCGCTCGTTAATGCGGGCGTCGCGCGACGAATAGAGCAGGTGAATCACGGCGGGCTGTCCATCGCGACCGGCGCGGCCACTCATCTGGTTAAACTCAATCGCGCCAAACGGCATGTGATAGAGCACGACATGGCGAATATCGGGAAGGTTGACGCCCTCGCCAAAGGCCGAAGTCGAGACGATGCAACTGAGGCTGCCGTCTCGGAATGCTTCCTCCACGCGGCGGCGATCGGGGCGCGCAAGACCCGCGTTATAGAACGCGATATGGGTTGCGCAATCGGGCACACGCTTGCGCAACGTCTTGGCGAGCGCCACGGACTGGTCGCGCGAATTAACGTAGATGACGGTCTTCTCCCCCGTCGCCACGATCGACACCAAACGGTTCTCGCGGCTCGCAAGGTCGCGGTCGTCCTCGAGCTGCAGGTTCTCGCGCACCGTCTCGTCGACCACCGTGCGAGTGATCGGCAGCATGCGGGCAAGCTCGGCCACGACCGGAGCCGTTGCGGTGGCCGTCGCAGCCATAACAACCGGGTCGCCCAGGGCTTTGAGGATATCGGGCATGTCGAGATAGGCGCTGCGGTCGCCGCCCTTGGCAAGGCCGGCGTGGTGCGCCTCATCGATAACGACAAAGCCGATGCGGCCCGAACGCGCGAAGCGGTCACGGTGGATAGATAGGAACTCGGGCGTCGTGAGCACGATACCGGTGCGGCCCGAAGCTAGGCCGGCGAACACATCATCGCGTGCGGCCTCCACGGTCTCGCCGGTCAGCACGCCAACGCCAATGCCAAGCGCTGCCATCGTCGACGAGAGGTGATAGGCCTGGTCGGCAACAAGCGCACGCAGCGGATAGACAAAGATGCTCGCACGTCCGCGAAGGACAGCCTCGCGCGCAGCATGTACATGGAAGATGAGAGACTTGCCGCGGCCCGTTCCCATAACGGCCAAGACGCTCTGGTGGTCGGCCAAGGCATCGAGCGCCTCAACCTGCGCGCGGTGCGGCTGGTTCGATCCGATAAAGCTATGGATAAGCGAGCGCGTGAGCTCGGTATAGGAAAGCTGGGCGAGCGTCTCGCGCTTACGCGACTCCAGGCGCAGGCCGGAATCCGCCGGCTGTACGCCACGACGAAGCTCGCATGCCGGATCGTCGACGCTGGGCAGCGTGGTATCGCGGACCAGAACATCCTTGATCATGAGCTTGGGCTTCACGCGTCCCTGCCAATGCTCGGCCACGGCCTCGAACACCAAGTCGACGGCGCTGTCGCAATTGATGAGCCTATCGATCTGCGGCACGCGGAAAATGATGGCCGGCACACTCGCGGCGCCATCGGTCGCCACGAAGCGCATGTGTTCGCCGGTTTTGCCCACCACGGCGCGATCACACATCGTCACGCCCTCGGCGGCCAGCAACGGCACCTTATTGCCCTGGCCAAACGGCTCAAGACGGGAAATCTGCTCGATGGTCTCGATATTTAACTCGGAGAGGTCGACGGTGGCGGCAACCTCGTCGGTGTCTTCAAAGTCCTCGGCGGGAAGCTCCGATAGCACGGCGGAAAGGCGGCGGCGGAACTCATCGAGCTTGGATGCCTCGATGGTCACACCCACCGCACCGGCATGTCCGCCGCGACGAATCAGCAGGTCGGAACAACGCTCGACGGCGTCGAACAGGTTGACCTTGCCCACCGAGCGACCCGATCCGCGCGCAACGCCGTCCTCAATCGAGAAGAGCAGCGCCGGCACGTGATAACGGTTGGTCAGGCGGCTCGCTACGATACCCTTGACGCCCTCGTGCCAGCCCTCGCCACCCACGACGATTGCGCGACCGCCGTCATAGGTCTCCTCGACCTTTGCCATGGCGTCGCGTGTGAGCTCCGCCTCGATCTCGCGGCGCTGACGGTTGATTTCCTCGAGCTCGGCTGCCAGTGCACTTGCCTCGATAGGATCGCGGGCAAGCAGCAGGTCGAGCGCCAGTTTGGGATCAGCCATGCGGCCGGCAGCATTCAGACGAGGGATGAGCGAAAACGACAGGCCGTCGGCCGTAATGGTAGAAAGGTCGGCCTTGGCAAGTGCGGCAAGCGCGATATAGCCGGGACGGGCCGTCACGCGCATCTGTTGGATGCCCTCGGCGACCAGTGCGCGATTCTCGGGCGTGAGCGGCATCATGTCGGACACGGTGCCCAGCGCCGCGACCTCGATCAGCGAACGCCAATACGACGGCTTGCCCAAACGCTCGCCCAGGACCTGCACCAGCTTGAGCGCCACACCGGCACCGGCAAGCTCGCGCGAGGGACCCTCGTCCTCGAGCTTGGGGTCGGTCAGGGGCACGCCCTGCGGCACCTGGTCGGACGGCTCGTGATGGTCCGTGACCACCAAATCGATCCCCAGGCTCTCCAGATAGGAGACCTCCTCCTTGGCGGCAATGCCGTTATCGACGGTCACGATCAGGTTGGGTTGGGCGAGCTCGTTGACGCGGTCGAGCGCCGCACGCGACAGGCCGTAGCCCTCGTCAAAGCGATGCGGAATAAACGGCGTGACGTTGGCGCCAAACGAACGTAGCGCCTCGGTCAACAGACAAGTCGACGTAATGCCGTCGACGTCAAAATCGCCAAAGACCGCGATGTGCTCGTGGTTGCGAATAGCGCGCTCGACGCGGTCGGCAACGACCGCCATGCCCGGAATAATGAGTGGGTCGGCCCAGTCGCGATCGAGCGAAGGCGTCAAAAACAGCTGGCCTTCCTCGATGGATGTTATGCCGTGCGCAACCATAATGCGCGCCACCAGCCCGGGTATGCCCAGGCCAGCCGAAAGCTCCTTTTCGAGCTCGGGGTTTTGCCGAGCGACTGCCCAGCGATGCGTCGTCTTAAGCGATGACATAGGCGCCCACCCCCGATAGGGGCAGGTCGCCGCGATACCTCTCACGGTTCATAGCGATGAGTCCTCTGTGTATACCCGCTTCGGCAGGCAGATCTGTTGAACGGATTTATTATACCGTGCAGCGCGGACGCACAACGTCCAGCACGCCGCGGTTTCGATAAACGAGGGCGGTAATACCCTCGAAATAATCGAGCGTTTCTGACGCACGGACGCATGCGAGCGTCTAGCATATCCATTCAAAACGGATTCACGAGCAAAGGGAGTCACAAGAGCATATGAAGCAATGGGTTGGACTGGGCAAGTTTCTTGCGGGGCACATGCAGGTCATCGTTCCGATTTGCGTGGCACTCGGCGTGCTCTTTCCCCAACAGATTGGCGTACTCAAGCCCATCGTTCCCACCTTGTTTGCCTTTATGACGTTTCAGGGTGCGCTCAGCAACACCTTTCACCAGGTAACCGAGGTGTTCCGCCGTCCGTTGCACCTAGTCTTGGCGCTGCTCGTCTCGGCGGTGCTTATTCCCATCGCGGCGTATGCCATGGGGTCACTCTTCTTTGGCTCCAACCCCAACCTTGTCTGCGGCATTGTGCTCGAATACAGCGTGCCCGTGGCCGTCACCGCTTTTATGTGGATCAGCATGTTCGGCGGCAACGGCCCGCTCGCGCTCACCATCATCCTGACGTCCTCGGTCATCTCACCTGTGACGATTCCGCTTACGCTCAAGCTCCTGCTGGGCGCCACCGTCTCGATCGACGTGCCGAGCATGATGCAGAACATGGCCTTTATGATCGCCATCCCCGCTGTGCTCGGTATTGCCATCAATGAACTCACGCGCGGCTGGGGCCACGAGAAACTCTCTCCCGTGCTCTCGCCCGCCTGCAAGTTCATGATGATGGGCGTCATCGCGTCCAACTCCACCGCTATGAGCGAGTACGTGCTACACATAAACGCGGTGCGCCTGGAAGTCGCCCTCTTTATTTTGGTCTTCGCCATCAGCGGCTTTGTCGTCGGTTTTCTGGTCGCACGTGCGCTGCATCTGCCATATAGCGAGACGACTACCATGTGCTTTACCTGCGGCATGCGCAACATCTCTTCGGGTGCCGTCATCGCCACGCAGTACTTTCCGGGCGAGGTCGTGTTCCCCGTCATGTGCGGCACGCTGTTTCAGCAGGTGCTGGCCTCGATTATCGGGCATCTCTTTGAGCGCCTGACCGGCGAGGAGCGCGCCGCCCAGCGCAAGCGGGTCAAGGCTGGCCGCGATGCCATGGCGCGCTAGGCTGTCCGCATTACGTGGGTGTTAGTCTTGCTATACGAGCGTTTCCAGATGCGCACGCAGACGCTCAGCATCGATATCGAGCGTCGTCTCGGCATTGACTTGGGCCAAACGATAGCCGACAAAGTAGGGCGAAACCACCCAACGTGGCAACGCCTTGGCAATGGTCCGGCCGTCCATGTGGTAGAAGAACAAGTTGTACGACTCCGCGCGACCGCCGTGGTGTTCGTGCAGGATATAGCGCAGGGCCACCTGAATCGCATCGGCAAACAGGTCCGCTTCGGCTTGGTCGCGGGCGTCGTCGCTGGCGGCGATTCCCTGTGGAGCCGAGACGTTAACCTCAAAGAATCCCATGATCGGCTCGGTTGAGACGTTGACCGAGATTCTCCCCTGCCGCCAGACATTGATGCCTTCGAAATTGGCGGAAGCCAGCGAAGCATAGCCGTCTTCCTGCTCCAAACCCACAATCTGCATGTGCGGATGGACCAGACTGCCGCCCGAAAGTGGGCCCTTGTTCTTGTACATGAGAACGCTGCGATACTGTCGGGAGTCAATCATCCGCTGCCAGCAATCCAGGGCAAACCGCATAACATGATGCAGCTCGTCCGGCGCATAGGTCACCAGGTCGGCGTCGTGGTCGGACGACTCAATCAATACGGTCTGGCGAGTGGCCCGCAAGGTCTTAAACTTATTCTCGAGCCAGATGCAGCCACCGTCGCGCCGGATGATATTGGCGAGTTCCTCGGTATCGCAAAAGGGGCACGCGGTGCCGGGACGACGGTTGTCGTCGGGCTTACCGTTCGCCTGCTGAACGTCAAATACCAGCGCCACGGGTTATACCTCCAGCGGCACGATCTTGGTGCCATGGAGTTCGGAGACGCCCAGTGCCGCCGCCACGGTATCGCGATTGGCCGTGGAAATGCCGCCACCGGGAAGAATGGTCAGGCGGTCGCCCGCATACTCGACAAGACGCGACAGGTGCTCCAGGTTGTCCTCGATCGGCGTTCCGGCAGCACCACCATGCGTCAGGATGCGCGTGATGCCGCAGTCGGCGAGTGCGTCAATGGCATCGAGCTGAGCCTCGAGCGAGAGCTGGTCAAAGGCCATGTGGAAGGTGATATCGATGGCCCCGCGCTTGCACTCCTCGGTCGCGCAGCCCGTAGCCATCACGAGGGCGCCGAGGGTGAGCTCGTCGAGCGCCCAGCCGCCGGCACAGGGCTTGCAGCAGCCAAAGACCAGGCCGTCAACGCCGGCGCTCACGGCAAGACCCAAGTCCATCTCCATCATGCGCAGCTCGTCCTGGTTGTAGTGAAAGTCACCGCCACGCGGGCGAATCATGCACATCACTCGCGCGTCATGCTCGTGAGCATAGCTGACCGTAGTGCTGATAACGCCGGCCGAGGGCGTGGTACCACCGACGGCAAGGTTGTCGCACAACTCGATGCGCTTAGCACCGGCATCGATAGCCGCCGGCACACGCTCAAAGTTCTCGGCACAAAACTCGTACAGCATAGATAGCCCCCAGGAGACATTTCGATTTTCACACGGCATTGTCGCACGTTAAATAGCAACCCGCACGATGGAACAAAACCTTGACAAGGAGTGTCCCAAAGTGCCGGCACATAAGGAACGTCCCCAGGTGCCACCTTGAGCGATGGGTACTCATTTAAGTACGTCCCCAATGAGTACCCGCAGGGGACAGACAGACCGGACTCCCTATACGACAACTGTTGACATCATATACTATGTGTCATATAGTAGGTGTTACACAGTATACTACGAAAGGAGGTGTGCGGATGGAGGCACAGATGAAGCGCGGCTTCCTCGAGGCCTGCGTGCTCGCGGCCGTCTCGGGCGAGGAATCCTACGGCTATCAGATCGTGAAGGACGTGCCCGCGAGTATGGGGCTCACGGAATCCACGCTCTATCCGTTGCTCAAGCGCCTGGAGAAGGCGGGCTGCATCACCGCGCGCTCCGCCGAACACAACGGGCGGCTGCGGAGGTACTACCGCATCACGGACGCCGGGCGCGAGCGTATCGCCGAGTTCCTCGCCGAATGGCCATCCGTGCAGGAGATCTACCGTTACGTGGAGGGGGCGCACCATGACGCGCGATGAGTTCTTGAACCGGCTGGGCGAGCTTCTGGCCTGCCTGCCGGCAGATCAGGTAAAGGAAACGCAGGAGTTCTACGCGGAGGCCATCGCCGACCGTATGGAGGACGGCATGACGGAGGCCGAGGCTGTGGCCGCCATGGGCACGCCCGGTGAGGCCGCCGAGGCAACGCTCGACGAACTGCCCGCCGTGCCGCGCGCGATCGCGAGGACCAAGCGCAAGAGCACGGCACTTCTATGGGCGCTCGCCATCGTGGGCTCTCCGGTATGGATTCCGCTGCTGCTCGCGTTCGTCGCCGTTGCCGCTGCAGTCTACATCTGTATTTGGGTTCTTGCGCTCTGCGTGTGGATCGTGGCCGCGGCATTCGGGGGCGCGGGCCTGGTAGGGCTCCTGTTCGCCGTGGACGGCATCATTATCGGGCATGTTCCGTACGTTTTGGCCTCGATGGGAATGGGATTCGCTTCCATCGGTGTGGCGCTCCTCACGGGAGCCGGCGCCTGGACGGCGTCCAAGCAGATCGCGCGCCTCTCTGCCCTTTGGGCGAAGAAAGCCGTTTCGCCCTTCTGGAAAGATCGAGGCAATAAGAGCCGCATGGGCGCTGAAGCGGCGCCGCTCACGGCATAGGAAGGAGTGCAAACATGTCCAGCGTAAAAAGGATTTACCTTGCCGTAGCGGGTGGGCTTGTTGCCACGGGGCTCGTCCTGGCTGCTATCGGATTTGTGGCCTCCGGCTTTAACCTCGCTGTGTTCAACACGCAGATCGACCTGCGCGATGACACCATCATTCTGGGTGGTGTTGAAATAGACGACCCGACAGGGCTTCCACTCATCGAGCAGCTTGCCGAGGTCGGCGAGATCCATATTGGATCTGCAACGACTGGTTCGTCTTCTCCTCGCAAATGATCGAGCTCGTAGCAGCCGTCCCCCCTTCGGGCGCACCACGACGGGCATGAGCACACCGCGCTCGGAGCCTTTTTGCGAGACCTTCCGTCACGCTCTTCCTGCGTGGTGAACCGGTCATCGACCGACGAGAGGCTGATGGGAATCTCTCGACTTCGGGCCAATCCCGCTCACCGATCTGGTCTTCCTTCGTGATGCGCACATAAGCGAGCAGACACCGCGCAGAGCTTCAGCGCGGCCGCACTTCCACGTCTATGACGGAGGTGCCCGGCGGCGTCTTGGCGATCCCCTTGTTTGCAGGCGTTAGCGCGTGGGGATCGCCCACTCGGGGGCCGAGGCCGCCGAGGACGGCGGCGAACCTCGCGGTGTCATTCGACATCGCGAGGTTCCCGGACCATGACCACCTGGCCTCGTACCGCGGCATAGCCCCAAGGGTGAGGAGCTTCGGCACGTCGATCAGGGCGCCCGCACAGCGCCGGCCGGTCCGCCGTTCGGCAGAACGGCGGAAGTCCCTAGCCGCCCAGATATGCCTTGCGAACGTTATCGTCGTGGAGCAGCTCTTGGCCGCTGCCGGTCATGGTGATCTTGCCGGTCTCGAGCACATAGCCGCGTGTGGCGATGGAAAGCGCCATCTGTGCGTTTTGCTCGACCAGGAGCACCGTGGTCCCGGCCTTATGCAGGTCCTCGACGATCTGGAAGATCTGCTCAATCAGAATCGGTGCCAAGCCCATAGAGGGCTCATCGAGCATGAGCAGCTTAGGGTTACTCATAAGAGCGCGGCCCATAACGAGCATCTGCTGCTCGCCGCCCGAAAGGGTACCGGCGACCTGGCGACGGCGTTCCTTCAGGCGCGGGAACTGCTCGTAGACGCGCTCAAGGCCCGGAGCCACCGTTGACTTGGGCTGCGTATAGGCGCCCATTTCCAGGTTCTCCTCGACCGTCATCTGCAAAAAGGCGCGACGACCCTCGGGAACCTGAGCCAGACCCTTACCAACCAGCTTGTCGGCGGGCGTATGGGTAATGTCCTCGCCCATAAACTTGATGGAGCCGGTCTTAGAGCGTAGCAGGCCCGAGACGGTCTTGAGCGTCGTGGACTTACCGGCACCGTTCGCGCCGATCAGAGCCACGATCTCGCCCTCGTTAACGTTAAAGGAGATGTCCTTGATGGCGTGGATGGCGCCGTACCAGACGTTGATGTTGTAGACGGAAAGCATCGGCTCTGCCATTTAGTTCTCCCCCTTATCCTGCTTGCCCAGATACGCCTCGATAACGGCGTCGTTGTTCTGGATTTCCTCTGCCGTGCCCTTGGCGATGACCTTACCAAAGTTGAGCACGCAGATGCCCTCGCAGATGTTCATGACGAGCGACATATCATGCTCGATAAGCATAATGGCGATGCCAAAGGTGTCGCGGATCTTGACGATGTTCTCCATGAGCTCCGCGGTCTCGGACGGGTTCATGCCGGCGGCAGGCTCGTCGAGCAGCAGCAGTTTGGGGTTGGTGGCAAGCGCGCGGACGATCTCCAGACGACGCTGGGCGCCGTAAGGCAGCGAGCCGGCCTGCTCGTTTGCCAGGTGCTCCATATCAAAAATGGACAGCAGCTCCATGGCGCGCTCGTGGGCGGCCTTCTCGTGCTTCCAATACGTCGGCAGGCGCAGCACGCCCTCAAAGCCGGAGTAGCGCTCCTGGTTGTGCAGACCGACCTTGACGTTGTCCTCCACCGTCATGGTGTTGAACAGGCGAATGTTCTGGAAGGTACGGGCAATACCCATGCGGTTGACCTGATAGACCGACTTGCCCGAGGTGTCCTCACCGTCGAGCAGGATGGTACCGTGCGTGGGCTGGTACACCTTGGTGAGCAGGTTGAAGACCGTGGTCTTACCGGCACCGTTGGGACCGATCAGACCGGCGATCTCGGTCTTACCGATGGTCAGGCTAAAGTCGTCGACTGCCTTAAGGCCGCCAAATTCAATGCCCAAGTGGATGCACTCGAGCGCCGGGCGCTGGCCCAGGTCGCGGTCGGGAACGATGGCGCCAGAAGGATACGGGACCATCTTGCCCTTGTTGAACTCAAACTTACTGGGCATCGGCTGCCACCTCCTTCTTGGAAGCAAAGCGGTCCTTAATGCGTGCGAAGAACGACTTGAGCTGCGGGTTGTTGGTAAAGATCATGACCAGAATCAGCACGATGGCGTAGATGAGCATGCGGTAGTCCGAGAACTGACGGAGCAGCTCGGGAAGCACCGTGAGCAACGCCGCCGCGATGACGGAGCCGCGCATATTGCCCAGACCGCCCAGGACCACGAATACCAGGATGAGGATGGACGTGTTGAAGTCGAACTTGGTGGCGGAAAGCTGCGAGAAGTTACCGCCGAAGAGGGCTCCGGCAGCGCCGGCGAGAGCGGCGGAAACCACGAAGGCGATCATGCGGTACTCGGTGACGGAGATGCCCACGGACTCGGCAGCGATCTTGTTGTCGCGCACGGCCATAATGGCACGGCCGGTACGGCTGCGAACCAGGTTGAGCACGATCACGAGCGCGACCATGACCAGGATGGCACCGGCGAGGAAGGTCGAGTACGTCGACACGCCCGATGCGCCCTGCGCGCCCTTGATGATGGCGGTGCCGTCCTCGAGCAGGTGCAGGTCGTCGATCGTGGAGTTACCTGTGATGTTAAAGATCACATGCAGGCCGCGGGAGTCGACGCCCACGATAAGGCAGGTGACGATCTCTTTGATGATCTCGCCAAAGGCCAGCGTCACGATAGCCAGGTAATCGCCGCTCAGGCGAAGGACCGGGATGCCGATCAAGAAGCCCAGGATGGCGGCAGCGATGGCACCGACCACGATGCTGATGATAAGGCGCACCGGATCGGAGGGAACGGCGCTCTCCAGCGCGACGGCGGTGACGATTCCCGTATAGGCACCGACACTCATAAAGCCCGCGTGGCCCAGCGACAAGTCGCCCGCGATGCCGACAACGAGGTTAAGGGAGATGGCCATGACGATATAGGCCGTGATGGGAACCAGCTGACCGGCGATCATGCGCGGAATCATGTGGTTGGACTGCATAAAGAACACGATGGCGAACGCCACAAGGCACATGGCGTACGTAACAAAGTCGTGACGCGTCTGCTTGTCTTTAAGAAACTTCATAACGCTCACCTACACCTTCTCGGGGACGTACTTGCCCAAGAGGCCGGCAGGCTTGACGAGCAGGACGATGATCAGAACACCAAAGACGATGGAGTTGGCAAGGCTCGTGGAAATGTAGGCCTGCGCCATCGCCTCGATGATGCCGATGAGAATGCCACCGACAAAGGCGCCAGGGATGGAGCCGATACCGCCGAAGACGGCGGCGTCGAAGGCCTTGATGCCAGGCATGGCACCCGTCGTGGGCTGCAACACCGGCGAGTAGGAGCACAGAAGCACACCGGCGATGGCGGCAAGGGCAGAGCCGATGGCAAACGTCATCGAAATAGTGCGGTTGACGTTGATGCCCATGAGCTGAGCGGCGGCCTTGTCCTCGGACACGGCGCGCATGGCTTTGCCCATCTTGGTCTTACCTGTAAAGAACATCAGGCCGGCCATGATAACCAGGCAGGCGACGATGGTGACGAGCGATACGGCGCTCACGTTGAACTTGGCCAAGAACTCCGGCACCGGGAAGGTGACGAGCGAAGTGAAGTTCTTGGGCGTGGCGCCCCACAGAAGCTGCGCGGCGTTCTGCAGGAAGTAAGACACGCCGATGGCCGTGATCAGAACGGCCAGCGGGCCCGCCTGACGCAGCGGCTTGTATGCCAGGCCCTCGATGAGAACACCGAGAACGGTACAGACCACACAAGAGAGAATTACAGATGCCCAGCCCGGGAGGCCGAGATACGACGTGGCACAGAACGAGATATAGGCACCGACCATGATGACGTCGCCGTGAGCGAAGTTTAGCATCTTGGCGATACCGTAGACCATGGTGTAGCCCAACGCGATGATGGCGTAGACGCTGCCCATGGACAGGCCGTTGACCAGGTATTGGATAAAGACCGTCATGTTCCACATCCCCCTTTCGAATAGGTTTCCAGTTAATGTATGAAACAGGGACGTTACACTGTCCCTAGATACCAAGCAAGCAGGGAAGGCCAAAACCTCCCCTGCTTGGGATCAAAACCGCTCAATGTAAGGCGGTCTATTAGGCCTGTACGTACTTGCCGTCGGTGATAACGTACGCCGTGGGGTCCTTCTGGACCTGGCCCTTATCGTTCCAGGTGAGCTTGCCGGTCAGACCGTCAACGGTAATCTTGAGCATAGCCTTGGGCAGCTTCTCGGCGACCTCGGTCGGGTCGGCGTCGACACCAAGACCGGCCTCCTTGAGGGCCTCGGCCACCGCGTGCACGCCATCGTAGGCGTCGGCGGCAAACTGGTCGGGGGTATCGCCGTACTTATCCTTGTAAGCGATGACGAAGTCGGCGTTCTTCTCATCGTCGGCGGAGAACGGGGTCATGAGCAGCAGACCCTCGGCAAGAGAGGTGTCGAAGCCCTCAACGCCCAGGATGCCGTCCATGCCGTCGCAGCCCATCATCTTGACGTCGTAGCCCATGTCCTTGGCATTCTTGAGCAGGACGGACGCCGGCGTGTAGTAGATCGGCGCGAAGATCATGGTGGCACCGGCCTGCTTGGCCTTGGTCAGCTGGTTGGTAAAGCTCGTGGCGGAGTCGTCCTTAAAGGTCTCCTCGTCGACAACCTCGAGCTTGGACTCAGCGGCCTGGGCCTTAAAGGCATCCGCGACACCCGAAGAATAAGCGTCGCCGGAGTTATAGAACAGCACGAACTTCTCGTCCGCATACTTCTGCGCCAGGAACTTGGCAGCGTTGACGCCCTGGTTGGGATCGGTAAAGCAGACCTGGAAGACGCAATCCTTGCCGTCGGTGACGTCCTCGGAGGACGCGGACGGGGTGATCATGAACGTCTTGGGGTCGTTACCGCACTCGGCGGCAACGGCAACCGACGCACCCGTGGTGGTTGGGCCGACGAGGGCCTGCATACCCCAGTCGAGCAGGGTGTTGAAGGCGTTAACGGCCTTCTCGCCGTCGGCCTGGTCGTCCTCGGCCTTGCTGGCAAGCGGCAGCTCCTTGGTCGAGAAATCCTTGCAGCCAAGCTCGACGCCCTGGGTAACGGACTTGCCGTAGGACGCGGCGGCACCGGTCAGCGGGCCGATGGTGCCGATCTTAAATGAAGCGTCGCCCGAAGCGGAGCCACTGTCGCCGCCGTTGGAGGAGCAGCCCGCCAGAATGGACATCGCCCCCAGACCTGCTGCGCTCGCGATAACGCTCCTGCGATTCATTACAGGGTTAAATGACTTACCGGTGAGGCTCGACATGCGGCTCTCCTCTCAAATCTCGTCGGGCTTTGGTTACCCGACAGGCCATCCTTCGCCGTGTTCGGCGTTCGCAAAATAGTAGACGCTTTAGTTAGGAAAAGTGGCGATTATTTCAACTTTTCTTTGGATTTGTTCATTTATCCATGTTTCTGCGTATTTCTATTATTTTATGCAGTAATGCCACTTTATTATGTAAAAGTAATGTTTCCATTCTGTTACAAGCGTCCCTGCCCTGAATAATACAGCCTCACCGGTCGCGTTTTATGCGCACTTAGGCAGCGATGTACTTGCCGTCCTGGATCACATAGGCTGTAGCGGGCTTCTCGACTTGGCCCTCGTCGTTCCACGTGAGCTCGCCCGTCAGGCCCTCGATCTTGATCTTGCGCATGGCCTTGGCAAGATCGCCGGCAATGTCGGCGCCGTCGGCCGTAATATCGATGTCTGCCTTATCGATAGCCTCGACAATCGCATGGACGCAGTCATAGGCATCGGCGGCGAACTGGTTGGGCGTCTCGTCGTAGGCGTCCTTATAGGCCTTGACGAAGTCGGCGTTCTTCTCATCGTCAGCAGAGAACGGGGTCATGAGCAGCACGCCCTCGGCAAGAGAGGTATCGAAGCCCTCAACGGAGAGCAGGCCGTCCATGCCGTCGGTGCCCATAAGCGTCATGTCGTACCCCATGTCCTTGGCGTTCTTGAGCAGGACGGACGCCGGCGTGTAATAGATCGGAGCAAAAATAAGCGTGGCGCCGGCCTCCTTGGCCTTGGTGAGCTGGTTGGTAAAGCTCGTGGAAGAGTCGTCCTTAAAGGTCTCGGTATCGACGACATCGAGCTTGGATGCCTTGGCCTGCTCGGCAAAGGCGTCGGCAACGCCCGAGCTGTACGTATCGCCGGAGTTGTAGAACAGGGCGATCTTGGCGTCCGCGTACTTCTCGGCCAAGAACTTCGCGGCGCTGGCGCCCATGGTGGGGTCGGTGAAGCAAACCTGAAAGACCGTGGTCTTTCCCTTGGTGACATCGAGCGACGAGGCCGAAGGCGTGACCATGAGCATATCGTCGGCGATCTCGCCCGAGACGGCGACGGCGGCGCCGGTGGTAACGGGACCGACGAGCGCCTGCATGCCCCAGTCGCACAGGGTATTGAAAGCGTTGATGGCCTTCTCTCCGTCGGCAACATCGTCCTCGGACTTAAGCGAGAGTTTTAGGTCCTTGGTCGAGAAATCCTCGGCGGCGAGCTTGGCACCCTTCTCGGCCGAAACGCCATAGGTTGCCGCGGCGCCGGTCAGAGGGCCGATAACACCGATCTTGAAGGTCTTGCCGTCATCGGCGGAGCCGCCGTCAGAGCCACTCGAAGAGCAGCCAGCGAGCGCGGCGGTGCTGCCGAGCGCCGCGGCTCCTGCCAAGAAACTCCTACGGCTCAGTGCGTTGTTGATACTAAACATGGTGTCCCCCTTTTCGCTGGCCGCGGTGCGGCTGTTTTGCGGTACGGGGCAAACCTTATGGTGCAAACGTTGACAGTTTGTTACGGAAGTTCGTTTGTAGCGAGCATGTTTCCAATGTTTCCGCAGCGTTTCGGGGGTGCCGTTTTGTGCGACTCCTGTTGCCTGGCGAGCACGCGCCCTCGGTTCACGCTAGAATGCACTCAACATTACTTGACCAATCAATCTATAAGATGCACGAAGGAGCTATCTATGAGCGAACCCCTGCGCACCGTGAACGTCGGCCTCATCGGTCTGGGAACCGTCGGCGGCGGCGTGGCCCGTCTGATTAAGAGCCACCACGATGAGTACCTGGCCGCCTACGGCATCGACCTTAAGCTAACCCGCGCCTGCGCGCTTGCCTGGGAGCAGGCCGAGGCAGCCGGTATTGAGCGTGAGGCCTTTACGAGTGACTGGCACGACGTCGTCACCGACCCCGCCGTCGACATCGTCGTCGAGCTGATCGGCGGCGAGCACCCCGCGACCGAGATCTTCACCACCGCCTTCGAGAACGGCAAGCACGTCGTCTCTGCCAACAAGGCCCTGTTGGGCCGTCATGTCGAGACGCTCGCCGAGAAGGCACGCGCGTGCGGCGTGCAGATTAAGTGCGAGGCCAGCTGCGGCGGCGGCATCCCCATCGTGAGCACGCTCGAGCACGACCTGGTGGGCAACAAGATCCTGACCATCGCAGGCATTCTCAACGGTACCACCAACTATATCCTGTCGCGCATGGACGCCGAGGGCGCCGATTACGCCGACGTGCTTGCCGACGCGCAGGCCAAGGGCTATGCCGAGGCCGACCCGTCCGCCGACGTCGACGGCTTCGATGCCGCCAGCAAGACGGCAATCCTCGCCTCCATCGGTTTTGGCACCCGCGTTACCACCGACGATGTGTACCAGCAGGGTATCCGTACCATCGGCGCCGAGGACATCGCCCAGGCCCGCGAGCTCGGCTACACCATTAAGCTGCTCGGCATCGCCCGCAATACCGACGCCGGCGTCGACGTCCGCGTTCATCCCACGCTCATCCCGGCAGACCATATGCTTGCCAAGGTCAACGGCGCCATGAACGCCGTCTACGTGGTAGGCGACGCCGTGGGCGAGACCATGTTCTACGGTGCCGGCGCAGGCTCCTTCCCCACCGCGAGCGCCGTCGTGGGCGATATCCTGTCGCTCTCCGAGCAGATCAGCCGCGGCGTAGCTCCGCTGCCCGAGATTGAACCCTATGGCCACAACCTCGCCTTTAAGCCCATGGACGAGCTCCAGACCAAGTACTATGTGCGCCTGAAGGTCGCCGACCGCGTGGGCGCCCTGTCCGAGACGGTCGACATCTTTGCCAAGCACAACATCTCGATCTCGCTCATCAACCAGGTCGAGGACGGCAAATCGGGCGTCAGCGATGCCTGCTCGGTCATCTTCCTGACGCACCGCGCGCTCGAGAAGGACGTCCAGGCTGCCGCCGCCGAGCTTGCCAGCGTCGGCTGCGTGGCCGAGGTCGCCAACGTCCTGCGCATCGAGGACGTTGAGGCTTGGACCGAAGGCGTCATGGCGAACTAGCCCAACGCTCGCCTAGCAATACGCGCCTTGAGGGCTCCCGTCCGATGTGGGACGGGAGCCCTTTTGTCACCTGCCCTAAGCACAACGGCAAAGCATATTTGCGCGAGCCGCTCATCGGTAACGCGGGCTACCGTTCACCGATATGCAAACGCGGCCGATTCCGACTACCGCTACGCTGTGCTGCGAATGTCCGCCCGCGATGAGAGGAAGCACCATGTTGCTCGAGGGCAAGAAAGCAATCATCACCGGAGGCACACGCGGTATCGGCTATGCCATCGCCTGCCGTTTTATCGAGGAAGGCGCTGCCGTCACCGTCTTTGGCTCGCGCCAGGAGACTGCCGACACGGCCGTTGAGAAGCTGACAGCCGCCTATCCCGACGCCAAGGTCTGGGGTCGCTCCTGCGATCTCACCTCGCTCGAGGCCGTGACTGAGGCCTTTACGCAGACTGCAGCCGACATGGGCGGCTTGGACACGGTCGTCAACAATGCCGGAATCTCCCAGCGTTCACCCCTCTTGGACTACACGGCCGAGGAGTTCGCAAAGGTCATGGACCTTAACGTCGTCGCCGTCTTTAATGGCCACCAGGCTGCCGCCAAGATCATGACCGAGGCCGGCCACGGCGGCACCATCACTACCACAAGCTCGATGGTCGCCAAGTACGGCCAGCCCTCCGGCGTCGGTTACCCCACGTCCAAGTTTGCCGTCAACGGTATGGTCCAGTCGCTCTCGCGCGAGCTCGCCCCCATGGGCATCCGCGTCAACGCCGTCGCCCCCGGCGTGACTAAGACCGACATGGTCGCCAACCTGCCCGAAGAGGTCATCAAGCCCATCATCGCCACCATTCCGCTGGGTCGCATGGGCGAGCCCGAGGATGTCGCCAACGCCTTTGTTTTCCTGGCGAGCGACATGTCCTCCTATGTCACGGGCGCCGTGCTCCCCGTCGACGGAGCCGCCCGCTCCTAAGGAGCCACAAGCTTTGGCTTCAAGCTTCAACATAGCTCAACCAAAAAGGCGCGCCGTCTGAATCAACTGCAGACAGCGCGCCTTCTCCTGTTATGAAAGGGAAACTATGTCCCAGTATTTCGGATCAGAACGGGGCACGGTTTCCCCCAGGACTTCCTTGCGGAAACTGCATCCCACTCTGAGCGCCCATTCCGGGACACAGTTTCCCAACGGCCCCCGTTTCGGAAACCACATCCCGTTCCGAGCCTTCAAAGCGGGACGCGGCTTCCCCGAGAAAGTATCGACTACTTACCGTCGTCGTCTTCGGCTTCTTCGCGCGCATAGAGCTCCAGCATGCGGCGGCGGTATTCGCGCACAGCGAGCTTGGCGCGCTCCAGGCGGCGGCGCTCACGCGGAGTCAGCTCGGACGGGTCGACCTCGTCTCCATAGGTCTTATCGGCAAGCAGGTGCGCCGCGTCCACGATGCGGGCATCGATGTGGCCGCTCGCTGCCTCGGCGGAAAGACGCTCGGCAATCGTATCGAGCGTAGGCAGGCCCTCGAATACGCGACCATGGCCATGCGAGGTCAGCAGCTCGTGCTCGCGCGCGAGCAAGCTCGCTAGGTCGTGGTGGGCGCGCAAGATGTCGAGCGCATCGGATGGATGCTCGGCAACCTCTGCCACGGCGGCGACCGGTGCGGCATCCACCACGCGGTAGAAGAGCTGCGCGAGCAATGGCATCAAGAACACCGTGATGGCACCGGCGGCAACCATGACCGACGCAATATCTTGCGACAGCGCGCCCGCGTTGACGGCAACGCTCGTAACGGCAACGATGATCGGCAGCGCCGTGGTGCAGTACAGGGCCACGGTAATGCGACCATACGCCGACACATCGCGCGTCGCAGGACAAATGCTCATGGAAATAAGAATGGGCACGGCACGAATAATCAACAACGCCACGATAAAGCCCACGAGCAGACCCGGGCGCGACGCCACGGCCGTCAGATCGATCTTTGCGCCCGATACGGTAAAGAACACCGGAATCAAAAAACCGTAGGCCAGACCGTCGAGCTTGGTCTCGAGCGTATGGTTGCCCTCGGGGATGATATAGCGCAGGACAAAGCCGGCGGCAAAAGAACCCAACACGATGTCGAGATCAAAGACAGCCGAGAATGCCACGAGCGTGACCAGGATGAGCACCGTCAGGCGCACGAAGGTCTGCGACGTGGTATCGGCGCGCTCCTCAACAAATGCAAAGAAGCGGCTGCCGACGCGCTTGGAGCGGCTCGGGACCACGGCCAGCAACACGCAAACCACCGCAAACAAGCCAAGGATAACGAGCGTTTGGATGCCAGTGCGGGCAGACAACAGCACCGACATGGCGAGCACGGGACCGAGCTCGCCCCAAGTGCCATACGCGAGAATCGAGTCGCCCACGCGCGTGCCGGTGAGCGAGCGCTCACGCATGATGGGCACAAGCGTACCGAGCGCCGTCGAAGTGAGGGCAAGCGTCACGGCGATACCGTCGAAATGACTGACTGAGAACCACGGGGTAAAGCGCACGGCAAGCCAGGCGATACCAAACGTGACGACCCACGTCGCCAAGCCGTAGCGCCCCTCGACGCCCGTGATGCTCTTGGGGTCGATCTCAAAGCCGGCAAGCAGGAACAAAAAGGCCAGGCCCAGCTCGGACACAAGCGAGACCTCAGCATCTACATGGATGACGCCGAGCATATGGGGTCCCAGTACCGCGCCGAGCACGAGCAAAAAAACCGTCTCGGGAACGGGTTTTCCGGGAATCGCCGAGGCGATAAAAGGACTCGCAAAGGCCACGAGTGCGATGATGGCGAGCGAAACGAATGCCATGTGATGCCTTTCTCTTGTTTGCGCTTCACTGTAGCACCCTCGCCGTCCTCAACGCGCCGCGAGCTGTCGTATCATAGTGAGGTTTACAAACATGTGGCTCAAGGCGACCGCAGGGCAGACCCCGCAAACCGACCGCTGCCGCATACCGTACCGTACGCCCAACCGATCAGGAAGGCAGGAACCAATGGTCTCTCGTATCTACGTGGAGAAGAAACCCGGGTTCGACGTCGAGGCTCAGCAGCTCAAGGGCGAGCTGACCGAAATTCTCGGCATCAAGGGCATCGAGGCCCTGAGGATCATCAACCGCTACGACGTCGAGGGCATCGACAAGGAGCTTTTCCGGTCCTGCGTGCCGACCGTCTTTAGCGAGCCCCAGGTCGATGTGACCTACGACGAGCTCCCCGCAAGCGATGGCGCCGTCTTTGCCGTCGAATTCCTGCCTGGCCAGTTTGACCAGCGCGCCGACTCCGCCAGCGAGTGCGTGCAGCTCATCAGCCAGGGCGAGCGCCCCGCCGTGCGCTCCGCCAAGGTCTATATGATCTCGGGCGCTCTGGACGAGGCCGCCATTGATGCCATCAAGCACTACGTGGTGAACCCCGTCGAGGCGCGCATCGCCTCGCTCGACCTGCCCGAGACGCTGTACATGGAGACCCCCGAGCCCCAGCCCGTCGAGGTGCTCGACGGTTTCCGCGAGCTCGACGAAGCCGGCCTTGCCGCCTTTATTTCCGAGCGCGGCCTTGCCATGGACGAGGCGGACATCGCCTTCTGCCAGCAGTACTTCCGCGATGAGGATCGCGACCCCACCATCACCGAGATCCGCGTGATCGACACCTACTGGTCCGATCACTGCCGCCACACCACCTTCGGCACCGTCCTGGACGACGTGACGATCGACGACGCCGTGGTGCAGCAGGCCTTCGACCGCTACATGGAGATGCGCCACGAACTCGGTCGCGACACCAAGCCCGTCTGCCTCATGGACATGGGCACCATCGGCGCCAAGTACCTCAAGAAGACCGGCGTCATGACCGATGTCGACGAGTCCGAGGAGATCAACGCCTGCACCGTCAAGGTGAAGGTCGATGTCGACGGCGAGGACCAGGACTGGCTGTTCCTCTTTAAGAACGAGACCCACAACCACCCGACCGAGATCGAGCCCTTCGGCGGTGCCGCCACCTGCGTGGGCGGTGCCATCCGCGACCCGCTGTCGGGCCGCAGCTACGTGTACCAGGCCATGCGTGTCACCGGCGCCGGCGACCCCACCGTCCCCGTGTCCGAGACGCTCGAGGGCAAGCTGCCGCAGCGTAAGCTCGTGACCACTGCTGCCGCCGGCTACTCCAGCTACGGCAACCAGATCGGCCTTGCCACCGGTCAGGTCAACGAACTCTATCACCCCGGCTACGTCGCCAAGCGTATGGAGGTCGGCGCCGTCGTGGGCGCCACCCCGGCAAACCACGTGCGTCGCGAGTGCCCCGCCCCCACCGACAAGATCATCCTGCTGGGTGGCCGCACTGGCCGTGATGGCATCGGTGGCGCTACCGGCTCTTCCAAGACCCAGAACACCGAGTCCATCGAGACCTCGGGTGCCGAGGTCCAGAAGGGCAACGCCCCGGTCGAGCGCAAGCTGCAGCGCCTGTTCCGCCGCGGCGACGCCTGCCGTCTGATCAAGCGCTGCAATGACTTTGGCGCTGGCGGCGTCTCGGTCGCCGTGGGCGAGCTTGCCGACGGCCTGTACGTGGACCTGGACACCGTGACCAAGAAGTACGACGGTCTTGACGGCACTGAGCTCGCCATCTCCGAGTCCCAGGAGCGCATGGCCTGCGCCGTCGCCGATGGTGACGTCGATGAGTTCATGGGCTACGCCGCCGAGGAGAACCTGGAGGCGACCGTCATCGCCGAGGTTACCGCCGAGCCGCGCATGCGCATGGCCTGGAACGGCGTCGCCATCGTCGACCTGTCCCGCGAGTTCCTCAACTCCAACGGTGCGCCCAAGCACCAGACTGCTCACGTCTGCGCCCGCGGCGTGTGGCAGCCCAGCTGGGCCGGCACCACGCTTGCCGAGCGCATGACCTCGCTTGTCACCGACCTCAACGTTGCCTCCAACAAGGGCCTTTCCGAGCGCTTCGACTCCACCATCGGTGCCGCAACCGTGCTCATGCCCTTTGGCGGCAAGACGCAGCTCACCCCGAGTTCTGCCATGGTCGCCAAGTTCCCCGTGGACGGCGAGACCACCACGGCGAGCGCCATGGCATGGGGCTTCAACCCCTACCTGATGGAGGCCGACCAGTTTGCGGGTGCCTACCTGTCCGTGGTCGAGTCCATCGCCAAGCTCGTTGCCGCCGGCTTTGAGCACAAGCGCGCCTACCTCTCCTTCCAGGAGTACTTCGAGCGCCTGCGCACCGAAGCAGAGCGCTGGGGCAAGCCCATGGCTGCCGTCCTGGGTGCCCTTATGGCCCAGGTCGACCTGGGTGCCGGTGCCATCGGCGGCAAGGACTCCATGAGCGGTTCGTTTGAGGACGAGGCCGGCGAGCTCAACGTTCCGCCGACCCTGATCAGCTTCGCCGTCGCCGTGGGCAAGGCCGCCCGCGCCGTCTCGCCCGAGTTCAAGGGCCTCACGCACCGCGTCGTCCGCATCGCCCCCGCCACCTATAGCGAGGACTACCGCCCCGATGCTCAGCAGCTGCTCGCCGCGTTTGACGCCGTCGAGGCGCTCACTGCTACCGGCAACGCCCTGGCCATCTCCACGCCCGGCTACGGCTGCGGCGCCGAGAGCCTCTTTAAGATGTGCGTCGGTAACCAGATCGGTATCGAGCTTGCCGAGGATGTAGACGTGGAGAGCCTCTTCACCCCGCTCTACGGCAGCTTTATTGTCGAGCTCGCCGAGGATGCCGAGCTGCCCGAGGTCGCCGACGGCGTTGTCGTCGAGCCCCTGGGCACCACCGTCGAGGGCTATGTCATCGACACCGGTTCCGAAGTCATCGAGCTCTCCGAGCTCCAGGAGGCCTGGGAGAGCGGCATCGAGGGCGTCTTCACCTACCGCAGCGCCGGCGAGACCCCCGAGGTCGAGACCATCGACTTCCGCGCCAAGGATATCCACGTGTACGGCGGCGCCAAGATCGCCCGCCCGCGCGTGATCATCCCCGTGTTCCCCGGCAACAACTGCGAGTACGACAGCGCCCGCGCCTTCCGTGCCGCCGGTGCCGAGGCCGACACCTTCGTGATCAACAACCTCACGCCCGAGGCCGTCGCCGAGAGCACCCGCGAGCTTGCCCGCCGCATCCGTGCAAGCCAGATCGTTATGATCCCCGGCGGCTTCTCGGGCGGCGACGAGCCCGACGGCTCCGCCAAGTTCATCACGGCGTTCTTCCGCGCTCCCGAGGTCACCGAGGCAGTCCGCGACCTGCTCAAGGCCCGCGATGGCCTGATGCTGGGCATCTGCAACGGCTTCCAGGCCCTGATCAAGCTCGGCCTGGTGCCCTACGGCGACATCGTCGACGCCACGCCCGATACGCCCACGTTGACGTTCAACACCATCGGTCGCCACCAGAGCCGTCTGGTGCGCACCCGCATCTCGTCCAACTTGTCCCCGTGGCTGTCGCAGTGCAGCCTGGACGACCCCTACACCGTCGCCATCAGCCACGGCGAGGGCCGCTTTGTCGCCAATGACGAAGTGCTCGCCCAGCTGATCGCCAACGGCCAGGTCGCCACGCAGTACGTGGGCGAGGACGGCAAGCCCAGCATGGATCTTTCCGTCAACCCCAACGGCTCCGCACTCGCCATCGAGGGCATCACGAGCCCCGACGGCCGCGTCCTGGGCAAGATGGGCCATGCCGAGCGTCGCGGCGACAACCTGTACCGCAACGTGCCCGAGCATGTCCCCGGCGATAAGTTCATGCCGATCTTTGAGAGCGGCGTAGCCTACTTCGCCTAAACCTTTCCCATCAGGTACAATCCCCCCGCATAACGAAACACTGTTCCATAGCGCCCGACCTGCGGTTTTATACGTCTTTCACAACGTTGCCCACAGGTTCGGGCGTATCGCTCGGGTTCGGAGGGCTGCCCACGGGTTGCCCGCCCGAGGGCGAGAACGCGGCATCGAGACGGGCGGCAACGCCCTTGTCAGCATCGGCGTACAAATGCCCACAGGTTCCGAGCGTGGTCTTAACGTCCTCATGACCGAGACGGTCGCGGATAGCCAAGGCGTTCTCGCCCAGACTTATGAGCAGCGCGGCGTGGCTGTGGCGAAGCGCGTGAACGCGGATACGGTGAACGCCAGCCATTGGCGCGTGGCGCTCGATAATACGACCAATGACGTGCTTGGAGAGCGGGGAGCCGTCACGAGACAGCACGAAATCGCTACAGATATTCCGCTGCTGAACATCGTACCAACGCGAAAGGTACCCCAGCGTGAGCGAATCGAGGGCGATAACGCGCTTGCCCGCCTTGGTCTTGGGCGGTGTAATCTTCCAGTCTTGGGCGTTGCGGTAGTACATCGAGCAGGACACCGTCAGGGTTCCCGAGCCGAAGTCGATAGCCGACCAGCGCAGGGCTTGGGCTTCACCGAGCCGAAGCCCCGTCATGTACAGCAGCCACAGGCACGTGAAGCCATGAAGCCCGTAATACTCGTTCGTGTCGAACGTAGCCGCCACCCGCTCAAACTCGTCACGCGTCCAGAAATCGACTTCCCTGCGGGCTTTCGGGACGTTGCCGACAGTGCGGGCGGGGTTGCGCTGCAACAGCCCGATTTTAACCGCCATGTCCAGAACCATAGCGAAATACCCGTAAACGGAACGCGCATAGGCGGGCGAGTAAGCAGAAACAAGCTCATTCTGCCAACGTTTAAGGGCGGGCGCGTCAATGTCGCGCAGCCGACAGCGATCCCAACGCGCGAAACGCTTTCGCGCCATCTGGGAACGCACGGCGAACGTGCTTTCACGGGTTCTAGCCTTGTAGTCTGGAACCCAGTACGTGCAGAAGAACTCGCCGAAACTCATTGTCGAGTTGACCTTTACGGCGGTCTTGGAGAAGTCAGCCATATACGCATCGTAGGCGGCTTTCGCGTCCTTCTGGGTCTTGTAGCCGCGCCCCCAGTGGCGTACGCGCTTGCCCTCGGCATCGGTGCCGAGGTTAGCCACGAAATACCACGAGCCGTTACGCGCATCGCGGTACACGTTACTCACCTTGGGCATCGTTCGCCCCCACGGGGTCAACGCCGATAATATCGGTCTTATTGACCATCGTACAACCAGTCATAGGCTACCAGTCCTTTCCTATCTGTTGCTAAAAACAAAGCCCCCGACCCGTATTCGCAGGTCAGGGGCTGAGAGCTACGTGCTACTCGTCCTCATCATCTGACACTATCGCCAAGCCCTCAAACGTCAGATTAAGCTCGCTCGGGCTCTTGCCTAGATACAGGTTATGGTCGAGCAACAGGGAACACCAACAGCAGCAGCCGTCTATCCTGCCATAGCCGAGAAGGTTCGCGGGGAGCACTTGACCTTCCAGCTCAACGGTCTTGACCTCCAATTTAACTAAGCGGTCGCCATGTGCCAGAGCGACAATGACTTGACCGAACTGAAAGCATTCGATAAATACGCTGCCACCCATATCGTCAACGAAGAATCCGCGCTTGAAGTTTCTGATTCCATCTGGGACGGGGTACTGCGATACAGACATGATTACTCCTTTCATTCTGGGCTAATAGGTTAGCCCTTATGTCAAAAAGAATAATAGTCGATTGAAATACTTAGGGCAAGTGCTGTTGCCCAGATTTTAAAATCTTTTGAAAACCAACCGATGGCGAGGAGATTATCCGTCCGAAGGAGCCGAGAACGCGGCATCGCGGTAGACGTTACTCACCTTGGCATCGTTCGCCCCCACGGGGTAAACGCCGATTATCTCGGCGACAGCGGACGCGGGGACGCGCCCGACCTTGCGGGAGCCGTAGAACCCGAACCCCTTGGAAACCATGAGAGCTTTAGCAGCCCTGATAATGTCAGCAGACTTGGACGCGCTGAAACCCAGCGCCTGAACGTCAGCCTTATCGACCATCACACATGTTGCCATTGCCAACACACTCCTTACCTAGTTCCTTGCATATCTTGGTGTAGCGAACCGTGCGAGGGGCATAGCCGCCCGCATCGCCGAAGTTCGGCACCTGCTGTTCGTACTCTTTCGTAAAGGAAACATCGAAACCATCGAACGAGAGCCGTTCAGTAGTCGTAAAGCGTTCCTCGATAGGCTGTATCAGGTTCTGCGAACGGAAGAACTTCTTCTGCTTGTAGGAACCCTCGTCAACGTCCTTGCTGAAATACTTGGAGATATAGCGCCCCACGTTTTGCCGTTGGTCGACATCGACACGGTTTATCTTGACGAAACCATGCCCCCACACCTCGCGAAGCTCGGAAAGCCTGATATACGGAAACCCGAACAGAACCACGTGGTAGTGGATAGCGCCGCGCTTCTGGGCTTCCCATACCGCAAGATAGCGCACCTGCATAACATCGGACTTATAGACGCGCCTATTCAAACGCCTAACGAATTTGGAGAACTCGCGGTTGCAGTATTTAATATCTGATACGTTATCGGCGAACGTGAGCGTGAGGAACTTCGTAGCATCATCGAAATTGCAGTCGATAAGGCGGGCTATCTCCCAACGAACACCCTTGTAGTGCCTTTGCCGACGTCTCGCGGCATCGTAGTAAGCGGCTGCTTCGGGCTTACGCCCGCGTTCGCTTTCATCTTCCGAATCATCATCGCGACAGTTCTCGGGATACATGCGCCCAGCGGGCGCGGAATACTCCCAAACCTCAATCGTTGCGGGTGTCTCGATGGTCTTGACCCATTCGAGCCGCACTGGTACATACCACCTTCGGCACATCCGCGGAAAACTGGGTTTCACCAGCGAAAATCGCCAAAACGGGCGAACTTCTGCGGAAAGATGATGACCTATAAATCAAGTAAAGTAAGCCGCCGTGCGCCCGCTCGGGGCGGGGGGGGTCGCTCCGCTCGGCTGGGCGCTCCGCGCCCGCCGCCCCCTTTCCCGCCCCGAGCGTTCGCCCAGCGGCAGGGGCTTTACTTCCTAATCCGTCACACTTTCGGCGCTTTCTTCCTTCTCGGCGTTGTCCGCAGATACCCCGTTACGGCGTTGAGCGGCGATATAAAGCCGTTTCAGCTCTTTAGGGTAGTCAACCTTCGAGCAGTCCGCGAACGGGGCTTTAAAGGGCTTAGGATCGTCCCAGCCGTCGAGCATGATATAACCCGTGCCGCGTTCCTCGATGGGTAGGAAGTCGAACGAGCCGCCGAACGTCATGCGGTACCCCTCGTCCGAGAGCGAACCCAGGGACACGCGAGCGCCCAAGTTGTCGCGTATGTCGGTCGATATGGTATCGGCGCGGGGCTGCTGCATGGCGAGGATAACGAACACATTGGCAGCGCGGGCTTTCAGCACCAGCTGGGTCAGGTTGTCCCAGACCTCGGTAAAGGTCTTTTTGTCAGCCGCAGCCTTGAACGCCGCCACCTCGTCAAATATCAGGAACACGGGGTTAAGCCCGTAGGTAAAGGCGTTGGCACCGAAACGGAAACGCTCGGGGTCGCTCATGTACGCGTATCGCCTATCCATTTCCTCCCTGCAAAGGCGCACGACCTTGGCAATCTGGGCGGGCGATACGCCAACGCGGTCGGAGCCTATGACATGCGAGAGCGACGCAAGCTCGGCGTTCTTGGGGTCGCAGATATAGACCTCACCCGCAAAGCCGTTGGAATTGCCCAGCCGCATGAACTCGGCTATGAGGTAGTAGAGGAAGGTAGACTTACCGCCGCCAGTGCCACCAGCTATGAGCATATGGGGCAGGTGGGCGAAGTTCCACGACAGCTCGCCAGTGAGTGGGACGGAATCGAGCCGACCCGTAGGCTCGGAGGACAGCAGGCGGGGAACAGCCTGCAAACGCACATCATCGCGCAGACGGAAAACGTAGTCGGTAGCGCCAACGCCAGCCGACTTGGAATCGAGCGGGCGACCTATCACGGAGCAAAGCCCCATGTCCTCAAGTTTGGAGAGCTTGGAGGTATAGCCGTTCCCATCGTCAAAGGCTCGGACGGTCAGCAGGTTGCCGCTCACGAGGACGCAGAGACGGAGCGAGGAGTCAATACGCTCGCGCTTGGTGCCGTTCGACAACGTGTCCTCATGCGAGACATAGAGCTTGTTCGCATAAAGGAACCGTTCGAGGTTGCGAACGGTCGAGCCGCACGGCACGAAGCGGGAGCCGAACAGCGCGACATACAGGACGAGCCAGAGCGAGAGCGCCAGCAGCGCCACGGCGGGGAGCAGCAGCGGCAGGGTGAAAAGCGAGCGCTCGCAGAGCATGAGCAGGTTAAAGCCGAGAACGAATGACAGCCCAGCCGAGAAGAGGACGAAAATGACCTTGAACGAACCCGAGGGCGCGGGCGAGGTCAGGGAAACGTCAACGCCCTTTCTAAGCAACTCGGTATCGCGGGCATCGAGACGCTTTCGGGCTTTCTCGAACACAGGCAGGGAACGGAGGGCATCAGAGAGCATGGGAGGGAACCCCCTTACGAGAGAAAACGGAACGGGAGCCGTCAGAGTTCACGGCGGTTACGGAGACGGAGAGCGCCGAGCCGTCACGCAGGGGCGGCGCAACCTCGAAGCAAGTCCAGAGGGCGGCGGTAGAGCCGTCATAGCCGACCTCGGCACCGTGACCCGCGAACGACCCCAGAACGGAACGGGAGCCGAGCGAAGCCGAGTTGACGGTGAGCGTGGCGGCATCGGGCGAGGAAAGGACGGCAAAGAGCAGGGCGGGGGCGGCACCATCGGACGGCACCAGACGCAGGGAGAGCGCCGAGCCGTCTGAAAGGTCGAACCTATCGAACTCCTTGGCGTTGAGCGGGACGGCGGCGCTACCCCTAAGGTACGGGGTGCAGCACTCGAACGGCGGTAGGGCTGGGGGGACGGCGGCGGCGATACGGGCAGTCTCGAAAACGAGCCAGCCTAGGACGAGGGTGTACAGCACCGCCACCGAGACGAAGAACACGCGCAGGGGCTTGGGCATGGCGCACCCCCTAGTAGCCGAACGAGCTGGGGTTACCCGAAGCAGCCGACAGCACCCAAATGACGGCGGCAAGAATGAGAACGAGGACGAATGCGCCGAGGTCGCGAGCTATGGCGGGGTGGCGGTCGCGGAAGTCAGCAAACGAATCGGCGCTAAAACGCGCTTTTGCTACTATCCCTCGGACTAGTTGAATAAAATAAGCCATAAGTAACGGCTCCTATCGTAATCGGTTCGGTTGTCAGAAAAGAGCCGCCCCGCGCTCGATTGGCGTTGGGACACGGGGCGGCAGCTGGGTCGGCAGCGGCAGGGGCTGTTACTCCTTGCCGCGCGGCTGGTTCGCCAGTCGGCAGGCATCAGCGGACGCGGTGACGGCGATACGACCGTTACGACCGACATAGGGGCGGGCGTTGAGGTTGGTAAAGACCACCTCGGTACCCGTGGGAATCTCGTCATTATCGGGGTCGAACAAAAGGGTGGGAGCGCCAGCCACTAAAACGTTCAGGTGCTCGTAGCCATTTTGGAGGTCTACCACATCAAAACGAACCCCCTCAATTTTGTCGGTACGCTGGTTAGTGGCGCGGTCATATTCGTAGGCGATGGAGTTGCCCGCGAGGAAGAAACGGTGACCGTTCAGGTCGAGCTTGTAAGCCATGATAAATAGTCCTTTCGCTAGGAATTGGGTTAATGATTGTCGCCGGGGGCGCTGTGAACCTTATCCAACGCAGCCCCGATATTGGCGCGAGCAGTCGAGAAGTGATAAGAGATGCTATTAACGAACTGCGAAGCGGAGCGAACGGAGCCAGTGAAGTGAACGCTGTCGGTGCCAGTGGTGCCGACAACGGTCTTGCCGTCCTCTTTGAACTTAGAGACCTCTGCGGCGCTCCAAGTGGTCTTGCCCTGATCGAGAGCGATATTGAGCTCACCGCCGTCAGACTTTTCATAGGGGCCAACGCCGCCGAGCAGACCGCCGTCCGCGCCCTGCAAAGCGCCATTCATGGCCTTGTCGTAGGTGGCGGTGCAGGTGATGGTGTCACCCAAGCCGATAACGCCCTTGACGTTCACATCGTAGGGGGCGGTCAAATCGACCTTGCCCACGGGCACGTTCTTATAACCCACCTGCGTGGGGATGGTCACCACATAGGTACCGTTTGCTCTGGTGGTCTTTCCGTCAGACCAAGTACCTCCCGTGCTGTCGAGCTGTGCGGCAACATTGGCGTTTGCCTGCTCTTTCAGGGTATCGTCCTTGGCTGTCTCGGATTGCACCTCGGACTGGGTTGCTGGATATGCCACGGCATCGGCGTAGGCACCCAGCGGCGAGCCGAGGGCGGCGGCGACCGCGAGGGCGGCGGTAGCGGCCATGATAGATTTCTTTCCGAACATGTTTATCTCCTTCCAGAGACGTTTCCCCCGCACGCACGCGGGGCTTACTATGATTAGGCGCTTTCGAGAAAGTGGTCGAAAGCACACGAATCACCTAACTGTAAGGTGCCAGTCGAAGGTAGCAGCTCCCGCTGGGGTCTTACCGTCTTGCAGAACGGAGCGCCATACCGTGCGGGCGCTGTACTCCCCTGCGTTGAGCGGTTCGGTAAGGTCGATATGCTCGACCGCAGTCCCAGGGCGCAAAAACTCGCCGAAGCCCGTTTTATCAGGGGCGTTATAGAGAACTTCATCGTCAGAAAACACCCCGTCAGCATTGAGGTCTACCGCTATGGACGGCGAGGACAGCACGGGATTAGCCCCCTCTTTCCCGTCCACGGTGCAGGTGGCGGGGAGCAGCAGTGTCATATCCTGCCGTGTCTCACCCGACCGCCACGTGGTGTCAGGCGTAGCAGAATAACTCGCATAGGAGGTCGTAAGAACGGGCTTAGAGGGCGTGCCAGATATTTGGGTCTGCCCATCGAGGAACGCGACAGGGCTAGAACCAGAGCCGCAGAGAGAAAAGCACAGGAGCAGCGGAATCAGGAGAAGCGGAATCAAAAGCCAGCGGCGAATATGCAGGACGCGGGCGTAGCACCCCGACACAAACTCCCCGTCCTCGGGGTCTTCTGGGTCATCTACATATGCTAGGCGCACGCTATAGCCCGAGCGAACGAAAATACCATTTCTGTCTTTCGGCTCGCGCAAGTGGTGGACAGTCCTACCTACGGGTATCGGAATAAGCCCATAGCGTACGCGCGGGCGGCGGCAGAGCGAGAACGCGTAGACCTCGTAATTAGGTTCGGCTATATCATCGGCGGGGAACGGTTCTCGTTGACCAGAGAGACGTTCGGCATGGTCGCCCTCGAAGTGCCTAGCAAAACGGAAATTGGCCATAGAGAGCGTTACGGGACGGCAGCTCATCAGAACATCTCGCTATCCTCGGCATTGGTGCCGTTAGGATACAGGTCATCGAAAATGCTGGGGTCGAAATCCTCATTATCGAGCGCCATACGGTTGACGATACGGTCTGTCTCGGAGGGCACGCAGCACACACTACCCGACAGTAGTTCGGTCGGGTCGTATGCAGCGGGGGCATCGGCTGGCAGAACGTCCCCACCAGCGACCTTATAGGGCAGCTTACCCAGTTCGTCGGCGATAACCGCGCGGAAAAGCAAGGCGATAGCGAAAGGGCGGTAAGGTGCGCGTTTTTTCAAGGCAGTGAAATCTGGGGTAATAGCCGAAACAAAATCGGAAAGAAAGCTATCATCCTGCGAGGAAAGCGTTAGCGAAGTGGCGAAGCGAGCGCCACACGGAAGCCATTCAGGAATACCTAGAAGCGCCCGATACTTATCTTTAGAAAGCTCGAACCAATCGACAACAGAAAAAACGTTACGCATACGGTCGAGAGCATACACAACAGCCGTTGCAATACTCGGGGCATCGAGCGTTTCTGTGATTGGGGCAGCGGCAAGCGAAAAGACGTACAAAGACGTATAACTCACTTCACGGCGAAACTTGACGGGACGGGTTACGGATGTGGATGACATAATCACTCCTTTCATTCTGGGCTAATAGGTTAGCCCTTATGTCAAAAAGAATAATAATAGGTTGAACTACTTAAGGCAACAGATTTAGCCAAGATTTTTGACTTTTTTCAAGAGCCAACGAAGCCAGACAAAACCATGCCCGAGCCGCGTTAACAACAGCGGGGGGCACCTTTCCACCCTTCCAACAGGCGCGGGCGGGGTTCCGAAGCCCTTAAAGCCCGTTGAAAGCGTGGAAAGCCGCCCCCCGCCATTGATAACGCTAGGGTTACTCACACGATAGCCGCGACATAGGTTGCCCCGAGGTTGCCCAACTACTCGAAATAAAAATAGCTCCCGACCATCACAGCAGGTCAGGAGCTTAAAATGTGATATGCTATTGTACCAATTCGTTACCCCCCCCCGGGTAACAACACCCGCCACCGACACATCCGGTGGCGGGTTCTTTTTTGCTTCGCGCATGTAGGAAGGACATCATGGAAAGCCGCAAGCCGTATCTCGCCACCCTGCCCGGACTCATCCTGGGCTGTCTTGTTTGTTGCGCGCTCTGGGGATCGGCCTTTCCCTGCATCAAGATCGGCTACGCACTCTTTGGTATCCCGGCGCACGATAGCGCCTCGCAGCTGCTCTTTGCGGGCTTGCGCTTCACGCTTGCCGGCGCCCTGGTTATCGTTGGGATGAGTGCGGCCCAACGCCGCCCCCTCATTCCGCAGGCTCGCGACATCAAGCCCATCTTTGTCTTGTCGCTCTTCCAGACTATCGGGCAGTACTTCTTTTTCTATCTGGGCCTCTCGCACGCCAGCGCCATGTCGAGCTCCATCATCGAGGCCAGCGCCAACTTCCTCGCAATCCTCTTTGCCGCCCTGGCATTTCACACCGAGAAGCTCAATACGGCCAAGGTGCTTGGCTGTGCGCTGGGCTTTGCCGGCGTCGCGCTCGTCAACCTCTCGGGCGCAGATGGCACCTTTGGCTTCAGGCTCGATGGCGAGGGCTTTATCCTAGCCTCCACTGTCGCGGGTGCTCTTTCGACCTGCCTGATCGGCATCTTCTCGCGCAAGCACGACGGCGTCTTGCTTGCCGGGTGGCAGTTCTTGGTCGGCGGCCTGGTCCTCACCGCCATCGGCTTTTTGATGGGTGGCGCGCTCTCCCCCACAGCGATTGTCCCCGCCATCGTGCTCATCATCTACATGGCGCTTATCTCCGCGGTCGCCTACTCGCTGTGGTCGCGCCTGCTTGCCGTCAACCCCGTCAGCCGCGTCTCGGTCTTTGGATTTATGAACCCGGTCTTTGGCGTACTGCTGAGCGCACTGCTGCTTGGCGAGGGCGCCGGCACGAGCCCCGTTACTGTCATCGTTGCCCTGCTCTTGGTCTGCAGCGGCATCATCATCGTCAACAAACCCAAAAAAGCCTAGAGAGCTCACCTTTTTAGGGAGAACCTTCACACACTTTAGCTTAATGGAATGCACTGGTTCTCGTTGATTTCGCACCGAGTCGCGGCGGCAGACGCCCGTCTTGCCGCACCGCGCCTGGGCATTATGACCGGTGGCCCCCACAAACGCAAAAGGAGCGCACGACCATCGCAACGGTCGTGTGCCCCTTTTCCTAGCGTATCTGAACGCCGGCTTTCTTCTTCTCGCGCTTTACGCGGTAGAGCTCCGCGTCGGCAGCACGAAGCAAGTCTTGCCAGGTATCGACGCCATCACCAACCCGTGCGTAGCCGATGGACATCCGCAACAGATACGGAACCTCGGCGCGCGCGAGCTCATCGTTGATTGTCGCGCACAGATGCATGATATCCTGTTCCGCCACTGCCTTTTGGAGCACCACGAACTCATCGCCACCATAACGTGCGATAAAGCCGCCAGACGCCGAGCAGACTTCTTTGAGCGCAGCGGATATGACCTGAAGAGCGTGGTCGCCCTCCACATGCCCATAGCGATCGTTAATCTGCTTAAAGCCGTCGGCGTCCATCATAAGCAGATATACATCTTCGGCCTGATCCACATTTGAGAAGAGCGACAGCATATAGGTCTCAAAGCGGTTGCGATTGTTGAGACCGGTTAACGGGTCGGTCGAGATCAGCTGCTCCTGACAAACAATGTAAAGCTGCAACATACTTAACATGATGCCGACACTAAGGCAGGGACCCGAATAAAAGACCTGAAAGGTACCGCCCACCAGGGCCGGAATGGCGAAAAATGCCAAGGTTCGATAGATGGCCTTCGTCTGCAGGCTCTCGACCCTGCGAGATTGCACAAACGCATGTAGGGACGTATGTATAACGTAACAGTAGCTGACGATGGGCTGGATCATATAGGCAAAGCCGCGACGATACACGCCCTGCGAATCGATATAGAACAGGGCGTGCGTCCAGTAACTGGTAAACGCCAGCACGACCACCAGAGCCGTAGGCAACGCTACAAGCACCACCTTATAGCGCGAGGTCAAAAGGCGAGAACCCTGCACCGTCTCGGAATAGATAAACCAAATGAGACACGCGATAGCAAAGAGCGAAAACGAAACCGCGTTGGAAATCCAGTTGGCAGCAATGCCCAACGTGCCGTCCATACCGTCCGAAAGCGTCCAGATCATATCGAATAATATGTACGCAGCAGACGTGTAGCCCAGCATGCTAAACAAAAGCTGCTGGGTGCTCGAGAACAGGGAGCGACGGCTTCGTACGGCAAGCCCGATAAGAACAATCATGCATAGCACGAATATCTCAATCTTGAGTGCCTTAACCACTAGCGCCATCCCTTCAATATCCAAGTGGTCAGAATCGCCCAATTCGAATCAGGGCAATAAACACCCCTTTACTCCGCAGGGGTAAAGGGGATAATAGCAGAGCGCCCGAACATCACTGCAAAACAGTTTCTGTTCGGGCGCCCATACGGCGCGAATTGCACACGCCGGCATCATTGATGGGTATCGATTGCTACTCGCCATCGATGTCAGTCGCGACAGCCTCCTCGATGGCCTCGACACCGACAGGCGACAGATCCTCCTTGCCTTGGCAGAACTTCTTGTCGACCCAGCCAGTCAGAATCGGAGCCATGATCGCCGTGATGATAACGGCGGTGGCGATCTGAGCGTACGCGGTGGGCGCAAGCTCGGCGTAGCGCGGTGCGACCTCGGCGAGGGCAACCGGTGTGGTCATAGCCGTGCCGGCAATGGTGGAGCAAGCCACAGCGGCCTTGCCATTGCCGCCGCACAGACGCTCAAACGCAAAGGTGATGGGACCGACGACAAACAGCGTGACAAGGCCCAGCAAGATGCCGGAAATACCGCCGGTGATAAAGCTCGACAGGCTCATGGACGCACCGAGCTGAAATCCGATGACGGCAATCGCGGGATTGGCACCGGGAACCAGCAGGTTCTTGATAAACGGGAACAGGTTGCCCAGAACCATGCCAATAACGAGTGGCAAGATGGAGCCGATAATGGTGCCAATGGGAATGTTGGCGAGACCCGAGACACCGAGGATGATCATCGTGACGGCGGGGCCGGCCGTAAAGAACAGGATACCGACGGCGCCCTGCTCGGACTCATCGCCGAACTCGCCCATGATGCCCGTATAGAGCGCCATGTTGCAAAACGTGATGCCGCCGATGATAGACACGGAACTCAGACCCAGGAAGTTGTCGTTAAAGAAATATGCCACGCCCAGGCCGAGAGCCGCTGCGACGACCAGTTTGGGGATCAGCACGACGATGCCGGTCTTGATAGCGCCCGGCGTGGACTTAAAGCTGATGCCGGCACCCACGAAGAGTAGGATCGCAGCGACGATGGTATTGGAGCCACCGCGGCAGGCAGCCGTAAAGAAGCCACCGATCTCAAAAACCTGCGGGCAGAAGGTGTTGAGCAAAAGACCGACGATCATCGGATAGATCATGATGTCGCCCGGGATGCGCGGGACCTTGAATTTCTTTTGCTCGTTGGCGTTCGCTTCCTGTGCCATGAAACCCCCATTTCCGCTGACGGGGTACAAAAGCCCACGTCACGCTTTGCTACAGTAAAGTTTGACCATGGTACCAGAAGAAATAGACCAGCTCGGTGAAAAATTCGACAAGTTGGGATGGAACGAGATTCGGCGCCCGCGACGCCACCCCTATATAAGGCTCAAAACGATATAGAGTACGATGCCCGAGACGCAGCACCACAGCATCGATTTTGTCTTGACCGCCACGACCACGACGCCGGCGGCCGCAATCCAGGGAACCAAGGCAGGCCAGAGCCCCGCGTCGAACGCGCCGGGACTCACCAAGTCGTTGGCGACCAGCGCGGCAAAGGCGGCGGGCGGGATATAGCCCAGGGCCTCGGTAATGCGGGGCGACAGGGTCCGCCCGCGCAAGGCGAACGCCGGCGCGATGCGAAAGAACGCGATAGCAGCCCACGACGACAGCCACAGAACCAAGAACTCGTTAACGGGCATCGCGGGCACCTCTTCCGTCAAATACAGCATCGCACGCCAGCGCAATGGTAATGCCGACCACGACGCTTGCCGGCACGGCAATATTCACGAGGCCCAAGAACTTGCATACGGCGACGGACACCGCGCCCGAAACCGCCGCGACAACGTTGCCGCGCGACAGCCGCTGCGAAAAGAGCAGGCAGATAAAGAGCGAGGTGCAGATAAAGGCTGCAATGGCGGTGGGAACATCGACAACGGCGCCGACGATGGCGCCCATCGTACACGATACGCCCCATGTTGCGATAAGGATCACGTTGAGCACAAAGGACTCGCGCGGGCCCCAATCCTCCCCTTCAACCAACTTGGCAAGCGAGATGCCATATGCCTCCTCGGTAAGTGTCGCGGCAACAGCCAGCGTCTGACGCTTCGAGGCACCCGTCAGATGCGGAGCGATCGATGCCGAGTAAAGCGCAAAGCGCGAGGAGATTGCGGCGACGCTCGCGACGATCGACGCCGCAGGCACACCTGCCAGCCACAGATTGCAGATCATAAACTGCCCGCTGCCCGTCACGAACGTGCTGCTCAGGGCAAAAACCATCCAGGGTTCCATTCCCGTCTGCCCCATGATCATTCCGCACGGCGCGCCTATTGCAACATAGGTAAGCATCACTGGCCAGACGGTTCTAACGATTTTGAGCACCATACGCTTCTCATCCTGACAAGGTCTCCGAGCCGCATGTAGCGACACGGCAGAATCATCATCCGACAGCAACCGAGTTCACCTACAATTGCCACCGGATCGAAAGACACAACTTTTTAGGAAGTCATTATGACAGCTATCGATCGAGACCGGGCGCGCGCGGCCTTCAAAAGCTACACCGATGCCTACGACGCCACTAACCCACGCATCGCGCTCAAAATCGAGCATACGTACCACGTGGCCGAGGCATGCGATGCCGTAGCGCGCGAGCAGGGCTGGTCGTCAGAAGATATTGACCTAGCATGGCTTTGCGGCCTGCTGCACGATATGGGCCGCTTTGGGCAGCTGCGACGCTGGGACACCTTTAAGGACGCCGAGAGCATGAGCCATGCGGCGCTGGGCATCGAGGTCCTCTTTGGCGAGAATCCCGCCGATGCACCCGCCGTAACGAGCATCCGCGACTTTATCGATGACCCGGCAGAAGATGAGCTCATCCGAGCGAGCATTGCCTATCACAGCGATTTCCGTCTACCCGCGCAGCTCGACGTGCGCACGCGAAGCTTCTGCGATATCGTGCGCGATGGCGACAAGATCGACATTATGCGCACCATCGCCGACAGCACCGTCGATACCATCCTCAAGGTGGATGAGGACGCGTTTCTAGCCAGTCGCTTCTCGGTACCGACGCTTGCCGCCTTTGACGAGCATCGGTGCGTCGCGCGCGACGAGCGCAACGAGCCGGCGGACTACCTGGTGGGACTCATCTGCTTTATGTTTGAGCTCGTCTATCCAGCGAGCCGCGCGCTGGCGCGCGAGCAGGGCGATATCTACCGCCTGCTCGACGCGCCCTTTGGCATTACGCGACCCTTTACCGACCCCGCCACGCAAGCAGCCTGGAGCCGCCTAAAGGACGAGATGCGCGACTGGCTGGCGCGCGCCTAGCGCTCAAGCTGGGCCAGCAGCTCCTCGACGACCTCGACGGCGTCCCCAACAACCTTGTACTGGGCAGCACCGAAAATGGGGGCATCCGGGTCCTCGTTAATGGCGATAATGCACTCCGCCCCACCGATGCCGGCAAGATGCTGGATGGCGCCCGAAACACCGATACTCACGAGAAGCTTGGGCGAAACCGATACGCCGGTCTGGCCAATCTGATGGCGATACTCCAACCAGCCGGCCTCCACGACAGGTCGCGTGCAACCAAGCTCGGCTCCCAGAGCCTCGGCAAGCTTTCGCATCAGCGGTAGGTTTTTCTTCGAGCCAATGCCGCGGCCCACCACGACCAGACGCTCGGCATCGGCAATTGAGGCCTGCTGTCCCCACTCCTCGGCGGGAATCGAGATCTCGACGCGGGCCTTAACGTCATCCGCAAGCACTACCTGGGTAATCGTGCCGGAGCGGCTATAGTCAAACTCGGGCGCCTTAAAGATGCCGGGGCGCACCGTTGCCATCTGAGGACGGTGGTTGGGGCAGATAATGGTGGCCATCAGGTTGCCGCCAAACGCCGGGCGCGTCTGCTGCAGCAGACCCGTCTCCGTATCCATAGAAAGCACCGTGCAATCGGCCGTAAGACCCGTCTGCAAGCGCACGGCCACACCGGGCGCCAGCTCGCGACCAAAGGCGGTCGCGCCGTACAGAATGGCATCGGGCTTGCGCTCGGCCACCAAATCGTAGATCAGGCGAGCATAGACCTCCGCGTCGTTCTGACGCAGGCGCTCGTCACGACAGACCAGAACTTCGTCCGCACCGGCGCAAATCAGATGCTCCAGGTCCCCGAGTGAGCCCTCGGGGCTCATGCCGACCAGTGCCACCAGACGGCAGCCGCGGGCATCGGCAAGCTCGCGCCCCTTGCCCATGAGCTCGAAGGCCACGGATGCCACGGCATCGTGCTTGTCAGTTTGCACGAAGATCCAGATGTCTCGATATGCGTCAAGGTCTGCCGCGCCGGCGGCCTCGTCGCGCTCAATCGAGATGGCGTTGACGGGGCAGGCGTCGACGCACCCACCGCACAGGATACAGCCGTCGGTTACGCGGGCACAGCGATTGGGGCGCTCACCCTCCACCACAATGCCGCCCGAGGCGCAGGCGCGAACGCAGCGACCGCAGCCGATACAGGCTTCGCTATCGATAATCAGCCCGCTCATCTATGCCATCCCCTCGATAATCTTGGCAAGTTTTACCGCCTGCTCGGACGCCGTTCCCTCAACGGCCTCGCACGTTTGGTCACGGTCGGGCACAAACGAGCGCACGACCTGCGTCGGTGATCCGGCAAGGCCGCAACGCGAGGGATCGGCGTTTACGTCGGCAGCGCTGGCCACGCGCACGTCTGCATCCTCGGCCGCGCGAATACCGGCAATACTCGGCATGCGCAGCTGGCCAATCTCCTTGGCGGTCGTCATCGCACACGGCATCTCCAGGTACACCGTCTCCTCGCCGGCATCGCAGCCGTGGACGAGCGCCAGCGAGCCATACGTCGTAAATCCCGCGCTCTGCACACAGCTCACGTCGGTCACGCAGGGGACCCCAAAGGCGCCGGCCAGCTCGGGGCCGATCTGGGCCGTATCGCCGTCCACTGCCATCTTGCCGCAGATGAGCAGGTCAAAGTCCTCATCGAGTGCCTCGATGCCGCATTTGAGGGCATAGGTGGTGGCTAGGGTATCGGCGCCCGCAAAGGCTCGGTCGGTCAGCAGCAGCGCGTCGTCGGCACCGCGGGCGATGCAGTCGCGCAGCAGCGATTCGGTCGCGGGGATGCCCATCGACACCACCGTCACACGCACGTCCATGCCAAAGCCGATAAAGTCGTCCTTCAGCGCTAGCGCACATTCCAAAGCGCTCGCATCGAAGGGATTAATGACCGCCTGCTTGCCATCACGCACGATAGTATTGGTCTTGGGGTCCATCTTGACCTCGGTGCTTCCGGGCACCGCCTTGACGCACACCACCATATGGAAATCACTCATCTTCACGCGCCCCCTTTCTGGACGAGTTCATCCAAGAGCTTCTCCGTAAACAGGTTGCCGCGACCCAACTGGCCGGCAGGATCAAGCTGGAGTTTGAGACGCGCCGACTCGACCATGGCCTCGTGGCCGTACATCGTCTCCAAGAAGCCCGCCTTGATCTTGCCGACGCCGTGTTCGGCAGAAACGGCACCGCCCATGGCCGTGACCTCGGAAGCCCACTGGGCAAAGAGCTCTCCACCACGACGGTAGTCTTGCGCATCGCGCGGCAGGATGTTCACATGCAGATGGTTGTTCCCGATGTGTCCCCAGGCAGCAGACTCAAGCCCGCTTTCGGCCAGCGTGCGGCGATAGAGGGCCATGACATCTGCAAGGCGTGCATTGGGCACCGACATATCCGATCCCAGCTTGGTAATGGTGGGGTCGGTGCGGCGACGCTCGTCAATGAGCATGTTGACGCTCTCGGGCACCGCGTGGCGGAAGAACCGCTGGCACTCGCGATCGACTTCGGTGCGGGCGACCCATGTCGCATCGTCGCGGCCGCCCGCAAACTCCAGCACCCATCCAAGGTGGTACAGCTCCTCGGTCGCCTGCGCCTCGTCATCGCAGTCGAGCTCCACGTAGACACAGACCTTTGCCTCGTCGTCGAGCGCCGGCAGCGAGGCAAACGCTGTCGACTGCTCGCGCTGGCGACGCAGGATATCCAGGGCGCCAGCATCGAAATACTCAATAGCGGCGGCATGGGACAGCACGGGACGCACGGAATCGGTAAAGGACACGGCCTTGTCTTCGCTATCGAAAAAGCAACTCACACCCCATACGACCGAAGGTGCCGCCTGCAGGGCGATCTCGAGCTCGGTAATGACGCCGAGCGTGCCGCACGCACCGATAAAAAGATCGATGGCGTCCATATCGTCCGCAACAAAATACCCCGAGGCATTTTTGGTCTTGGGCATGGTGTAGTCAGGAAGATCAAGCTCGAATGTATGACCCTCTGCCGTCACGAGCGACAGGTGGCGGCCCTGGGCAAAAGCCTCGCCGCGCTGAAGCTCAAGCAAATCGCCATCAGCCAGCGCGACGTGGAGTCCCGTGATATGCGGGCGCATGGGGCCGTAAGCGTAGCTGCGGGCGCCGGAGGCGTTGCATGCCGCCATGCCACCCAGACAGGCAGATGCCTCGGTGGGATCGGTGGGAAAGAACTGCTCGGGGGACTCTTGGAACTCCTCGTAGGCCTCAAGCGATGCCTGGTCCCAACCAGCGGTCGGCAGTACCTTCTTGCTCAGCTGCTTGCGCAGCTCCGAGAGCACAACGCCCGGCTCCACGCGCAGCAGAAATTGGCCTTGTTCATCGCGGCGAAGGCCCAAGTAGCGATTCATACGGGAAGTATTGAGGATATGCCCACCGTGGGGCACGGCACCGGCGGCAAGGCCGGTTCGGGCGCCCTGAACCGTTACCGGGACACGCTCGGCATGGAGCGTTTCCAAAATGGCACGGACCTCGTCTTCCGTTGTCGGAAACGAGATGCTCGATGCTTCGCCCGATGCACGAGATTCATCGCGGCCATACTCTTCGAACTCATCGGTGAAGGGTTTAATGGTTGCAGACACGCGAACTCCCCCTTTAGCTAACTACAGTGTTTGCAGGGAGATGTTACCGCATCGTTTCGTCGACGTGTTCGAGACCGTCTCCATAATTGGCGATTTTTACGTTTGTGCAATTCGGCGAACGGCAAGGCTTCCTCGGCAGACGATGCTTTTGACACATATCGCCCCGCCGTCGCCGACCGCTCGATTGTCGCTCGAAAAAAGTTGAAGTAATTTTTCCACCTTTTACCTGCGGAGATGTCAATCCGTCAAGCATTTGGTCAGAAATTGGTCAAGTAGCGGCTGATACGGTCGGCGTCGACAGCCAAAACCGATAGAAGTTTTGGCCCCAGAAGCAGGGAGGTTCCCATGGCATATTACTGGCCCCAGTACGGCGTCGCCATCGAGGTCGACGACGATCCCTATCTCCTGCCTTTCGACGAAGAGGCGTTCCCCGATACGGCGGTCTACCACGTCACCACCGATGTTATCTGCGACCCCGAGTCGTTCTCGGCGCTCGCCCACCACATCGCGCGTATCCACGACATCGAGCTCCCTCACGACTTTGACGAGCTCATCTACTCGCGCCGCCTGATGCTTCACATGCTCTTTGGAGCGGACCCGTCCACGTTCGCACGTGTCTACACCACCAAGGACGCCGCATGAGTGCGAAGAAGCCGCCCCGCCTCGCAGGACTGGGGCGTCGCAAGAAACTCGTCGTTGTCTGCCTGGCTATCGCCTGCGCCCTCATCGCCGTAGGGCTATACGCCTGGCAGTCGCAGCCCGTGCCCGAAGCGGGCGCCTCAGTCACGACGGCAGAGGGTAAATCGCGACAAGAAATCCAAGATGAGCTCGATGCCATCGTCCGCGACAACATGATGACGATTTCGGTCGCGCCGGTCGCTCAGCTACAGGAGGACGGCAAGCTGCGCGTCAACGTGCAAAACGTCCAAGACAATAAATTTCCCCAGCGATTCCGCGTCATCCAAAACGACGAGACCATGTACGAATCCGGTGTGGTCGAGACCGGCAAGACAATCGAGACGTGCCCCGCCGGCGACATCAAAGAAGGAGAGGCATACATCGAGATCCAGGCACTCGATGCCAAGACCCTCGACAGCCACGGCAATCCGACACGTGTCAAGGTACGGGTTGAGCAAGCCGAGAACTAGCTTTTTCGGCCGACGCGACACCGCACGCAATTCACCAGCATTCGTCCAATCATCGCGGGGACGGCCCGCGGCGAATAGAAAGGAACGACCATGGACATCACCAGGAACATGAACGGAGCCAGAGCGCTCGTCGTGGGCGCAGGGCTCGCGCTCGCGCTCGCAATGGGCGCCGCCCCGACGCCAGCTCTGGCAGCCGGGCGCGTTGGAACCACGAAAGTAATGGTCAGGACCGAGATCGACAACGTAGAGTTCAAAGTTCCGACGGTTATTCCCTTCGTCGCCAAGGCCGACGGCACGCTTCAGGGCCCCTCAGAAGACGCGACCACCATCGACAATCATTCGGCCTACGGCATCCATGTCACCAACATGAAGATCGACGCCATGAACACCTGGACCATTGCCGCCGACGCCAAGGCCGGAACCGCGCAGAATTCCATCGACTTTAAGGTCGGCCCCGACGGCGCACTCCAGAACGCCAGCGCCGCAATGCAGGAGACGGGCCTCGATCTTTCCAAGAATGCAGCCTTCGACATGGGCTACCAGGGCATTGCCGGCGGCACGGACAAAATTAAGCTCAAGACAAGCGGAAACGTCGCCCGCGTCACGCGCGACATCTTCCGCGTAACCGGCGAAGGCGATCAGGTTGCAACGATCACCTGGACGGTCGAGCCCGGTGCGCACACGGCATAAGGCCGTCGCCCTGGCCGCCGTCAGTATCCTAGCGTTTGGGCCAGCCATGGCCTTTGCCCAGCAAGAACAGGCGCAGGCCGCCACGCAAGTGACGGTCGACCTCTCGGAGCTCGACCGCGGCAACTGCAAGGAACCGTTGGCACAGACAGACGACAGACGATGGCTCTTGGCAGCAGGCGCCACGGCAGCAGGTGCGGGAACCGCCGGCCTCGGTCTGCACATCAAACGCAGCCAGAAACGAAACACGGACAGGCCGCACTAAATTAGCTAAGGAGACCCCATGGCATCGAAGAACCTTTTGCCCGTCGTCGCACTCTGCGGCGCGCTCGCAACCGGAACGCCTGTCGCCGCTTGGGCGACTCCCGTCATGGCAGACTCCTTACCAGCAGCCCTAAGCTCCGCACCAAATCCGTCGAGCGCCATTGCGTGCAAGCGTTTTTCGTTCGCACAGGCCGCAATCTCAACCTCGGGATGCCTTCGTCGTAATACGGACGGCTCGATAGTCGTGGATATCAATCGTTCGAACAAGGCAAACGGCTCCCAGGCGGGGTGCGCCGTCTGCACATGGCGCTCGATTGTGCTCGATGCAGATGGCGATCCGTGCGATTTGGGGTTGCGCATCGATATCGCTTCGGTCGATGACTCGGCGAACGGAGCGAAGGTCGCCTTCGACGGTGCGTTTTTCGAGAAAGGAGGCGGTATATGTCTGGGCTGCGCCGCCGCGAATGCAGACGACACGCAGCCCACCCTCTCATTCACGGCATCGTTGCGGCTGGCCAAAGCCGGCACCGATGCCATCGCGGCGGGAGAAACGTCCCTGCTGTTCTACGCCGCCAGCACCAAAGATACAGACGCTCATTTCGAGAAGCCAGCCGGATCACTCAGCCTTACACGAGGGATAGAGGCAGGCCCTATTGAAATCGATGCCCACGCGCAAAGCAGGCAACGCATTCTTGCCGACCCGGCGCTTCTCGAAATGGAGTGGAACGGATCCGGAGCCATCGGAATTCTCCCCTCCGCGCTTGACGCCAAGACGCTCCCCTCAAACGACGAACCCATCAACGCAACCATACAAGAAGAGAGCACGGACAAAGAAGCAGGTGCGGGCGACACGCCGTCGCCGACAAACAGCGTCCCAGCTTCTTTCGAAGCACCGAATGAGCCCGCTACCGGTCCAAACGATCCCGAGCTCGCGGACAGTCTGGGACTTGCTGATCCTCAGGAGATCGATGAAGGTAACTGCTGCGTGCTTGCCGCCCTCGACCACACAGAGGTCATCGATGCTGCAAGCATCGAAGTTGCCGCCGCCAATCAGCCCGTCCGCAAGTCGGCCATCATCGCATTTCCTGAATCCATCGAAGTCGTCTTTTTGCCATCGGGCGAGGTCGTGGCCCCAACACTGCTCACCTTGTTGGGCGCCAAGAATACTCGAAACGAAATTAAAAAGGTCACGGTTGTCGACCCTGCAACCACCGCTAAACTGCGTTTATACGCCGTTGCCCCAGACGGAGGCAAGACCTTGGAATTCGATGGCGACACACTTCTAGCCTGGCGACGTCTGGACATTATGCAAGACGTCTCGTATCAGATCGAACTCGAAGGGTTTGATCGTGCCCGCGATGCCAATATCATCGCCGCGGCTATTGAATCCCCACAGCGGCTTATGACACTGCGCTTTGACTACTATCCCTATGTCCCGACAACCACCTGAGGCTTAAATGCTGCGCATCATTCCTAATACCACTTATATAACGTATTAGATGAGTCGCGATGTGCCTCGCATTTCGTTCTGCTACGATTGCCACGTTGGCATCAATACAGGAGGGCTCATGCCGGGCTTGGGAACAATCATCAACGTTGCGCTTTTAGTTGCGGGCGGTCTTTTGGGATTAGCGGGCGGCCGCTTCATTACACCGCGCATCCAAGACACGCTCATGAAAGCATCGGGGCTGTGCGTCCTGTTTATCGGCCTGGGCGGCACCATGCAAAAGATGCTCATCATCGATGGAAAGGCGCTAGCGACCACCGGTACCACCATGCTCATCGTCTCATTTGCGCTCGGTTCGCTCATCGGCGAGGCCATCAACTTGGAGGCCTCCATCGAGAACCTTGGCGAATGGCTCAAGCGCAAGACTGGCAGTGAGGGCGATAACGAGTTCACCAACGCTTTTGTCTCGACTTCACTCACCGTGTGCATCGGCGCCATGGCCATTGTGGGATCGATCCAGGACGGCCTGCTCGGCGACTGGTCAACGCTTGCCCTCAAGGGCGCACTGGACTGCATCATCGTCTGCACCATGACGGCCTCGCTTGGCCGCGGCTGCATCTTCTCCGCCCTGCCCGTCGCCGTGTTCCAGGGGACGATCACGTTGTTTGCCGGCGCGCTCTCCCCCATCATGACCACAGCAGCCCTCAACAGCCTTTCGCTCGTAGGCTCCATGCTCATCTTCTGCGTCGGCGTCAACCTCATCCGTCCTCAGACCTTCCGCACGGCCAATATACTTCCCTCCGTCGTCATCGCCGTCATATACGCCCTCCTGTTCTAAATCTATCAACGCAGCGGTATCTCGAACATCTGTTTGATGCTGTGCTATGATATGAGGTCACCGTAGCTGCGTTCGAGAGGAGGAGCGGTGGCCGACCAGGACATCAAGATGCTCATCGAGCGCATTATGGCCGAGGCCCGGACCCATCAGTCCGCCCGCTTCTCAAACGAAACCTACGCAGACGAGCCGATTCTCAAAACCGGCCGACAGATGCAGAATTTCCTCCCCGACCAGTACCGTAAAATGCGCGAGATATCGCGCTGGCAGGATGACCCCAAGGGCGGTGCGGGCCGCTGGCTTTCGGAAGCCGAGCTTTTTTACCGCCAGGGCCTGCTGATGGCCGACTTTGAGGACGACTGTCCCTACAACGGCACCTTTAAGTCGTACTTTCCCACCTACAACGCCATGAGCGACCGGCAACTGCGCGGCTACTTTACCTGGCGTGCCCAAGTGCGCCGCGGAACCGTCGAGGAAACGTCTACGTCCTTTGCCTTTCTGTATCTCTATGAGCTGATCTGCGGCATTGGCGTAGATAATCCACTCGATGGTTTTAACAAGATCAAGGCTTTTTGGGATGTCTATCGCGCCTTCGAGCCCGGCATCGACCGGTTTGCGCGCGTGTGGCTGCAAGATTACGCCGTGTTCCACGGGCTCGACCCCAAGCTGCTTCGCGACTCTAAAACCGTCATGTTCGATAACGCCCTTATCGAACTGCGGCGCGCGGCACGAGACCTTGTACCGGCACCGTCCGGCCAGACCCCTAAGCGTCGCAAAACCTCCGAGCCCACGCTCCCCCTTCCGCCCGATGAGGTGCGCGAGGAGCGACTCATGGCCGCCATCAACGCCCTCTCCACGTTCAACCTAAGTAGCTCGCGGCTCGACCGCAGCCACCACCGCGATCTGCGCCACGTGGCGTGCGCCGTGTATGTCCGCATGGCGCGCTACTATGACACGCACCGAAAGACCGGCATCGTGGCAAGTTTATTTGGGGAGGAGACGGCCATGCCCTACACCATGTTTGCCTCGGCCGTATTCTTTGCGCCCGAGCGCCACGAGGACTGCGAATACCGCCTGGATCCTATCCATATCTACCGTTGCCAAAACGGCTTTTGGGAATGCATGCGCATCCATGGTAGTAGGCAAAAGAGCAGCAAGCTCGGTGAAATGATGCGCGCCTGCGACCAACGCCTGCGCCTGGCCCTGGACCCTGCCCACCCCCTTAAGGAAGAAAAGGTCCCCAAATATCTGGCCAAGATTATCGATGACGAGATTGTGGCATGGCTTTCGTGGGACGCCGCACACCAGCCCGTCAAAATCGATATCGATCTGAGCCAGCTGGGGCACATTCGGAACGCCGCTGCGCAAACGCGCGAAGCGCTTTTGATCGATGAGGAACGCGAGGATGGCGCGTCCGCAGAAGCCGAGGCAACGGACTCAGGGCAACCGGAAGCCGAGCCCGTAGCCGACGCGATTGTCGAACCAGTCGCGGCACCCATTCGGCAGGACGAGGCCGACGAGCCGACCATATCCGCCGAACAGTTTGGTGTCGTGGCACCGCTTCTCGCGCCGACGCCCGCGTTCGCAGCTGCTGCGCCCGCTGACGCCACGAACGAACTCGCGCTCGCCGCAGACGCCTATCTCCGCGCGCTGCTCGAGCACAACGCAGTACAGGCGGAATCGGCGGTAGTGCAATCGGAGCAGAGCGAGGACATGCTCGTCGATACCATCAACGAGGCGCTCTTTGACCTGGTGGGCGACACCGTAATTGAATTTAGCGCGGCAGGGCCGCAGATTATCGAGGACTACGAAGCAGACGTGAGAGGATACCTAGACCATGAGTGATACCGCATCCGCAGCACCCCGCGTGCCCAAGCGCGTCGCTGCCGTCATTCTCAACTCGCTCAAGGGCGGCGTGGTCCCGCGCATCGGCCTTCCCTACATTACCGTAGGGCGCGAGGTCGAGATCCGCGCCCTGCTCACCGATCTGAGTCTCATCGCCGACGGTGGGGCGAGCTTCCGCTTCCTGGTCGGTCGCTACGGCGCCGGCAAGAGCTTTTTGCTCCAAACCATCCGAACGCATGCCATGGGCGAGGGATTCGTCGTCGCCGATGCAGACTTATCCCCCGAGCGCCGTCTGCAGGGCGGGCAGGGGCAGGGCCTTGCCACCTACCGCGAGCTCATACGCAATATATCGACCAAGACGCGCCCCGAAGGCGGTGCGCTCAACCTTATTCTTGATCGCTGGGTCGCCTCGTGCGCCGACGTCGACGAGTCGGTCGTCAATGCCCAACTGGCCCCGCTCGAGGAAATGGTCCACGGCTTCGACTTCACCCGCATGCTCCGCCGCTATCGCATGGCCGCATCCGGGGGCGACGAAGAGACCATGAGCCGCGTGACCAAATGGATTCGCGGCGAATACCGCACCAAGAGCGAGGCACGCGCCGAGCTGGGCTCCTCGACCATCATCAGCGATGACGACTGGTACGACTACGTCAAACTCATCGCGCGTTTTTTGGTTTGCAGCGGCTACAAGGGCATGCTGGTGCTCATCGACGAGCTCGTGAATCTGTATAAGATTCCCAACGCCATCACGCGCCAATACAACTACGAGAAGATCCTGACCATGTACAACGACACGCTCCAGGGCAAGGCGCAGTACCTGGGCATGATCATGGGTGGCACGCCAACCTCCATCGAAGACCGCCGCCGCGGCGTGTTCTCCTACGAGGCCCTGCGCAGCCGACTCGCTCAGGGCCGCTTTGCGCGCGAAGACCTTAAGGACATGCTCGCGCCCATCATCCGCCTGCAGCCACTCACCTACGAGGAGCTACTGGTGCTCATCGAAAAACTCATGCAGATCCATGCCGGCTACTTTGGCTGGACGCCCACGCTTGCCGAAAACGACTTGGTGGACTTTCTCAAGATTGAGTTCGGCCGCGTGGGAGCCGATACGCACTTGACGCCGCGTGAGGTCATCCGTGACTTTATCGAGCTGCTCGATATCCTGTGTCAGAACCCCGATGCAAATGTGGCCGAGCTGCTGCAAAGCGTCGGCGGCGACGCGCTGGCGCCGGCAGCCGCAACAGGCGACACCGGCACCGCAGGCGGCGACCGCAACTTCGCCGAGTTCACCATCTAACCTACCAAAAAGGGACAGGTTTATTTTGGCAGGTTTTATCTGGGCAAACGTTGAAGCAGTAATGCAGCAAGCCGTTGCCAGCCGCGTTGAGAGATTCGTTGTTGAAAGGAGGCCCCGTGAACGCCTTTGACCGCTACGCCCCGTTTATCCAAGACTTCATCTACTCCCACGATTGGGAGAGCCTACGCTCTATCCAGGTTGCAGCAGCTGATGCCATCTTTAACACGCAAGATAATGTGCTCCTGACGGCATCCACGGCTTCCGGCAAAACCGAGGCAGCCTTCTTTCCCATCCTGACCGAGTTTTGGGAGAACCCGCCCGCAAGCGTGGGCGCCCTCTACATTGGCCCCCTCAAGGCGCTCATCAACGACCAATTCGTCCGCCTCAACGACCTGTGCGAAGAAGCCGATATCCCCGTCTGGCACTGGCATGGCGATGTCTCGCAATCACACAAGGCCAAACTCATCAAAAAACCGAGCGGCATCCTACAGATTACGCCCGAGTCGCTCGAGGCGCTCCTGATCCATAAGCACATGGCGATCCCGCGCATGTTTTGCGACCTGCGCTATGTGGTTATCGACGAAGTCCATTCGCTCATGCGCGGCGACCGCGGCGGGCAGACGCTCTGTCTTATCGAGCGCCTCTCGCGCATGGCAGGCGTGCAGCCCCGCCGCATTGGCCTTTCGGCCACCATCGGCGACCCCGAGCGCACGGGCGCCTTTCTCTCGCAGGGAACGGGGCGCGACTGCGTTATCCCCCGCTTTGAGGAACCGCGCCGCGTGTGGCGCATCTCCATGGAGCACTTCTACAACTCGGGCCCCCAGGCACAGCAGCGGGGATTCGTGGGCACAGGTCCTCAAGAGGCCGAAGTGCTTGCGTGCGAGCGCATCGAGGCGGCGGCATCCGCGGCACTGCCGGCCGACACCCAAGACATGCGCCACAGCGGACAACTCACACAAGAGGAGCGCCGTCAACGTCGTGAGCGGGCACGGGGCAAGGCCGCTCCCAAGGACCGCCAAACTTCCTCGGCCCCCGAGGGCGAAGTCGATATCCCCCAAGCACCCGAACAGGCAATACTCGACCCCACCGACACAGCACCAGACAACGCCGACCCCGGCATGGGCTATATCTTCGAACACACCCGCGGCCGCAAGTGCCTGGTCTTTGCCAACTCGCGCGAGGAGGCAGAGGCCGTATGCTCCATGCTGCGTAGCTACTGCGAGAGCCGACACGAGCCCGACCGCTTTCTCATCCACCACGGCAATCTTTCGGCATCGCTGCGCGAGACGGCAGAAGAGCTCATGCGTGACGAGGAACAGGCACAAACGACCGTCACCACCTCTACGCTGGAGCTCGGTATCGATATCGGCCGCCTGGAGCGTGCGTTTCAGATCGATGCGCCATTTACCGTCAGCTCCTTTTTGCAGCGAATGGGCCGCACGGGACGCCGCGATCTTCCGCCCGAGATGTGGTTTGTCATGCGCGAGGAAGAGCCCGAGCCGCGCACGATGATGCCCGAGACCATTCCGTGGAAGCTCCTGCAGGGCATCGCGCTCGTACAACTCTATCGCGAGGAAAAGTGGGTCGAGCCGCCCGAGCTCGATCGACTCCCCTACAGCCTGCTCTACCACCAGACTATGTCGACACTTGCCAGCACCGGAGAGCTCACGCCGGCAGAGCTTGCCCAGCGCATGCTCACACTCAGCTATTTCCATCG
>CAJMPU010000017.1 GCA_905215505.1 uncultured bacterium
GTGCAGCGCGGCCACCATTACGCCATCGTCGACGAGGTCGACTCCATCCTGATCGACGAGGCACGTACCCCGCTCATCATCTCGGGTGCCGGCACCAAGTCCGCCAGCACCTACAAGGACTTCGCGCGTGCCGTGCGCGGCCTTGAGCGCGGCGAGGACGTCTCGCACGACATGCTCACCGCCACCGAGGACGTAGAGCCCACGGGCGACTACGTCATGGACGAGGCCAAGCACACTATCGCCGCCACCGAGCGCGGCCTTAAGAAGATTGAGCGCCGCCTGGGTATCGATGACATCTATGCCGATCTCTCCGGTCAGCTGGTCAACCACCTGCAGCAGGCGCTGAAGGCCCAGTACATGTTCCACCGCGACAAGCAGTACGTGGTCACCAACGGCGAGGTCAAGATCGTCGACGAGTTCACCGGCCGCATCATGGAAGGCCGCCGCTACTCCGAGGGCCTGCATCAGGCCATCGAGGCCAAAGAGGGCGTGCTCGTGCGCGAGGAGAACCAGACGCTGGCCACCATCACCTTGCAGAACTACTTCCGTCTGTATGACAAGCTCTCCGGCATGACCGGTACGGCACTCACCGAGGATGCCGAGTTCCGCGAGATCTACAAGCTGCCCGTCGAGGTTATCCCCTCCAACAAGCCCGTTCAGCGTGTCGACCACGAGGACCTGGTGTACCGCACCATCCAGGCCAAGTACAACGCCGTTGCCGACGACGTCGAGCGACGTCACGCCAAGGGCCAGCCGGTCCTGGTGGGCACCGTCTCCATCGAAAGCTCCGAGAAGCTGTCGGCCGCCCTTACCAAGCGCGGTATCGCGCACGAGGTCCTCAACGCTAAGCATCACGAGCGCGAGGCTCATATCGTTGCCCAGGCCGGACGCTACGGCGCCGTGACCATCGCTACTAACATGGCCGGTCGTGGTACCGACATCCTGCTGGGTGGCAATCCCGACGAGCTGGTGCGCGAGCGCCTTGAGTACGAGGGCCTGACCATGGAGGACGTGACGCCCGAGCAGCTCGAGCAGTTTAACGCTGAGGCCAAGGAGACCTGCAAGGCCGAACGCGAGCGCGTGCTTGCCGCCGGCGGCCTGACCGTCATCGGCACCGAGCGCCATGAGTCCCGTCGTATCGACAACCAGCTGCGTGGCCGCTCCGGTCGTCAGGGCGATCCGGGCGAGACTCAGTTCTACCTGTCGCTCGAGGACGACCTTATGCGCCTGTTCGGCGGCGACAAGATGGACCGCGTTTCCAAGATGATGGTTACCGCCGACATGGGCGACGACATGCCCATCCAGCACAAGATCATCTCCAAGGCCGTCGAGAACGCCCAGCACAAGGTCGAGAGCATCAACTTCTCCATGCGCAAGAGCGTTCTTGAGTACGACGACGTCATGAACAAGCAGCGCCAGGTCATCTACGCCGAGCGCAACAAGATTCTGGACGGCAAGGACCTGACCGATCACATCACCGAGGTCATGCACGATACCGTGTACCGCTGTGTTCAGGAGTTCTGCACCAAGGACAGCCACGATGGCGAGCGCGATCTCGAGGGCCTGCGCAAGTGGGTCGTGGAGCTCACCGGGCATATCGACACGCCCAAGTTCCCCGACGAGGACTTCGAGGCCCTGGCTGCCGATGTCCTGGCCTACGTTGAGAAGTGCTACAACATGAAGGCAGAGCGCCTGGGTGAGGACCTCATGCGCGAGCTCAACACCCAGGTCATGCTGCGCGTCATCGATACCCGCTGGATGAACTACCTGCAGGAGATGGACTACCTCAAGACCGGTATCGGACTGCGCGGCTTTGGCCAGCGCGACCCGCTGGTCGAGTACAAGACTGAGGCTTATGGTGCCTTCCAGATGCTCGTTGACACCATGTACGAGGATTACCTGCGCACCGTTCTGCGCATCGAGATCAAGGCCGCCCCGCAGGCCGTGGAGCACAAGGAGGACCCCGCGCTCGAGGGTGCGCGCTTCTCCGGCCCCGCCGACGTCGATGGCGACAACGGCAGCTCGGTGCTGCGCAAGCAGGCACAGGTTCAGGCTCGTACGGCCGTCCAGGGAGGCCCGGCTGCTGTCAACAACGGCGGCAAGGTGACCACCTACCGCAAGTCCGAGAGCGATGACCCTTATGTCAACGTGGGCCGCAACGACCTTTGCCCCTGCGGCAGCGGCAAGAAGTTCAAGTACTGCCACGGCAGGAATCGTTAATGGCCGAGGCTTTAGAGGTAACGCCCGCCGAGCTGGACGCGTTTGCGGACCGGCTCGGCGAGGTCGAGTCGTATCTTCATTTGGACGAGAAGCGCACGCGCGTGACCGAGCTCGAGGCAAAAAGCGTGGCCCCCGGCTTTTGGGATGACGCCGACGCCGCTCGCGCCACCATGGAGGAGATCGCTCGCGCCAAGGAAGATATCGCTGCCGTGGATACCGCGCGCGGCGAGCTATCTGACGCCCGCGCGGCGCTGGAGCTTGCCGAGGAGATGGGCGACGACCCCGATGCCGCCGCATTGCGCGAGGAGGCTGCCGCTACGGCAGAACGCCTGGCCCGCGCTATCGACGAGCTCGAGCTTTCGAGCTGGTTTACCGGTGAGTTCGATCACGGCGACGCGATTGTGACCATCAAGCCCGGACAGGGTGGCCTGGAGGCACAGGACTGGACCTTCATGCTCTTTAAGATGTACATGAAGTACTGCCAGCGTCGCGGCTGGAAGGTCACCATTAACGACTGCCCCGCGGCTGAGGTCATCGGCATCGACCGTGCGACCTTTACCGTCGAGGGCAAGGACGCGTTTGGCATGCTGCGCGCCGAGGCCGGCGTTCACCGCCTGGTACGCATCAGCCCCACCGATGATAAGAAGCGCCGCCAGACCACGTTTGCCGGCGTCGAGGTCATTCCCGTGTTGCCTGACGATATCGACATCGAGATCAGTCCCGACGATATCCGCGTGGACGTGTATCACGCGAGCGGTCCGGGCGGCCAGGGCGTCAACACCACCGACTCTGCCGTACGCGTGACGCATTTTCCCAGCGGCATCGTTGTCACTTGCCAAAACGAGCGCAGCCAGATTCAAAACAAGGCCGCGTGCATGCAGATTCTCAAGGCCCGTCTGTACGAGATCGAGCTCGAGAAGCGCGCCGAGGCCCTGGATGAGATTCGCGGGCCCAAGACCACGATCGGTTTTGGCAACCAGATTCGCAGCTACGTGCTCTACCCGTATCAGATGGTCAAGGACCTGCGCACGGGCGTGGAGACCAGCAACGTCGAGGCCGTTCTCGACGATGGCGATCTGGATCCGTTTGTGATCGGCTACCATCGTTGGGCAACCGGCAACGCCGATGCGGAAGCATCGTCTGCCTAGGCACATGATTGGCTCCGGGTCGATGCAAACACTGCGCAGGGGTGGTATTTGCCCGGTGAATCGGTAGAATCGAATACAGCAAGAAGTTCAAAGCGCACTCGTTTGGGTGCGCTTTTTTGAGGGAGGCAGCATGGCATATCGTCTGGACATCAAGCGCATTCTTTCGATGAACTTCTTTCATGACTTGCCCAAGATTATGTTTGGCTGCGCCCTGGCAGCTATCGCGACCGACCTGTTTTTGATCCCCAACGGCCTTGCCGCCGGCGGCGTCACAGGCCTTGCCACCATTATTCAGGCGGTCGGCGCCTCGCATGGCATATCGCTTCCCGTCGGTATCCAGACCATCGTGATGAATGCCTTGCTGCTGCTGGTTGTTATGCGCGAGGGTGGCATGTTCTACGTGGTGCAGACGGCGACCGGTTTTGTGCTGCTGGGTTTTTTCACCGACCTGTTCGCTCCGTTTGTGGCGCCGCTGGCACATGCCGACCTGATGCTGCCCGCTATGTGGGGCGGCATTATCACGGGCATCGGGTATGGCATGGTGTTGCGCGCCGGTGCCAACACTGGCGGCTCTGACACGATCGGCCAGATCATCTCGCGCAACACATCGCTGCCGGTTGGCTCGACCGTCATGGCGATCGATGTTGCCGTGTGCGCGCTGTCGGCCCCGGTCTTTTCGGTCGAAAACGCGCTGTATGCGGGCCTTTCGATGGTCATTAGCGGCTACGTGATCGATGCCGTGGTCGACGGTGGCAACAGGCGCCGTATGGTGCTCATCATCTCGGACAAGTTTCCCGATATCGCGGCCGACATCATGTATGGCCTGGGCCGCGGCTGCACCAAGTTTAGGGCGACCGGCATGTACTCGGGTGCCGAGAAGCCGGTGATCATGGTCATTGTGAGCCGCCGCGAGCTCAACACCCTCAAAACGATCGTGCGCGAGCGCGATCCTCACGCCATTGTGACGGTCGCCGACGTTACGGAAACCTTCGGTGAGGGATTCAAGGACATTAACGCGTAGGGCCGACTGCGTTCCATCCAAAAGACGTTCACATTGATAAACCGTTTCATCAGCGGTTCTGCCTGCTCAATTGTTCAAATAATGATAAATACTCTGGTAAAGCTTCCAGTTTCCAGCATAATGAATGACGTACGTGCATCGCGGCTGTGTTGGGACTACCTTTCCGTGCCGTGCGCATCTTGTCTTAAGAGGATGAAAGGAAGGCACAATGAGCGACGAAGAGCTCAAAAAGGTTGCCAACGAGGTAAGGAAGGGCATCGTCACCGGCGTGCACGCTGCCAAGTCCGGCCATCCGGGCGGTTCGCTCGGCGCTGCCGACATCATGACCTATCTGTACTTTGAGGAAATGAACGTCGACCCGGCCGACCCCCGCAAGGCCGACCGCGATCGCTTCGTGCTTTCCAAGGGTCATTGCGCGCCTGGTCTGTACGCTGTGCTCGCCGAGCGCGGATTCTTCCCCAAGGAGGATCTCGAGACGCTGCGCCACATCGGCAGCCACCTGCAGGGTCACCCCAACATGAACGACACCCCGGGCGTCGATATGTCCACCGGTTCGCTCGGCCAGGGCATCTCCGCCGCCGTGGGCATGGCCGTTGCCGCCAAGCACTGGGGCGACGACTATCGCACCTACGCCCTGCTGGGCGACGGCGAGAGCGAGGAGGGCCAGGTTTGGGAGGCCGCCATGTTTGCCGGCAACCAGCAGCTTGACAACCTCTGCGTGATCGTCGACCACAACGGCCTGCAGATCGACGGCCCCGTCGAGGAGGTCAACGACCCCATGCCGCTCGCCGACAAGTTCCGCGCCTTCAAGTTCCACGTGGTGGAGCTCGCCGACGGCAACGATTTCGATCAGATCCGCGCCGCCTTTGCCGAGGCCCGCGCCACCAAGGGTCAGCCGACCGCCATCATCGCCGAGACCACCAAGGGCAAGGGCGTTTCCTTTATGGAGAACCAGGTGGGTTGGCACGGCAAGGCCCCCAACGATGAACAGTTTGAGCAGGCCATGGCAGAGCTCACGGCCGCCGGAGAGGAGCTCTAGGATGGCAGACGTCAAGAAAATCGCCACGCGCGTAAGCTACGGTGAGGCCCTCGTCGAGCTCGCCAACGAGCACGATGACTTTGTGGTCCTCGACGCCGACCTGGCCGCCGCCACGCAGACCGGCAAGTTTAAGGCAGCCTGCCCCGACCGCTTCTTCGATGTGGGCATTGCCGAGAGCAATCTGATGGGTGTTGCCGCCGGTATCGCGACCACCGGCCGCGTTGCTTTTGCGAGCACCTTTGCCATGTTTGCCGCTGGCCGCGCCTTTGAGCAGGTCCGCAACTCCATCGGCTATCCGCACCTTAACGTTAAGATCGGTGCCACGCACGCCGGTATCTCGGTGGGCGAGGACGGCGCCACGCACCAGTGCTGCGAGGATATCGCCCTCATGCGCGTCATCCCCGGCATGACCGTTATCGTTCCCGCCGACGACGTGGAGGCTCGTGCCGTGACGTGCGCCGCCTACGAGTGCGACGGCCCCGTGTACATGCGCTTTGCCCGTCTGGCCTCGCCGGTCATCAACGACCCCGAGACCTACAAGTTCGAGGTAGGCAAGGGCATCGTCATGCGCGAGGGCACCGACGTCACCATCATCGCCTGCGGCCTAATGGTCGGCGAGGCCCTCGAGGCCGCCGAGCAGCTCGCTGCCGAGGGCATCGATGCCGAGGTCATCAACATGCACACCATCAAGCCCATCGACGCCGACCTGATCGTCAAGAGCGCCACCAAGACCGGTCACGTCGTGACCGTCGAGGAGCACTCCGTGATCGGTGGCCTGGGCAGCGCCGTTGCCGACGTTCTGTGTGAGCAGTGCCCGACGCCGCTCAAGAAGATTGGCGTCAACGACACCTTCGGCGAGTCCGGCCCGGGTGCCGAGCTCCTGCACAAGTACGGCCTGGACGCCGCCAACATCGTGGCGACCACCAAGGAGTTCTTGGCATAAGGCAAGACGAGGCAAAGTATCGCGTCGACAACCGCAAACAAGCCAGAACAGGGGCGTCCTCAAAGAGGGCGCCCCTGTTTTTGTTGAATTTAAATTAGAGTCCTGTCAAGCAAAGTTCCCATGGGGAAACGGGCCCATCTTAACAAAGTGCAATTCAGACCCTTCCAACTTTGTATGCGCAGCATCTCAAGTTGGTGCGTCGGCCCCATAGTAGCCGCAGGCCGGGCGCAGGGTTACCTCCCAAATCTTTCCGCAGCGCAGGCCGGCGTTTGTCCGCAGCTCCGCAGGAGCAGGACAAATGCCGGCCATGCGCGAGGACGATTTGGGAGGTAACCCTGCGCCCGGCCGGTGAGACCCAAACCCCGCCATGCTTCTTATGTGCAGCAAAGCTAATGCTGCTAAAATACTAAGCGCTCATGTAGTTTAAACGCACGACGATAAGGAGCACCAGTGGGTAACCACTTCCGTACCTCCGGTGCGGGCGATGATGCCCCCAAGACGCAGACAGGCGTCCAGGGCAGTCGTTTCGCCACTCCGGATTCAGAGGGCCAGCCTGTTGCCCAGGCCCCCGCTCAGCCGGCAGATCAGGCACAGCCGGCATCCGATCCCTTTGCCTACAATCCCACCAGCGATGCTGCGCTTTCCGGCACGGCGGGTTTTGAGCCCGTTCAGGCTGTGACCGCTCGCGTGGAGCAGCCTCAGGCTGGCGCCGCCGCGCCGCAGCCTAGCATGGCCGGCATTCCCGACCCCATGGCTCCTGCGACACCGGCTCCTCAGCCTGCGCAGTCTGGCCTCTTTGCCGCTATTCCCGATCCCACGCAGCCTGCTGCCCCGGTGGTCGAGAGCGATCAGGCAGCCGAGGTCGCAAGCCTCGATAACGCGCTCAACAACCCCGATTTTACGTCGGTGTTTGCGCCCATCGATCCGCAGGCCAGCCGCAAGAAGATGGCCAAGCAGGCCGGTGTCGAGCCCGTCATCCTTATGGAGCATGTCACCAAGATCTATCCGGCACAGCCCAACAAGCCTGCACTCGACGACATCAACATCGAGATCTATCCGGGCGAGTTCGTCTTCCTGGTCGGTCACTCCGGCTCGGGTAAGACCACGCTGCTGTCGACGCTCAACCGCGACGTCAAGCCGACGAGCGGTCGCATCCTGGTTGCCGGTCAGGACCTCATGAAGATCAAGAACCGCAAGGTTCCGTTCCTGCGCCGCCAGATTGGCGCCGTGTTCCAGGACTTTAAGCTCCTGCCGCAAAAAACCGCCTACGAAAACGTGGCGTTTGCTCTGCAGTGCATCGGCAAGCCCAAGGGCGTCATTCGCAGCCAGGTGCCCGAGGTGCTGCGTCTGGTCGGTCTGGCCGATCAGATGGACTCGCTGCCCGACCAGCTTTCCGGTGGCGAGCAGCAGCGCGTTGCCGTCGCCCGCGCTATGGTCAACCGTCCGCCGCTGCTGATCTGCGACGAGCCCACGGGTAACCTCGACCCGGCGATCTCGCTGGGCATCATGAAGCTGCTCGAGCGCATTAACCGCACCGGCACCACCGTGATCGTCGCCACGCACGACCGCGAGATGGTCGATAGCATGCACCGTCGCGTGATTGCCCTCGAGGGCGGCCACGTTATCCGCGACCAGGAGAGGGGAGGTTACGGCAACTATGGCACCAACTAACGTGGGCTACTCCTTCAAAGAGGCAATCAGCCACTTCTTCCGTAACTGGACTACCTCGCTCGGCGCCGTCATCACGATCTTCCTTTCGCTGTTTATCATCGGCCTGTTCATCATGGGCTCCGCGATGCTGAACTCCGTGATCGGCACCGTCGAGGATCAGGTTGTCATCAACGCGTTCATTAGCGATGACGCCGATCAGGCCGATGTTCAGGCCTTTGAGGCCGAGCTCAAAACGTGGAGTAACGTGAAGTCCGTGACCTATAAGGACAAGGACGACGCGCTGGCCGAGTACACGAGCAAGATGTCGGGTAACGCCGACGCCACCATGAGCGCGCTCGACGGCCAGAACCCGCTGCCCGCCTCCTTCGCCATTGAGATGGATGACCCGTCTCAGGTCGAGAGCACGGCAAAGAAGCTCAAGAAGAACGCCGACTTCCAGAAGATCGCGGATGACGGCGACGTCAACGCGAGCGTGCTGTACGGCCAGGAGGAAGTGAGCCGCCTGTTCCAGGTGACCAACTACATCCGCATCGCCGCCGTGGTGCTCGTTGGCCTTCTGACCTTTATCGCATTCATCTTCATCAACAACACGATTCGCCTGTCCATCACGGCGCGTCGTCGTGAGATTGCGATTATGCGTCTGGTCGGCGCCAGCAACGGCTTCATTCGCGGCCCGTTTATCACCGAGGGCGTACTGCAGGCCATTTTGGGCTCGCTGCTTTCCATCGGTGTTCTGGAGCTGCTGCGCAATCTGATGATTCCGCGTCTGCAGGAGAGCATCGGCTGGATGTCGTTTGCCCTGCCGATGCAGTACTACCTGGTGACCTATGCTGCGCTGATTCTGGTCGGCGTGATTATCGGTCTCTTTGGTTCTGCCATCGCCATGCGCCGCTACCTGCGCGTGTAGGCATGCCTGGAATTCACCCTTCCAACGGGTCGTCTCTTATGGGGCGGCCCGTTTTTTGATCCCTAGGGGACGGCAGGAAAGCGAATCATTTGGGTAGACTCTTTGGAGTTCGCAATCGATAGCAAGGAGGCGCCATGGGGCGCAATAACAAGCATAAGCGTGGAGCTCGCAATAAGCGCGGGCCGGTGCGCAGCGAACGCCGTCCGAGCCTGACCGGGCGCGTGCAGCTCCATGAGCACAGTGCCTATGTCATAACCGAGAATGGCGACTACAAGGTCATGGGTCGCGGCAAGCGTGAGATCATGGACGGCGATACCGTTGCCGTGAGCATTAAGAACAGCCCGCATGGCGAGCGTCGCGCCGTGATCGAGGGCGTGGTTGAGCGCGCAGCTATAAGCGTGGTGGGCACGTACCAGACCGCCGGTCCGCTCGGTGTGATTGAACCGCTCGATTCGCGCCTGAAGGCCGACTTCTTCATTCTGCCTGAGGATACCTCGGCGGATCGTCTGGGTGTCCACCCGGGTGATGCCGTTGTCGCGCGCATTTTGACCTACCCGACGCGCCTGGAATCGGGCACCGTGACGATCGAACGCCGCATTGGCGGAGATGACGCGCCCGATTTGGGCGTTCAATATGTGATGGCGCGTTATGGCTATACCGATAGCTATCCCGAGGCCGCGCTGGACGAGGCCGAGGGGCTTTCGCTCGATGTGTCCGCGGCGCTTAAGGACCCGCTCCGCCGCGATCTGCGCGACCGCTTTGTCATCACGATCGACCCGGTCGACGCGCGCGACTTTGACGATGCCATTTCGCTTGAGCGCACGCCCGAGGGTGGCTACAAGCTGGGCGTGCATATCGCCGACGTTTCACACTATGTGGCTTGGGACGGGCATATCGATCTTGAGGCTCGCCATCGTACGACATCGGTGTATCTGGCCGATCGCGTGCTTCCCATGCTGCCCGAGCGCCTGTCTAATGACCTGTGCTCGCTTCGCCCTGACGAGGACCGTCTTGCGTTTACCGTCGATATCGAGCTCGATGCGCAGGGTCGCGTGCGGCATTACGATCCGTACCCCAGCGTGATTCGCTCGCGTGTGCGTATGGACTATGACGGCGCCGAGGCGCTGCTGGTGCGTGCCGGCGCGGTGGAGTATGGGGTGCTGGAGGGTGCCGCCGAGGATGTTGCGGCTGCCGAGGCCTCGCGCGAGGAGGCGCTTGAGCGTGGGCTTGCATGCGAAGAGGCAGCCCGCGGCTATAACGTCGACCTGGGTGATTTTTTGGTTGCCGCCAACGAGCTTGCGGAGCTCCGCCGCCGCATTCGTCGCGCGCGCGGTTCGGTCGACTTTGATACGGCCGAGATCCGCGCGCTCTTGGACGAGGACGGTGTGCCCGTGCAGATCGTGGCCCGCGAGCGCTCGTGCGCCACGTCGCTAATCGAGGAGGCCATGCTGCTCGCCAACGAGTGCGTGGCCGAGTGGCTGGCCGACCGCGACATTGAGGCTTGCTATCGCGTGCACGATGATCCCAGTCCCGATAGCCTGCACGGTGCCGCCGTGGCGTTGGCGCAGCTGGGCATCATCGATGATCGCCGCGCGGCCGGTATTGCCCTGGGGAGTCCCGATGAGCTGCAGGCTGCAGTCGATGCTGCCGCCGGTACGGCCAACGCACCGCTCGTCAACACGCTGCTTCTGCGCAGCATGCAGCGCGCGCTGTACAAGCCGCACAACGAGGGCCACTTTGCGCTCGCCGCGCCGTGCTACTGTCACTTTACGAGTCCCATCCGTCGCTACCCCGATCTGGTGGTGCACCGCGTACTCAAGCTGCAGTTGGCCTATGAGCAGCTCGGCGGCAAGGACGCCTTGGTCCGTACGCCGCGGCTGATCGGCAAGGGGCGCGAGTCGCTGCCGCGCATTCTGCCGCAGATCTGCCGCGCATGCAGCGATGCCGAGCGCGCGGCAGATGCCGCCAGCCATGCGACGCAAAAGATCAAGATTGCCCAGTACTATGAGGACCGTCTGGGCGAGCGCTATGCCGGAACGGTCTCATGGGTCAGCAGTATGGGCCTGTTCGTACGCTTGGACCTGACGCAGGTCGAAGGCTTGGTTTCGATCAAGAGCCTGGGCAACGAGTGGTTCGAGTTCGACGAGGACGCGCTTACGCTGACGGGCGCCGACACGGGGACTCGCTATGAACTGGGCCAGCGCGTGATTATCGAGGTCTCGCGCGTCAATACCACGCGTGGGCACTTGGACTTTAAGCTTATCCATTAGCCAAATCCCGACTCATGGCGGGAGAGCGGAGGGCGGTCTTTCGGGGCCGCCCTCCGCATTTGGATCATGGTTACCTTGCCGTTTGCTCGGCCGCCCGCTTACCTGCTATTCGAGAGGTAAAACCTACCAAAATAAACCTGTCCCTTTTTGGCAGGTTTACAAGAAAGCGGGGATGAGATGGCGACGGTGTACGGTTATGCGCGGGTGAGTTCGCGCGATCAGAATCTTAATCGGCAGCTGGATGCGCTGGGCGCCTATGGCGTGGGCTCGGCGAATATTTATGCCGACCATGCGAGCGGCAAGGACTTCGATCGCCCGCGGTATCGCGATCTGCTGCACGTCCTGGGAGACGGGGACGTGCTGGTGGTGCTTTCTATCGACCGACTTGGCCGTAATTACTCCGAGATTCTTGAGGAATGGCGACGCATTACCAAGGAGCTCGGGGTTGCCATTGTGGTGTTGGACATGCCATTGCTTGACACGCGCGCCAGGGCCAGCGGCGCGCCGGATGTGACCAATACCCTGATTGCCGATATTGTGCTACAACTGCTGAGCTACGTGGCGCAGGTGGAGCGCGAGAATATTCATCGGCGCCAAGCGGAGGGGATTGCAGCGGCGCGGGCGCGAGGGGTCCGTTTCGGTCGACCTCGCAAGCCGTGCCCTCCTCAGTTTGAGCTGGTACGCGATAGCTATGAGGCAGGCGATATTACCCGCAGCCAGGCAGCAAAGTGCCTGGGCGTGTGCGTGGGGACGTTCGATCGCTGGATGCGCGAGGCGGGGTAGGGGTTTGCGTCGCTTTGTCGCTTCCTGTTGCGATTCAAATTTTGATACGGTGGCGATGTCATTTGGGGCTACACTCGCTGATATTCAAAAAAGGAGGTAGGCCCTTGGCGCGCGTAAAACAAATAATCGGATGGACCGCGATCGTTCTGTTCGCTGCAACGCTGGCGGGCATCTGGGTGCTGACGGAGCAAAATGCGGTGGAGACGTCGTTGCTGAGCGAGTCCACCGCGCGTGTGGTGGAGGGTCAAGCTACGGGCGTACAGGCTGCCGATGTCGCGGGCGAAGCTCAGACCGAGAACGGGATGACCGGGGGCACCGATTCGGCTGCTTCGAATGTCCGGTCTGGCCGACTTGCTTCCATTCGCATGTGGGTGGGCACGAACGTCCGTCGCGTTGCCCATACCGTAGAGTTTTTCTTCGTCGGATTGTTCGCCTCGGTGGTCGTGGTTTGCTTTTCCAGGCGTCCGTGGAGCGTATGCTCCCGTTGCGTGCCCGTGTTGCTCTTTTGCGCCGTCTGCTCCGTTGGCGATCAGGTACATAAGATCTTTGTTCCCGGCAGGCATTTCGACGTTATCGATTTAGGATTCGATGCTGCGGGCTATGTTACCGCGATGCTGTTGGTATTGCTGGCAGCGGTGTTGGTGCGCCATGCGACTCGGCCGATCGGCGCCCATGCGAGGCGCTAGCCTTAAGACGAGACATCGCGACTGCCTGCGCTTCGACATTGACTACAATAACGGCTGCAATCGCGAGTGGCCGTCGATGTGCAGTTTTCCAGACACCTGTTTTCTCTAAGAAAGGAAATCCCATGACCGTACTGTTTGTTGAATATCCCAAGTGCTCGACCTGCAAAAAGGCCAAGGCGTGGCTGGACGAACACGGGGTAGAGTATATCGACCGCGATATCGTTTTGGACAATCCCACGGCTGATGAGCTAGCGACCTGGATTGCTCGTTCGGGGCTGCCGGTGCGGCGCTTCTTTAATTCGTCGGGCATGAAATATCGAGAGCTGGGCCTGAAGGCGCGCCTGGATGCGGGCATGACGGATCGGGAGTGCTACGAGCTGCTGGCGACCGACGGCATGCTGGTCAAGCGTCCGCTGCTGGTGGGCGACGACTTTGTGATTCCCGGCTTTAGGGAATCGGCTTGGGCCGAGGCGTTGCTGTAGCGGCTGCGGAAAGTACGTCCCATTTCGAGTGCGGGCCTGCCCCAGTCAGTCCTTCAGCTGTGCCCATTCGTGCGGATCGTAGACCTTTACGTGCTTGTTGGGCTTGCCGCTCCAGTACTCCTCGTCCATAAAGGGCAGGTATGCCTGAATGCCGGGGCAGATAAAGGGAATCCGCTGCTGTTGCAGTCGCTCGCGCTGGCGCTGCTCCAGGCGCGCCTCGGATATGACGGTCGGCATGCCGGACAGCTCGACGAGGCTTGCCTGGATTCGCTTAAGGTCGGGGAGTCCCGCGTGCCATGACATCCGCATGATCAAAAAGGATGCACGGCGGTAGTTTGCCTGCATCACCGTGATGGCGGGGCGCAGTGTGGGATGGATTTTGTCCCGTTCGGGCCAAAGGTCAGCAGTGATCTCGAGGCCCAGGGTCTCCCATAGGTAATCAAGCTCTTCGTCCATGGCGCCTCGATATCTACGCGATCATTGATACTCCGATTGTGTTGCCTGATGCTATCGTTTTCACGGTAGAATCTGCCAACGGTTGACGGCTACCGCTCGCGGCGTTTTGCCCTTCGTGTGCAGCGGTCGGCTTCACAGGTCCTTCACGGGTTGGACTAAATTAGGCCAATTTGGCTGAATTTTAAAAAAGTCAAAATTGGGGCTTGCGTCACGGCGGTACTTCCCGTATATTTCTTTCTTGCGCAAAGGCACAGCCGAGCGCAGCGATGCAGTCATTGGGATGTCGTCTAATGGCAGGACAGCGGATTCTGGTTCCGTCAATGGGGGTTCGACTCCCTCCATCCCAGCCATTGCATTTGCTACATATGGCCCGTTCGTCTAGCGGTTTAGGACGCCGCCCTCTCAAGGCGGAGATCACCAGTTCGAATCTGGTACGGGCTACCAAAATTGAACGCCCGGGCCTCGTAAGAGACCCGGGTTTTGTGTATTGACCGATATTTAAGGCGCGCGTTGAGTCTGCCGCCCGGACCGAGGAGTTGTCATGGACCTGCCTATCAGCTTGGAAGACATCACGTATGCCGAGAACTATCTGGCGCAGGGCGACCTGGCTACGGCGACGCCGCTGTTGGAGCGTCTGGTGGAGCTCGCCGAGGAGTATATCGACGCCGAGTGCAAGACGGAGGAGAAGCGCCAGTACTTTAGCTTCGACAGCAAGTTTGAGCGCCTGGCCTATCGCCGCGTGGAGAAGGATCCGCGCGAGCTGGTGCAGGTCGAGGTTCCCTTTGACCGCCTGTACTCCGACATGGCGTTTGCCTACATTCGCCAGCAGGATTATGTGAGTGCTCGGAATGCCCTGATGCAGGCCGTGCGTTGGGATCCCATGAACTGCAACTATCGCTTGGACTTGGCCGAGCTGTTCCGCGCGCTCGAGGACAAGCAGGAGTGGGCATCGCTCTCGTTCTCGGTGCTGGAGCGCGCGAGCGACGGTAAGTGCGCCGCACGCGCCTACACCAATTTGGGTCAGTACTTCTTGGAGCCCGAGACCGAGAACATTTCGGCTGCCGTGGGCTGCGCGCGTCTGGCGCTGCGCCTGGCGCCCAACGATGCGCATACGACGCGCCTGCTCAACAAGATCCATACCACCTATCCGGATGCCGCGGACGAGAGTGACGACCATGTGATGGGTGAGCTCGCCCTGCAGGGCGTGCCGACCTCGCCTTCGGCCGAGATCGCCATCTGCCTGATCATGTGCGCGACCGATGCTGCAAGCGACGGCGACAAGCAGGAGGCTACGCGCCTGACGGTCCGTGCCCGCGACCTGGTGGGCGAAGAGGCGTGCGCGGCGATTATCAAGCTGGTGCGCGAGAGTGATGCCGAGCTTAACGCCGAGCGCAAGGCAAAGCGCGAGGCTGCGGGCTCAAACGCCGATGGCGCCAAGGAGGCCGGCGATGCCCAGTAAGCGCGAGCGCAAGCTCATTTCCAAGAATCGCTCGGCACATCACGAGTACTTTATCGATGAGACGTTTGAGTGCGGTATTGAGCTGAGCGGTACCGAAGTCAAGTCGATTCGCGAGCGCGCGTGCCAGATTACCGATACCTTTGCACTGATTCGTGGCGGGGAGTGCTGGCTCGTCGGCCTACATATCCACCCTTATAGCCATGGTGGCGTGTGGAATCGCGATCCCGACCGTCGGCGCCGTCTGCTGCTGCACCGCAAGGAGATCGACTTTCTTGACGGCAAACTTCGCAACCGTGGTTATGCGCTGGTTCCGTTGGAGCTCTACTTTAATACCGACGGCCGCGTAAAGCTGCTGCTGGGCCTGGGCCGAGGCAAAAAGCTCTACGACAAGCGCGAGGACATGGCCAAACGCGATGTTCAACGCGAGATTGACCGCGCCCTCAAGGAACGCAACCGCTGACCGTCCTTCATAAGTTGCGGTGGAATACGGACTGTTTTGCCTGTTTGAGGGGCTATTCAGTCCCTATTTCACCGCAGCTGCGGGTGTCTCATCTTTCTTACTGTTCTGACACATATGTTTCAAAGGCGGCGTCCGTTATGGGCGCTGCCTTTTTTGTGGGTACATACATCCATGAGGTTCCAACCCGGGTTAGGGGAGTGATTGTTATGGACAAAACTGCGTTCTTTACCATGCCGAGCGGTCTGTACGTGGTGAGCGCCGCGGCAGACGGGCTGCGCGCCGGCTGCGTCATCAACACTGCGGTGCAGGTGACGTCCATGCCGCCGCGCATTTCGGTTGCCGTGAACAAGGACAACGTCACCTCGGGCGTCATCGCTTCGGCCAAAGCGTTCGCGCTGACCGTGATCGATCAGACCGCCGATATGCTCTACATCGGTAACTTTGGGTTCCGCACCAGCAGCGATTATGACAAGTTTGCCAAATACGAGACCCGCGAGACGGCTCTGGGCATGCCCTATGTGCCCGAGCACGCGGCGGCCCTGTTTAGCTGCCATTTGATCGACACTGTGGATGTTGGCACGCATCTACTGTTTATCGGCGAGGTCGAGGATGCCGAGCGCTTGAGTGACGAGACGCCGCTCACCTACGATTACTACCATAAGGTCCTGAAGGGCAAGACGCCTCCGAAGGCGTCCTCGTATCAAGGCTAGAAATGTTTTAAAAATACTTGCATTATATTATTGAGAATCTATACTGATAAATGAAGTACATCACCAGTCGCGTTTGAGAGGAGAACATCATGGCTGAGGAGAAGAAGACGTATAAGTTCGTGTGCGTCGTTTGCGGTTACGAGGTTGAGGTCGATACGCCCGAGCTGCCCGAGGATTATGTGTGCCCGGTGTGCGGCGTCGGTCCCGATCAGTTTGAGCTCGTTGAGGAGTAGCTCGCAGACACACGGCGAAAGCCGAACATAGCTCTGTCCAAGGGCCTCGGTCGAATTCTCGGCCGGGGCCCTTTTCCTCCGCCCCCAAGGGATCACGGTTGCTGTTGACCGATCCTGTCTGTTGTGAGTCCGACCGACCTTTTGTCTCAATCTGTAACATCTAACGGTGGAAATTGGGCCCACTTGTTACATATCGAGACAAACCAAAACCGTCCGGCAGAAGATCTCAATCTGTAACATCTAGACATCGAAAGCGGGTCTAGATGTTACGGATCGAGACGTTTGCCTGAGTAGGTGCCCCGCCCCATTACATCCCTGTCAACAACACGACATCGAGAATCGTCACGATGGCACCGATCCCTACGAGCAGCGCGTTGAGTGGACGCGAATTGGCGTATTTGCCCATGACGCGGGGTGAACTGGTGAGCCGTATGAGCACAAAGACCGTAATCGGTAGCTGAAGCGACAGCAGTGCCTGACTCCAGATGAGACCTTCAAAAGGATTTGGGACGACCAGGCACGCCGTCACTGCGCCGACGAAACAGGCCGCCACCCCGATCGAGGAATGTCGGTCGTGGATATCGTATTCCTCGTCGAACATGCCCGCAGTGATGGTCCCCGCCGCCATGCCCGCTGTCACGCTGCTCGATAGTCCCGCGAACAGCAGCGCTACCGCAAAGATGGTCGAGCTCGCCGGGCCCAGAATGGGGGAGAGCGTGGCCGCTGCGACGGCGAGGTCGTCTACGACCATGCCGTGCGCAAAGAAGGTCGTTGCGGCCAGGATGACCATGGCCGAGTTGATTGCCCAGCCCACGCCCATCGAAAAGAGCGTGTCGAAGAGCTCGTAGCGCAGACGCTCTTCGATAACCTGCTCGCCTTGGCCTTCGAAGTGCATGGATTGGATGACCTCGGAGTGCAGAAAAAGGTTGTGTGGCATAACGACCGCACCCAGGACACTCACGATAATCGCGGCAGAGCCAGTGGGCATACTGGGCGTGATCCAGCTTGCGGCGGCTTGCGGCCAGTCGACCTTGACTAGTGCAAGCTCGGCCAAAAACGAGAGTCCTACCACGCCTACGAAGGCGATGATCCAGCGTTCGGCTCGCTTGTAGGAGTTCGTCATGAGCATCGCCATCGATATTGCCGCCACGATGACGCAGCCCGCACGCACGGGCAGCCCAAAGAGCATTTGAAGGGCAATCGCGCCGCCCAGGACTTCGGCCATGGCGGTGGCGATGGTCGCGAGATAGGCGCTGCCGAGCACCGCGCGTCCCACGATGCGGGGGAGAAAGCGGGTCGTGGCCTCGGCAAGGCAGGCGCCCGTGGCGATGCCCAAGTGCGCCGCGTTGTGCTGCAGCACGATGAGCATAATCGTGGACAGCGTGACGATCCACAGCAGCGCGTAGCCAAACTGCGAGCCCGCGGCCATATTGGAGGCCCAGTTGCCCGGGTCGATAAAGCCGACGGTCACGAGCAGCCCGGGGCCGATATGCCGCGCAATGTCTAGGCCTCCGTGACCGCCGGTGCGCCGGGAACCAAAGTGTTGTTTGAGATGGTTGAGCATGGTGCGCTCCTGTGTGCCGTTTGCTTGACGCCGCAAAGGATACCCGTTTTAAGCTTAAAAGTTAACCAAGACTAACAAAATTGTTGTATTTGAATGGGATGGTGAAAGGGGGCTGCCGAAATGTCTCGATCTGTAACAACTAGGGATGGAAATTGGGCCTAGGTGTTACAGATCGAGACAGGAAGAAATGGTCCTATGGAATGTCTCTCGAAAACATCTCAATCTGTAACAGTTAGTCGTCGTAATTGGGCCTTCCTGTTACAGATTGAGATGTTTGAAGTGGTGAGCTAACAGGCCGAACTTGGGGCCTATGTTGTCGCCCTTGAGGTCGGCGGTGTCCACTCGTAGGGCGTGCGTTACGCAATTGTTTCGAAACGGGCAGGAAACACAACGGATCGGCGATACTTCTAGTATGCCTATTCAACTGACTGTCTAACACCAAGGGGAGGATCGCGATGCAGGCAGATTCCGCTCAGCAGCAGGGCCTTTATCGCCCCGAATTCGACCACGATGCATGTGGCATCGGCGCGCTTGCCGATATCAACGGTGAGCGCCATCACCAGATTCTGGACGATGCACTGTCCATTCTGGTCAACTTGGAGCACCGCGGCGGCACGGGACTCGAGAAGAACACCGGCGACGGCGCTGGCATCCTGTTCCAGGTTCCGCATCACTTTTTCCGTAAAGAGGCTCAAAAGTGCGGCCAGATTCTGCCGACAGAGGGCGACTATGGCGTGGCCATGCTGTTCTTCCCGCAGGACGACAAGGGCGTGGAGGATGCCCGCCGCGTGTTTGAGGAGGGCTGCGCCGAGGCCGGCGTGCCGCTGCTCTTTTGGCGCGAGGTGCCGGTCGACCCGCACGACCTGGGCGAGACGGCCCGCGCCTGCATGCCTACTATCCTGCAGGCCTTCCTGGGCCGTCCGGACGACACGCCCGCCGGCGATGCCTTTGAGCGTCGCCTGTACGTGTGCCGCCGCACCATCGAAAAAAAGGCCGACGCCGAGTTTGCCCTGCGCGACAAGATCTTCTATGTGTGCTCCATGAGCTCGCGCACCATCGTGTACAAGGGCATGCTGGTTGCCACGCAAATGCGCCACTTCTTCATCGATCTTAACGACGCCGCCGTCAAGACGGCCGTAGCACTCGTCCACTCGCGCTACTCCACCAACACCACGCCCAGCTGGGAGCGCGCGCACCCCAACCGCTTCATCATCCACAACGGCGAGATCAACACCCTCAAGGGCAACGTCAACTGGATCCGCGCCCGCGAGCCCAACCTGTACAGCCCCGTGCTGCAGCACGATCTTGAGCGCGTGATGCCCATCATCAACCGCGAGGGCTCCGACTCCGCGATTCTGGACAACGTGCTCGAGTTCCTGGTCATGAACGGTCGCCCGCTCACGCGTGCCGCGTCCATGTTGCTGCCCGAGCCGTGGGATCACAACGACAGCCTGAGCGAGGAGCGCCGCGCCTACGACGCTTACCAGTCCATGCTCATGGAGCCGTGGGATGGCCCGGCGGCCATCGCCTTTACCGACGGTCGCACGCTGGGCGCCGCCCTCGACCGTAACGGCCTGCGTCCCGCCCGCTACTATGTGACGCGCGACGGCCGCTTTATGCTGGCAAGCGAGGTGGGCACCATCGAGGTGCGCCCCGAGAACATCCTGACGAGTGGCTGTCTGGGGCCGGGCCAGATGCTCGAGGTCGACTTTGCCCGCGGGCGTGTCATCTACAACGATGAGCTGCGCACCCGTTACGCCAAGGAAAAGCCCTACCGTGATTGGATTGCCGAGGAGACGCTGACCGTTGACGCGCTCGATGAGCCCGTTGCGGCAACACCCGCCGAGGACGCCGAGGTGCCTGCCGCCGTGCGCATGGCCAAGCTCGGCTATCACTGGGATGATGTTGACGAGGTCGTGCGCCCCATGGCCCAGCAGGGCAAGGCCCCGCTCGCCTCGATGGGTATCGATGCGCCGCTGGCCTGTCTGTCCAAGAAGACGCGTTCGTTCTTTGACTACTTCTATCAGCTGTTCGCCCAGGTCACGAACCCGCCCATCGACGCCCTGCGCGAGCATATGGTCACCTCGACCACGCTTTACCTGGGCAACCACGGCAACCTGCTCGAGGACTCCCGTACGGCCTGCCAGCTGGTTCGCCTGGAGCGCCCGTTGTTCAACGAGGAGGAGTTCGAGCATATCTGCGCCATCGACCGTGTTGGCTTTAAGACCCGCCGTTTCCGTGCCGTGTACTGCCGCGATGCCGGCGAGGGCGCGCTGCAGGCTGCGCTCAAGCAGCTTGCAGAGGACGTTGAGGCTGCGGTCCGCGACGGCGTGAACATCGTGGTGTTGAGCGATCGTGCCGCGGCGGGCGAGGTGCCCGTTCCATCGCTGCTCGCCGTGGGCTGTGTGCACAACCACCTGATCCGCGCCGGCGTGCGCACCTTTGCCGACATCGTGGTGGAGTGCGGCGACGCCGTGTCCCCGCACGACTTTGCGGCGCTGGTGGGCTACTCCGCGAGCGGCATCTACCCGTACAACGCGCATGCGTGCATCCGCGGTCTGGCGGCACGCGGCGACCTGGACGTGACGGCCGAGCAGGGCATCGCCAACTTCAACAAGGCTGCGACCGCCGGCATCGTCTCCATCATGTCCAAGATGGGCATCTCCACGGTGCAGAGCTACCATTCGGCGCAGATCTTCGAGGCCGTGGGCTTTACGCCGGAGTTCGTCAACGCGTACTTCGCCGGCACGGTGAGCCGTGTGGGCGGTATGGGTGTCGAGGACGTTGAGCGCGAGCAAAACGAGCGCTACGACGCCGCGCTCGCTATCCTTAAGAGCTCGGCTCCCGATCAGCTGCCCACGCTGGGCCTGACCAAGTGGCGTCCGCTCGGCGGCGAGGATCACCTCATCGATCCGCAGACTGTCTACTTGCTGCAGACCGCCTGCCGTGAGGACAGCTACGACACCTTTAAGGAGTACAGCGCCCGCCTGCACCGCACCGGCCGTGCCGTGCGCCTGCGCGACCTGCTGGACTTTGATGCCAGCGGTCGCACTCCGGTGGCACTCGACGAGGTCGAGCCCGCGCTCAACATCGTCCGCCGCTTTAACACCGGCGCCATGTCGTATGGCTCCATCAGCAAAGAGGCACACGAGTGCATGGCCATCGCCATGAACCGCCTGCACGGCCGTTCCAACTCCGGCGAGGGCGGTGAGGATCCGCGTCGCGAGACCCCGCTGGCTAACGGTGACTCCAAGAACTCCGCCATCAAGCAGGTAGCAAGCGCGCGCTTTGGCGTGACGAGCCGCTACCTGTGCAGTGCCTTCGAGATTCAGATCAAGATGGCCCAGGGCGCCAAGCCCGGCGAGGGCGGACACCTGCCCGGCAAGAAGGTCTACCCCTGGATCGCCGAGGTCCGTCAGTCCACGCCCGGCATCGGCCTGATCTCGCCTCCGCCGCACCACGACATCTACTCTATCGAGGACCTAGCAGAGCTGATCTTTGACCTTAAGAACGCCAACCCCGGCGCACGCGTGTCGGTCAAGCTGGTCAGCGAGGCCGGCGTCGGCACCATCGCCACCGGTGTGGCCAAGGGTGCTGCCGACAAGATCTTGATCAGCGGCCACAATGGCGGCTCAGGTGCCGCTGCGCGCGACTCTATCTGGCACGCGGGTCTGCCGCTGGAGCTTGGCCTTGCCGAGGCCCAGCAGACGCTGCTGCAAAACGGTCTGCGCTCACGCGTGGTGCTCGAGGCCGACGGCAAGCTCATGGACGGCACCGATGTTGCCGTCGCCTGCCTGTTGGGCGCCGAGGAGTTTGGTTTTGCGACCATGCCGCTCATCTCCATGGGCTGCCTCATGCAGCGCGACTGCCAGCAGGACACCTGCCCGGCCGGTATCGCTACGCAAAATTGCCGCCTGCGTCGCGGCTTCCGTGGCAAGCCCGAGCACGTTGAGCACTTTATGCTCTTTGTTGCCGAGCAGCTGCGCGAGGTCATGGCGAGCCTGGGCTTCCGCACCGTCGACGAGATGGTCGGCCATCCCGAGTGCTTGCGCCAGATCGAGGTCCCGGGCAACCGCAAGGCCAACCTGCTCGATCTGACGCCCGTGCTGGCGAGCGCGACCTGCGAGTTCGGTGCCCATATTCCGGGCGCCGACGGTCGCCACTTCCTGCCGCAGATGGCCGCGGACAGCGAGCTCGACAAGACGCTCGACTCCACGTTGTTTGTGCCCTATACGGCCGATGCCCGTGCGCACCTGCGTCCGATTCGCTTCCGTGCCGATATCGCCAACGTCAACCGCTGCGTGGGCACCATCCTGGGCAACGCGGTGACCAAGGCGCATCCCGAGGGCCTGCCCGCCGGCTCCATCACCATCGATTGCGATGGTTCGGCCGGTCAGAGCTTTGGCGCCTTCCTGCCGCGCGGTATTACGCTCAACGTGTGCGGCGACGCCAACGACTACTTTGGCAAGGGCCTTTCGGGCGGCGAGGTGTCGGTGCGCCCCAACCCGCATGCGACCTACAAGTTCGACGAGAACATCATCGTGGGCAACGTTGCGTTCTTTGGTGCCACGAGCGGCCGCGGCTTCATTAACGGTCTTGCCGGCCAGCGTTTTGCCGTGCGCAACTCCGGTGCCACGGTGGTGGTCGAGGGCTGCGGCAACCATGGCTGCGAATACATGACGGGCGGTCTGGCGCTCATCCTGGGCGAGGTCGGGCAGAATTTTGCCGCCGGCATGACAGGCGGCGTGGCCTACGTCTTTGACCAGTACGGCACACTCAATGCCCGCGTGAACCACGAGAGCGTTGATCTCAAGGCCCCGACGGCCGGCGAGCTGGCGCAGATTCGCGAGCTCATCCAGGAGCACGTGGACGCTACGCAGAGCCCGCGCGGCATCAAGCTGCTCTACAGCTTTGAAACGATGAGCAAGCACTTTGTGAAGGTCATTCCGACCGAGTATGAGCGCGTGCTGGCGATTGTCGCCGCGGGCGAGGCTGCCGGAAAGACGCATGCGCAGGCTGAGGAGCTGGCGTTTGACATTGTGACCGGTCGCGCGAGTGCCGCTGATGTCGCTCGCTTTGATGTTGCGGGCGCTGCGTCCGTGGCTGCCGGCTCTGTTGCTTCGACCAAGAAGGAGGCGTAAGTGCCATGGGTAAGCCCGGTGCTTTTCTTGATATCGATCGCGTGACCCACGAGCTGCGCCCCGTGGAGGAGCGCAGCCATGATTTTGATCCGCTGTACGTGGAGCTCGATGACGATGCGCGTCGCGCCCAGGCGAGCCGCTGCATGATGTGCGGCGTGGCGTTTTGCCAGATGGGCGCGAGCTTTGGCAAGGCACGTCCGAGCGGCTGCCCGCTGCATAACCTGATTCCCGAGTGGAATGAGCTGGTGTACCGCGGCCGCTGGGACGAGGCTGCCGAGCGCCTGTCACTCACCTCGCCCATGCCCGAGTTCACGAGTCGCGTGTGCCCGGCGCTGTGCGAGGCCGCGTGCAACCTGGGTTCGGTCGATGGCCAGCCCACGACGATCCATGACAACGAGCGTGCGATCAGCGACCATGAGTGGGCAAATGGCGGCCCGCGTCGCTTTGAACCGGCAGGGAAGGGCGCACCCACGGTTGCCGTGGTGGGCTCCGGTCCTGCTGGTCTGGTGGCAGCATGGGAGCTTGCGCGTCGTGGCGCCCGCGTGACGGTGTTTGAGCGAGACGATCGCCCGGGCGGTCTGCTTATGTACGGCATTCCCAACATGAAACTCGAGAAGTCCGTGGTCGAGCGTCGCGTGGCGCTCATGCGCGAGCTGGGCATTGTGTTTGAGCTGGATGCCGATGTGAACGATCCCAAGGTTGCCGCCAAGCTCGATGACTTTGACGCCGTCGTGGTGGCTGCCGGCGCTCGTGCGCCCCGCGGTCTTTCGGCTGCGAACGTGGATGCTCCGGGCGTGGTGTACGCGGTGGACTACCTGACGGCTTCGACCGTCTCGGTGCTCGATGGCGGCGAGCCTGCGGTGAACGCGCGCGGTCTGGACGTCGTGGTCATTGGCGGCGGCGATACCGGCAACGACTGCGTGGGTACCGCCGTGCGTCAGGGTGCGCGCAGCGTGCGCCAGTTTGAGTTCTTGCCGGCTGCGCCCTATAAGCGCACGGCGAGCAACCCCTGGCCGCAGTGGCCAAACGTTAAGAAGACCGACTACGGCCAGCAGGAGGCTATCGCTGCGATGGGTGGCGAGATGCGTGCCTGGGGCGTGGATACGCTCGAGGTGCTGCTGGACAAGAAGGGTGCGGCTGCGGGTCTGCGCGTGGTCGATCTGGACTGGTCGGCGGGAAAGCCCGAGCGCATCGCGGGCTCCGAGCACGAGGTGCCGGCGCAGCTGGTGCTCATCGCCTGCGGCTTTACGGGTCCCGAGCATGGCGTGTTCGATGCGGTGGGCGTGCCTGTTGCCACCGCTGGTCGTCCGCTGCCGGTGATGGCTGCCGAGGGCTCGCACCTCGCGGCTCGCACGGAGGGTGTCGCCGCGGATGCCGCGCCGGTGTATGTGGCCGGTGACGCCCGCAACGGCAGCTCGCTCGTTGTGAGTGCTATGGCCGATGCCCTGGCCTGCGCAGCCGAAGTCGCCGAGGCGCTGGAGCTGTAAAGTAGTCATTCAAGAACGTCCCCAACGACTAGTCATTGGGGACGTTCTTTTTTGTCTAGTCGTTGGGGACACTCTTTGCGAGCGATTTGCTCGTTTATCGACGTACGGGTGTTCATTTGTCGACTTCTTGGGCTGTGGTCACCTGTTGTTTCTGTGGTGGCTGCGGGCATCTGGCTCAAATGAGCGGGTTGGCTGTCTATGTCTACCTGCGGTTTCGTTGCGGTGCGCTCATTCGGTCAAGTGTCCCGTCAAGTGTTTGGTTAGCATCTGGTTTGCAGTCGAAGGCCTATTTTGCCCGCGCTTGCCTCGGTTGCTCGCCCTCCTCGTAAGCTCAAATTGAGGTCCATCAGTTTGAGGAGGATGCTATGACTGACCAAATTTATGACCGAGCAGAGCTGGCCGAAGCCGTCGGCAACGATATTGCCGACATGGCTCACTTTTGGATGCTGCGGAAGTTTCAATTCCTGGAGCCGGCGCGCGAGCAGTTCGAGATTATCGTCGATCCGTGGCTCAGCTATTGCGAGGAACCTTCTCAAAACGAAATCATGGCCTACAACATGGCGTTTACCGATTGGATGCTGTTTGAGCGCCCCTATTACCACGGCAAGACGCTGTTGGAGCTGTATGTGGACGAGCCGCCGGCGTCAATTTCTCCTGCTTCGCTCGGGCGACTTAAGCAGGTGCGTGACACGCAGTATTTCTCGCGCTTTGGCATTTTGGACAAGAATCCTGCGTCCGGCATGGTCGTGCTGAAGGACACGCGCACCGACCGTCGCTTTGATGTCTACGACCCACATATCGTGCAAAAGGAACACTGGAATGATGGCGCAATTGCGGTACGCCTTGCCTGCGCTGACGATGTCTGGCTGGCGGCGGGGCAGCTCTACCTGTATGACATCGCGCGCCTGAGTGACACAGCGGTCGACGGGCCGGGCGCGGTGCATCCCGAGGACCTACAGGACGGTTTCGACACCTCGTGCATCAGCTTCTTTTTGCGCCTGGTCCGCGACATCATGGGCGCCCAGGGGCGGTACGTGAAGTCACTCAACATCTACGAGCAGGAGTGGGAGTAGGGGGGTGGGCAGTTGTCGCCTGCCTTGCCTTCTGCCTTTCTGTCTTGATCTGTAACGTTTAGGGACAAAAAATCGGTCTTCCTGTTACAGATTGAGACAAAGAGGTGCAATGCTGCACGAATGTCTCGATCTGTAACATCTAGCGGCCAAAAATCGGTCTTCTTGTTACAGATCAAGACGTTTGTCGGTGGAGGCAACGGTGACGATGGTCCATTTGTCCGATGTGGTGGTGATGGAAGTGTCTAATACCGTTTTCAAGCACAAGCATACGACTCGCAACACGTTGGCGCGGAATAGGATGCTCGCGCGACTCACGGAGGCGACCGAGCAAGGTACGCTGCTCGCAACGCATGACAATGCCGAGCTCATGTGGCTGCGGCGTCATGTTGGAACCGACGATATCGCGGAACCCGAGCCGTATTTGTTCTGCTTTCAACATGATTGGGGTGTGCTGACGCCGGCGGAGCGAACGCTGCGTACCATCAAAGGGCTTGCAGAGTTTCATCCCGATTGGGCGTTTTGGGGCTATGACGCGGCGCTTTTGTGGGGTCTGGAGGTGCCGAATGATCTGCTTGGGTCGCGTTTTCTTGTTAAGACGGGTTGTTCGGTGACGTTGAGCGGCGGGTGCAGGTTGTTGCGTCCGCAGATGGCGGGCGCACTCGAGCATGTTGATGGCGTGCGGGTGACGTCGTTTTGGCGCACGGTGGAGGATTGCCTACTGCGTGCGCCGTTCTCCTACGGGTTGGCGATTGCCGATTCTGCTCTGCGGGCGAAAGGCGTATCACGTGGGGATTTGTGCGAGCGCCTCCGCGCCGATTGCGAGGGCAGGCGAGGGTATCGCAGGGCACAGGTGATTGCGTCGTATGCGGACGGGCTGTCTGAAAACGGCGGTGAGTCTCGGTTCCGAGCATTCTTTATTGCGTACGGCTTTCCGGTTCCGGAGCTGCAGGTGGAGTTTCGCGACCCGCTCGATCCGAGCCAGGTGTTTCGCGTCGACTATTTTTGGCGGCTCGAGGACGGGACGTGTGTCATCGGCGAGCTCGACGGAAAGGGGAAGTACACCTTGCAGAGCGGCGAGGGTCGGGAGTCGGTTGACCCATTCGTGGCAGAGCGTCAGCGGGAATCTCATCTGACAATGCTCGGGCATAAGGTGCTTCGGTTTACGTTTAGCGAACTCAAAGACCCGGGGAAGCTGGTCGAGAAAATGAGGCTGGCGGGTATTCCTCGGCAGGTTGAATTGGCTGAGGAGTGGAGATGCCAGTGGTATGGGCGCTGAGAGGTTTTGTCTCGATCTGTAACGTTTAGAGGTTGTTTGAGCTCGTAATTGTTACAGATCGAGACAAGCCGGTGAAACGTCGACCGAATGTCTCGATCTGTAACATCAAGGGGCCCAATAACCCTGTACCTGTTACAGATCGAGACATTTCCCTGGTGTCGCTGGGGTGGGACTGCAACGTGTTCCGTCTCCCCACATCCCCTCTTCCTTCCGTTAACCGATGCGTCTGCAGCAATCCAGCGGGACTAGGTGATAATGGACAAATGTTCAAGTTAATCGTGAGGGAGGAGCTCGATATGGCATCTGCCGATCGTTCCACGTTGTTTATCAATGCGACCATTCTGGATGGTTCGGAGCATATGGAGCCGCAACCCGATATGGCCGTGACTGTTGAGCGCGGCGTCATCACCTGGATGGGGCCGAGTGCTGTGGCGCAGGCGCCCGCGGGTGCCGAGGTTATCGACCTGGGCGGTACGTATCTCATGCCCGGTCTCATCAATATGCACGTGCACCTGTGCGGCTCGGGCAAGCCTGTCTCGGCCGGCGATGCGGGAGCGCTGATGAAGAAGCTCGATAATCCCGTGGGGCGTGCCATCGTCCGCCGCATCCTCAAGGGCAGTGCCCAGCAGCAGCTGGCAAGCGGCGTGACCACGGTGCGCGGCGCGGGCGACCCGCTGTTTGCCGACATCGCCGTGCGCGACGCTATCGACGCCGGTAAGTATCAGGGTCCGCGTCTGGTAGCGCCGGGAACGGGCGTCACGGTGCCGGGCGGCCATGGTGCGGGCTTGTTCGCCCAGGTGGCCAACAGCCCCGTCGAGGCAGCCGAGCAGGTGCGAGACCTGTATGCGCGCGGTGCCGATGTCATCAAGCTGTTCGTGACGGGCGGCGTTTTCGATGCGACCGAGGTGGGCGAGCCGGGCGTGCTGCGTATGCCGGTGGAGGTTGCCGCGGCGGCGTGCAAGGCGGCGCACGAGGTGGGCCTGCCGGTTATGGCCCATGTCGAGAGTACCGAGGGCGTGAAGGCCGCGCTTGAGGCCGGCGTCGATACGATCGAGCACGGTGCCCCGATGACGCCCGAGATCCTGGAGCTGTACCGTGGCGCCGCGGGCACGCAGCTCGAGGGACGTGCGCCCAGCGTTACCTGCACGATCAGCCCGGCGCTGCCGTTTGTGTTGCTCGATCCGGGGAAGACCCATTCGACTGACACGCAAAAGAAGAACGGCGACATCGTGTGCTCGGGCATTATCGAGAGTGCTCGTGCGGCGCTGGAAGCTGGCGTTAAGGTGGGCCTTGGCACAGATTCGAGCTGCCCGTTCGTGACGCAGTACGACATGTGGCGTGAGGTGGCCTATTTTGCCAAGTATGTCGGCGTGAGCAACGCCTTTGCGCTGCATACGGCTACGCAGGTCAATGCCGAGCTCCTGGGGCTGGGCGGCGAGACCGGTGCGATCGAGTGCGGCAAGGCCGCCGATATCCTGGTGACGCGCAAGAATCCGCTCGATGACCTGTGCGCTCTGCGTGAACCGATACATGTGATGTGTCGCGGTGATCTGGTACGCAAGCTCAAGGTAAAGCGTATTCCCGAGGTGGACGCCGAGCTCGACGCGATTATGGCCATGCCGGCCGAGGCGCTGGCCGAGGAGCTCGCCCGCGACGGTGTGGCATAGGTGTGACAAAGGTGTAGCTCCGTTGCCGCATGTAAAAAGCCGAGGTCTCAACACGAGGCCTCGGCTTTTTTATCGAACAAATACTTAAGATTTGGGACAAACAAACCTGATTAATTTGTCCCGCGTGCGGGCGCTAGGAGCGGGTTTCCATCTTAGCGTGGCACTTGGGGCAGGTGACGCGGATCTTGCCCTTGCCCTTGGGGACGGAGAGCATCTGGCCGCAGTTGGGGCACTTGAGGTATGCCGTGGTCTTGCGACCCTTCCACATCTTCTTGGCCGTGCGCTTGGCGCGCTCAAAGTCTTCCTTGCTCGTTCCAGCCGCGCGCGAGGTGCCGGCCGCCGCAGCGCCGCCGCCCAAGCTGGCGACAAACTTGCCCAAGCCGGGGACGTTCGCGGTCGCGGTGACAAAGGCAGCGTTTTCCTTGCGACGCGCATCGATGTTTTTGGACAGGCCGCGCAGCACGCCAATCACGATCACGGCGATGGCGATCCAGCTGAGCCACTGGATGCGGGCTATCGATCCGATCATCGCGATGACGATGCCGGCAAAACCCATCACGATGGTGAGTTCATCGGCACCATTGCGACCCTTCATAAAGTCATTCATGCAAATTGCCTTTCGTTCGATATGCTGCTCGCCTTTATACCCGATTTAGAGCAAGGGGGACAGGTTAATCTGCACCAAGGTGGTGCAAACGTACCTATCCCCGATACACCAAGATGGTGCAAAGCAGTCTGTCCCCAATGCCCCAATTACTTGGAGAGCTTGTCGACGACGCGTTCGATCTCGGCGAGCTTGGCGGCTTTGAGGTCTTCGTCGCCCGATTCGATTGCCGAAGTCACGCAGCCCTCGATATGCGCCTTGAGCACGTCGGCGTTGATGCGCGCAATGAGCGCCTGCGTTGCCATGAGCTGCGTGGAAATATCGACGCAGTAGCGGTCCTCCTCGACCATCCGCAGGATGCCGTCGATCTGACCGCGTGCCGTCTTGAGCATGCGGGTCACCGATTTATGGTCTGCCATCATGGCGGGTCCTCGTTTCTGGTCGATGGGGTCGAATGCTTCTGGTAGCTGCTACGCGGCGGTCACGGACAGGGCGTGGAACTTCTCGCCGGCGCCCTCGACAGCGGCGGCGAGCTGCTCGGCGGTCACGGTGTCGGCGCACTCCACCTGGACGGTCTGAGTCTCGTGATCGGCGTCGGCGTCGGTCACGCCGGCCACGTTGAGCAACGCCGACTCGACGGTGGCGTCGCAGTGGCCGCACATGAGGCCGGAAGTCTTGATTGTGTATCGCATGGGTATTCCTCTCTGTTGTGTCGGCTTTCCCAGGCACCCGACCTTGACCTTCAAGCCGTCGCTCGCGTACCAAAGTGCGCGTCGCTCCTCTTTCAGGTCAATCTCTGGCACCTGGAAAACCCGTTCTAAATGGACGTAATGGTGAGCCTATTTTGCCACTTTAGGCTTAAAGGTTCGTAGGCGCAGCGCATTGCTTACGACGCACACGCTCGACAGGCTCATGGCCGCGGCGCCGAACATCGGCGAGAGCTGCCAACCGGTGAGGGGGAAGAACACGCCCGCCGCCAGCGGAATGCCGATGCCGTTGTAGAACAGCGCCCAGAACAGGTCCTGCTTGATGTTGCGGATTGTGGCACGTGACAGCTCGATGGCACGGGCGACGTCCATGAGATCGCTGCGCATGAGTACCACGTCGGCGCCCTCCTTGGCGATGTCGGCGCCGGTGCCGATCGCAAGACCCACGTCGGCGCGCGCCAGGGCGGGGGAGTCGTTGATGCCGTCGCCCACCATGGCGACCTTGCTGCCCGCATCCTGCAGCCCGCGCACGTGGCGCTCCTTGTCGGCGGGGAGGACGTCGGCGATGACCTGCTCGCTGCTCAGCCCCACGCGGCGGGCGATGGCCTCGGCCGTCACGCGGTTGTCGCCGGTGAGCATGCGCACGTCGACGCCGAGCTTGCGGAGCGCGGCGATGGCCTCGGCGCTCGTCTCTTTGACCTCGTCAGCCACGGCGATGATACCGACAAGCTCGCCGTTCTTGGCAAAGAACAGCGGTGTCTTGCCCTCGGCGGCAAACTGCTCGGCAAGACCCGCGGGCACGGTAACGCCCAACTCGTCCATCAGGCGCACGTTGCCGGCTGCGATGACATTCTGCCCCTCGCGTGCCGTAACGCCTCGTCCGGGCACGGCGGCAAAGTCCTCGACCATGCGCGCGACAATTCCGCGCGCCTCGCACTCGGCCATAATCGCCTCGGCCAGCGGGTGCTCGCTCGAGCGCTCCAGCGCGGCGGCCAGCTTGAGCAGCGCCTTTTCGCTCATGGCGGGCGAGCCGTCGGTGCGCGTGGCCACCTCAATGTCGGTTACAGCCGGCTTGCCGCGGGTGACGGTGCCCGTCTTATCGAGCACCACGGTGCCCACGCTGCGCAGGTTCTCCAGCGCCTCGGCGCTCTTAAACAGAATGCCCATCTCGGCGCCCTTGCCGGTGCCAACCATAATGGCGACGGGCGTGGCCAGGCCCAGCGCGCACGGACAACTGATCACCAGCACAGCCACGGCGGAGGTAAGCGCTTCGTTGATGCTTCCGGTCAGCACCATCCACGCCACAAAAGTTACGGCAGAGATTACAAACACCACGGGCACGAACACGCCGGCGACCTTGTCGGCCATGCGGGCGATGGGCGCCTTGGTGGCGTTGGCGTCCTCGACGAGCTGGATAATCTTGGCGAGCGATGTCTCGGCACCCACCCGCGTGGCGCGGAAGGTAAACGAACCGGTGCGGTTGACGGTGGCGGCGTTGACGGTGTCGCCGGCGGTCTTTTCCACGGGGATAGACTCGCCGGTGAGCGCACTCTCGTCCAGGGCCGAGCTGCCCTCGAGCACCACGCCATCGACGGGGATGGACTCTCCGGGGCGCACGCGCAGGACCTGGCCGGGAAGGATACTGTCGACGTCGACGGTGGTTTCGGTGCCGTCGTCGGCAACGACGGTCGCAGTCTTGGGTGCCAAGTCGATGAGCGCCTCGATAGCGCCGCCGGTTTTGGATTTGCTGCGTGTCTCGAGGTATTTGCCCACAGTGACGAGCGACAGGATCGTGCCCGCACTCTCAAAATACAGGTTGTCCATGCCCGTCATCATGGCCTCGTGGATTTGCCCGGCGGCCAGCTGGTCGGCCATGATAAACATGGCATAGAGCGACCAGGCGATCGACGCGGTGGCGCCGACGGCGATGAGAGCGTCCATGGTCGGCGCGCCGTGCGCGAGCGATTTAAACCCGTTGATAAAGTACGCGTCGTTGACGTAGACGATGGGGATGAGCAGGACGAGCTCGGTGAGCGCGAGCGTCATGCTGTGGGTATGGTCGGTGAAAATGCCGGGTAGCGGCCAACCGAGCATGTGCCCCATGCCTATGTAGAACAGTGGGATGAGGAATACGATCGAGACGATGAGGCGGGTGCGCATGGCGGAGGCGGCGGCCTCCAACTTTTTGGTCGGCGACTCCATATGGGCGGTGCCGGACCTGGCTTGCGCGCTGCCGTTGGGGGCGGTTTCGGTGCCCGTACTGACGGGCGAGGCCGAGTAACCCGCGCGATCGACGGCGGTGCAGATGTCGTCGGGGGAGACCTGCGCGGGGTCATAGTCCACCAGCATGGAGCCGGCGAGCAGGTTGACGGCGACGCTTTGGACGCCGTCGAGCTTGCTGACGGCGCGGTCCACGTGCGTCTGGCAAGCGGCGCATGTCATGCCGCCCACGTCAAACTTATCTTGAGCCATGGCTTCTCCTTTCTGTGGCGTAGCGTTGGAAATGTTTACCTGCCGATACTATACACCCATACCCCCTGTGGGTGTCCAGTGATAGTTGGAATGTATGACTTTTCATTACAGATGAGGGTGGCGGCTCAATCAATGGTCGCCTCTGCCAAACATCTCAATCTGTAACGTCTGGACCGGTTTTTGAACCATAGCTGTTACAGATTTAGACAAACATTTCAGCCGAAAACTAACGTCTCGATCTGTAACAACTAGACCCCGTTTTACCGAGTATTTGTTACAGATCAAGACAAACAGTTGGCGGGAAACTCAATGTCTCAATCTGTAACATCAAGCACCAAATATGACCTCTAACTGTTACAAATCGAGACAAACCGTCCGCGGTCAACTCAAATGTCTTGATCTGTAACATCTGGGCCGGTTTTTTAACCCCTTACTGTTACAGATTGAGATGTTGTCTCGCGGGGCTGGGGTTTTGTCTCGTTCTGTAACATCTAGACCTGTATCTGCCGAGCTAGTGTTACAGATCGAGACAATTGCCGGGGAGGGGTCCCGTCATGGCAAGACGCCCGCCGCTTAGATGCAGAATCCGGGGATCACGCAGGTTCGCTTGTTTGGCTTTTCCGCGGGCGTTGCGTACGTAAAGACGTCGCCGTCGTGCCCCACGCGGTTCATATAGAGTGTGCCTTCGCTCTCCGATGTGTCGGGACTCGCCGTTCGTTCCCACCAACAGGCGCCCTTGCCCTTCCACTGGCGAACCAACGTTTCGTTCGTGGTATACGGACTTACCTTGAGCTCGCGGAACAGCTGGTACTCCTTGCCTTCGCCGTTGTAGATGTCGGCCAGGTAGTGAAAGCCCTCGGCAAACGAATCGGGCGGTTGCGTACCGCACAGCTCGACCATGGCGGGCAGCCAAAGGGTTGCGGGCAGCTCGCTCAGACACGATGCGCTTCTGGCGGCGCCAACGTTATTCGAGATCTTTTTGACAGATTTGATGAGTGCGTGCAACTCGTTGGGCAGCAGCTTAAGGCCGTCGTTATCGAGCCATTCCCGCAGCTCGCAATCTGCCCAGCCGGCGCTTAACGGTTGGGCCGCGGCGTCGCGTTCGGCAATGCCGGCATCGAACATAAACGTCAGTCCAGCCTTGCCCGTCCCGTCCAGAAGCTCGTCGTGGCGGATGCCCACGAGCTGCGCGCCGACCTGCAGCCCGTTGGTGAGCGTGACACGCTTGGTACATGGATAGGGGATATGCCCGTTGTCATCGAGCAGATGGTAGCGCTTGGCAATCTCGCGTGCCTCGCTACGGGTCTCGGCGGCCTTGATCTTGAGCGAAATCTCCTGCAGCTGATCCCAGGTGTAGTCGTCAAGCGAACCGCGGATGCCGTCCAGGTAGTCGGGGATGCCAAAGCCATGGGTTGCCGCCCCGATAACGCCGAGCCCCGCAACGGCCGCGACAACGCCACCGATAATAAAGCGGCGGCGGGTCATGGCATCGTGCCGGGCCCGCTCCAGAATCTCTCGCGCTCGCTCGCCGGCGACGTCGACCTTAAGGTGTGTACCGGAGTCGATGTCGATTGCGGCGTCACTGCCCGCGCCTTCGCGGCCTTCGGATTCGGAATCGGTGAGGTATGCCGAGAACACCTCGAGCATCTGCTGCTCGGTGGGACGATCGCACTGCTCGACTGAGAGACCCTTCATGATGATTTGGACGAGCGCTTCATCGCCCTCGCAGCGCGGCTCGAGCGGTGCCGGCTTGGTCTTGGTCTTTACGAGATAGAACGAGCCGGTTGCAGCGGCGTCCGTCGACTCAAAGTCAAACGGTTTGCGACCGCTGTAGAGCTGGTACAGAACACTCGAAAGCGCGTAGACATCGATTGCCGGCGAACGGCGAAGGGCCGCGATGCCTTCGATATCCTGCGTGAGCATCTCGGGCGCGGCGTATGCGGGCGTGGCGAAGCGCCAGATGTCGGCGCGCCGGGTGATCGTATCGTCACCGAGGGCCATGGTCGCGGAGCCCATGTCGATGAGACAGGGGTCAAAGGAGCAATCGGCGATCTGTTGCTCGAGCGTTCGACTGGTGGTGCGGAACATGATATTGGCGGGCGACAGGTCGCGATGGACGACCGGATTAACGAGACCCTTGGTCATCAGGAGTGCGCGAAGCACGGCGTTTCCGACGGCGGCGACCATCTGGGTGGTCAGCCCGCCCGAGGCGTCGTGAGGAAGCAGGGGCAGCGCCTGCTTGAGTGAGATGCCCTCGACCCACTCCATGAGGATGAGCGGGTCGTCCTCGCACGATCCATAGCCATAGACGCGCGGAAATCCGCGCAGGTGCGAGACAGTACACAGATGACGGTACTCCTCGAACAGCGCAGCGGTGTTGGCCAGGTGCGCTGCCGATTGCTCGGCGGAGCGGTCGGGGGCTTGGCCGGAAAGGATGGCGTTGTCCTTGAGTAGCTTGACGGCAAAGACCTCGCCGCTCGTGTTGGTCGCGCGCAGCACGTGCCCGATGTTGCCGTTGTCGCGGTGGGCCGTCTGGAGAATAAGCGTCATAAACCGACGCTTGGCGTCGTCCTCGGCGCTGGGGTCGACCGCCACGGCGGTGTCGAACGTGTCAAGACGGATGAGTTTGTCGCCATAGGCGCTATCGGTAGTATCCATGGCGTTCCTTTGTCTGGCATGGGTTGCCGCGCGTATACGTGGGCAGTGCGGATATCGGTAAAATACCATGATAGCCGCACTACCCACGTATACCGTTGAGTATTGTCGTTTACGATGCAGAAGGTAGAAGACGAAAGACGGACGGCGACCGTCTTCCGATCGCTGTCCGTGCTAGTCCACAATGACAAGGAATGTCGTGTAGAGACCCAGATGGAGCCTGTCGCTGTTGGCGATTTCCACGGGGGGATAGACTTTGCCGGGTTCGCGTTGGTCGCGCGGCGGCTCAATCACAATATCGCCGTCGCCCGCGCCCGATTCGAGCACTGTGCCGTTGGTCGATCCAAGGCCCTGGGCGTACCAGTGCTCACCCTCGAGCCAAATACGAAGATGCTCGCGCGAGGCGTCGGCGCCTACATCGGTGATGCTGGGCGAGGTTTTGGGCAAAGAACCAATCACGGTGCCGCGCGGATCGCGTGTGAGGGGATGGATTTGCATGTCGGCGCAGTTGTCGGCATGGGTTCTGAGCAGACCGAGGTTGGGAGCGACGGTGTGCGGCTGCTCCAGGCTGCTCATAAAGCCACGTCCGACGGTAGTTTCGGTGGTGCCAAAGTGCCCGCCCGTCTTGCTGTCGCAAAAGCGCTCGACGGTGGCCACGCCCTGAACGGGATCGGCGAGCGCCCCCGTTGCCACAAAGAGCATAAGGTAAAGCGTGCTTTTCTCGCGCACGGCATTGCCGTCAAAGTTGTCGATGCGATTGAGGGCATTTGCATATAGGCGGCTGTCCAGCTTGTAGCTGGCGAGAGCCGACATCATTTCGTTGGCGGCCGGACCGCGATAGTGCTCGGCGATTGCCTGATAGGCTGACTCGCCGCCGCCGAGCTTGCTGCAGATTGCCGCGGAAAGGTTGAGCGTGGTGACGGTAAAGTCGCTGTAGATGGCGGGCGCGCACTGGTCAGGCTTGCGATGGACGATGTAACGGGTGAGATACGAGCGGTTGGAAGAGCATTTCTCGAGCAGGGTACTGCCGAGATAAGAGTCTCCATTGATAAGCATTCGGGCGATCTCGAGATGTTTAAGACCGCCGAACGAGCGAATATCGTTATAGAGGACCGAGCAAGGCGTCTCTGCTGCCACGGATACCTCCTTTGATTGCTTCCTAGCCAATATGGCGATAGGAATTAATGGCCCCCGGTGGGCGACGTATTAAATGGCTGCGCAATATATAGCGTAACCAAAGCAACATTATAGGCCACATGTTCGAAATTGCAGGAAGACTGAGAGATTTGGTTTGGACTGGACGGAAATCCCCTCTGTCTTGATCTATAACAATTAGGACCCGGTTTTGCCCTGCATCTGTTACAGATTGAGACAATCGGCCAGGCCCACCTCGTCCGCCTTGTCATCTGTGGTTTACGTGGGGGCATGCGAAGCACGGGTATACTAACCGGCGGCGAATCTGCTCCATCGCTTAGAGCTGCTGCGTCTGGACGGCGCGTGATAGGGCTGCCAAAGCGATCGCCAGCGTGCTGAGCAACGTCCTCTCTGTGCGCACCCGTTTTTGTATGTATTAGCGCACTACCAAGCACGCCAGCGCGGCCGCATGCCGTGCCCATAGCGCGTGCAGATAAGGAACAACAACATATGCGTAATTCTGTATCCGACGTCACCGACGCCGAGATTCTGGACGAGACCCGCGAGGCCATGACCCAGGCCGCCTTCGATGCCGCCGACGAGGCAAATGCTGCCCAGGCCGTCGAGTCCGCTACCGAGAGCCTGCCCGCCTTTGACGAGCTGGGGCTTTCGGACGAGATGCTTCGTGCTATTGAGAACCTGGGCTACACGGCGCCCACGCCCGTTCAGGCCGGCTCCATCCCCATGGTGCTCGAGGGCCGCGACCTGCTTGCCGCCGCTCAGACCGGCACCGGCAAGACGGCCGCCTTCTTGCTGCCGACCATGAACAATCTGGAGCACATCGCTCCGCCCAAGCCCGTGCGTGAGCGCGGCGGCCGCAACCGTCGTCGCGGCGCCAAGAAGCCCGAGGGCAACGGCCGCGGCCCCGTGATGCTCGTCATCACCCCTACGCGCGAGCTTGCCCAGCAAATCGACGAGGTCGCGAGCAAGATCGCCGACGTCACGGGCCATGTTGCCGTGACCGTCGTGGGCGGCGTGAGCTACAAGCCGCAGACTGCTGCCCTCAAGTACGGCTGCGATATCTTGGTCGCCACGCCGGGCCGTCTGGTCGATCTGATCGAGCAGGGTGCCTGCCACCTGGACGAGGTTAAGGTCCTGGTGCTCGACGAGGCCGATCGCATGCTCGACATGGGCTTTTTGCCCGCCGTTCGCCGTATTGTGCGCGAGACGCCGGCCGAGCGCCAGACGCTGCTGTTCTCGGCGACCCTCGACGAGGAGGCCGTGGGCGAGATCACCGACCTGGTGAGCGATCCGGCCCGCGTGGAGATCGCGCCCGCCACGTCGACCGCCGACACCGTCGACCAGTTTGTGTTCCCGGTGTCCATCGAGGCCAAGAACAACCTGTTGCCCGAGTTTCTCAAGAAGGAGGGCCCGGAGCGCACCATCGTCTTTATGCGCACCAAGCATCGCGCCGACAGCTGCTGCCGTCGTCTGGAGCGTAAGGGCATCAAGGCCGCCGCGATTCACGGCAACCGCAGCCAGGCCCAGCGCGAGCGCGCGCTTTCTGCCTTCCGCGACGGTACCGTCGACGTGTTGGTGGCAACCGACGTGCTCGCCCGCGGCATCGACATTAGCGACGTGCGCTACGTCGTGAACTTTGACGTGCCGGCCGAGCCGACCGACTACATCCACCGTATTGGCCGTACGGGCCGCGCCGGCGAGCTGGGCTGGGCCATCACGTTTGTGACCGAGCAGGACGTCGACGAGTTCTACGAGATCGAGAAGCTCATGGACAAGACCGCCGACATCTACGAGGCTGGCGACCTGCACGTGGGTCCCAACCCGCCCGCCGTTGACCCCGAGCGCGATCCTGCCGCCTTTAAGGTGAAGAAGAAGACCAAGCGCGGCAAGTCCAAGAGCAAGAAGAAGCTTGAGCAGGCGCGTCGCGACGGCAAGCGCAACGGCGACGATTACGGCGATGTTGCCGGTCGTTCCAACCGCGGTCGCAACGAGCGCCGCGGCGACGGCGAGCGTCCGAGCCGTCCCAAGCGCGGCGGCAAGACCCGCGTGCGCGAGGGCGTTCAGGCTCGCGTGGACGAGGCTGTTGAGAGCGTGGCTCGCGAGGTGGCTGCCGAGGAGCGTGCTGGTGCTGGTGCCGCTGAGCAGCCTGCGCGCGGTAACCGTGCCGAGCGCCGTGCCAAGCAGTTCCAGGGTGAGGCGCACCGCCGTCGCCGCGAGGACGAGGACCGTGGCGGCCGTCGTCGTGTCGAGCGCGAGGACGAGGGCCGCGGTTCGCGCGGTGGCAAGCGCGGCGCGGGCGACCGCCGTCGATCCGGTCGTGATGACGAGCGCGGCGGCCGTGATGAGCGTCGCGGCGGCGAGGGTCGCGGTGAGCGAGGTGCCCGTGGCGGTGAGTCCCGTGGCGGCAAGCGCTTTGAAGAGCGCGGTAGCCGCGGCGGCGAGCGTCGCGAGGGTGCTCGCGGCAATGGCGGCCGCGGCGGCGCTGGTCGTTCTAACGAGTCGCGTGATCGTCGTGACCCGCGTGCCAGCCGCGATCGTCGCGATGACTGGCGCAACTACGACGATACCCGCGATGAGCGTCGTGGTGGCTATCGTGGCGGGCGTGGCGGCAACCAGGCCGGCTCCCGTGGCGGCCGTGCCGGCGGTCGCGATAACCGTGGCAGCTATGGTAACAATCGTGGCGGCAATCGCGGCGGCAGCTCCCGTCGTCCCGGCGACGGCGGCGGCAAGCGCAAGTAACATATGCATCGCGCTCTAAGTCGAGGCGACCAGAGGGCTCCGGGCATGTTTTTGCTCGGAGCCCTTTTTGGTGCAAGGGGGGACAGGTTCATATGCACCAACGTCTTGAAGTTGCGGTGGAATACGGACTGTTTTGGCCTTTTGAGCGGCTTTTCAGTCCCTATTTCACCGCAACTCATGATTGGTGCAAGGTAACCTGTCCCCAATGCACCAAACAAGGAACGTCCCTAAGTGCCGCCTAAATACCGTTTATCGAAGAATAAATACCGCTCACCGGTCATAATGACTATTCTGGCTTTGCTGTTGCCTACAATAACCCCCGTAAAAAGAAATGCGGAAGGTTACCGAGTCCCTCGGACGTGGGCCTAACCAAAGTCTTTGAACGGGTGTGTCTCTATGGATGCATTCGCTTGATTTTGGTTGGGCTATATTTATGAAGGGACATGCCACCATGGGTTTCTTTTCTCGCCTGATGGGCGGTTCGGATGAGCAGAAGACTGCAACCTCCGAGTTCGAAATCCTCGCTCCCGTTTCCGGCGAGCTTGTTCATCTAGAAAATACCAATGACCCCGCTTTTAGCAGCCGTGCCGTGGGCGATGGCATTGCTGTGGTTCCCCAAGAGGGAACGGTGTGCGCTCCTGTTTCCGGCACCGTCGCGGCGTTGTTTCCGACTGAGCACGCGCTGGGCATCATGTCCGACGACAGCTCTGCTCAGGTGATGCTGCATATCGGAATCGACACTGTTAAACTTGAGGGCAAGGGCTTCCATGCGCTTGTTGCTCAGGGTGACCATGTCGATGCGGGCCAGCCCCTCGTCGAGGTCGATTTCGACGCGGTTCGCGCCGCTGGCTTCGACCCCACGGTCTTCGTTATCGTGTGCGAGCGTTCGGAGAACTCGACTCTTCGTGAGCATGCTTCCGGCCCTGTTGCTGTTAAAGAGCCTGTCGTCTGGCTTTCCGAGTAAATTCTTGTGGTGGGTACCGTGGTTATCAAGCGAGTTTTCAACAATAACGTCGCAATGGTCACTTCGGACGATGGCTCCGAGCTCATCGTCATCGGTCGAGGCCTCTGCTTTGGCCGCCATGCCGGCGACGCTATCGATGAGGCATCGGTCGAAAAGACCTATGCGCTGCAGGAGGGCACTTCTCAGGATTCGCGCACGATTGACCGCTTGGCACATCTTTTGGAGTCCATCCCCACCGTCAACCTCGTGATTGCCGAGGACATTGTTCAGATGCTCCGTCGAGAGCTCAATGTTGATATCAACGACAAGATTCTCATCGCTCTCGCAGACCATATCAGCCTCGCCCTCGAGCGCGAGCGCAAGGGCGTTCCCTGTGAGAATCCGTTGCTGCTCGAGATCCAGCAGTTCTATCGCAAGGAGTATGCGCTTGCGGGCCGTGCGCTGCAGATTATCAAGGAGTATATGGGCATCCAGATGAGCGAAGAAGAGCAGGGTTTTATTATGCTGCATATCGTCAACGCCACCATGCCGCAACGCTCCGACCGCCTCATCATCTCGGTCCAGCTTGTTCGCGACGTGCTCGCGATTGTTTCCGAGCGCTATGCTACGACCCTCGATGACACCTCGCTGCCTTACGAACGCTTTGTTCGTCACCTGCAGTTTTTCGCACAGCGAGCGCTCGATCCTGCGGCTGGGCAAATCAATGGCGACGCGCTGTTCCGAATCGATGAAACGGCGTATCCGTGCGCATTCTCGTGCGCGGACGCCATAGCCGCTCACTTGTCGTCTACCTATAACGTTGTCGTTACCGATGCCGAGAAGAGTTATCTCGCATATCACATTGTTAACCTGCTTGGAGAACCTGGTCTCTAGGCATAACGTGCCCACACATCGATTGATATAAGGCAAGGCTCACGGTCTTGTCCAGGGCACATCTGTCTTAATTTGCGGAAAAGGAAGGGGAGTACCGCTATGACCGCAAAAAAGAAGTTCAATTTCAAAGCGCCGTTGGAGGTGTTCGCGAAGTCAATCGTCCAGCCGATGATGTATCTCTCGGTTGCCGGCATTCTGCTCATCGTGGGCATCATTCTGACCAACAAGACCATCTGCGCCATGGTCCCTGTGCTGGGCTTCGGTCCGTTCCAGCTCGTGGGCGCCGTTGTCTATCAGTCGCTGATGTTTATCATCAACAACCTCTCGATTCTGTTCTGCGTGGGCATCGCCGGCGCCATGGCAAAGAAGAACAAGGGCCATGCTTCGCTGATCGCCCTGATGTCGTTCTTCCTGTTCCTGCAGGCTAACAACATCGTGCTCAACGCCACCGGCTCTCTTGCCGAGGCGAGCGGCATGCTCGGCCTTACCGGAACTGGCCAGAGCACCGTTATGGGCATCCAGGTGCTCGATACCGGCGTGTTTGGCGGCATCATTCTTGGTTGCATCACCGGTGCCGTATTCAACAAGTACTCGAACAAGCAGTTCCCCATTGCTCTTTCGATGTTCTCGGGCGTTCGCTTCCCGTTCCTGATCATGATCATCATCTCCTGGATCATGGGCGCTGGCTTCTGCATCGTTTGGCCTCCGGTTCAGGGCGCCATCTCCTCCGTTGCCGGCATCATTAAGGAGTCGGGCAACATCGGTCTGTTTATCTACGGCATGCTCAACAAGCTGCTCGTTCCCACCGGTCTGCACCACCTCATCTACACCCCGTTCCAGTTCTCCGATGTGGGTGGTACCCTGACGCTGGGTGATCAGGTTATCGCCGGCGCCTATCCCATCCGTGTTGCCGAGATGGCAATGACGGGCCAGCCCTTCTCCGATAGCACCTACTTCAACAGCTACACCTTCAACAACCTGTGGCCCTACATCGGTATCGGTCTCGCCTTTATCTTCACCGCTTACAAGGGGAACAAGGATAAGACCAAGGCCGTTATCATCCCGCTGATCATCACCGCCGTGCTCTCCTGCGTCACCGAGCCCATGGACTTCCTCTTTGTCTTTGCCGCTCCCGTGCTCTTTGTCGTTCACTCGGTTCTTTCTGGCATCTTCCTGGTTCTGCTCAAGGTCCTCTCCGTGCCCGCTTCGACTGCAGGCGGCATCATCAACATCGTGGTTTCCAACCTGGTCCTGGGTGTCGACAAGACCAACTGGCCGGTTATGCTGGTGCTTGGAGTCGTCAACGCCGCTCTGTACTTCTTCCTCTTCACCTTCCTTATTAAGAAGCTCAACCTCCACACGCCTGGTCGCGAGGAGGAGTCCGAGCTCGCCGAGTCCGTTGCCGAGGGCGAGGCCGCCGCATCTGTTGCGGTGAAGCAGGGCGCTGTTGCCGCTGCTCCCGCAGAGGGCGTCGATGCAGGTATTGCCGACCTGGTTGCAGGTCTTGGTGGCAAGGACAACATCGAGGAGCTCGAGAACTGCTTTACGCGTCTCCGTGTGAACGTTAAGAACCCGGACCTCATCGATGAGAACCTCATCAACCACGTGCCCAACAGCGGCATCAACCGCAACGGCAACAATATCCAGATCATCTTTGGCATGAAGGTCGCCGAGATGCGCGACAAGGTCGAAAACGCAATTGAGAAGGAGCAGTAAACAATGATCATTACTCTGTGTGGTGGCGGATCCACCTTTACCCCCGGCATCGTCAAGTCCATCGCCCTGCGCAAGGACGAGCTCGATGTTGACGAGATTCGTCTGTACGACATCAACGAGGAGCGCCAGCGCAAGATCGGCGTGCTCGTGGACTGGATTTTGCACGAGGACCTCGGCCTGGATATCAAGCTTACGGTGACCACCGACAAAAAGACGGCTTTTACCGACGCGAGCTTCGTGTTTGCCCAGATGCGCGTGGGCGGCTACGCCATGCGCGAGCAGGACGAGAAGATTCCGCTGCGTCACGGCTGCGTGGGTCAGGAGACTTGCGGTTGCGGCGGCCTTGCCTACGGCATGCGCACCATCTTCCCCATGGTCGAGCTGATCGATGACGTTGAGAAGTACGCCAAGAAGGACTACTGGATTCTCAACTACTCCAACCCTGCTGCCATCGTCTCCGAGGGCTGCCGTGTGCTGCGTCCCAACGCTCGCATCATCAACATCTGCGACATGCCGATCGCGATCATCGACGTGGTTTGCGCCGCGCTCGATATCGACAAGAAGGATGTCGAGTACGATTACTTTGGCCTCAACCACTTTGGTTGGTTCACCTCGATCCGCCACAAGGGCGAGGAGGTCCTGCCGCAGCTGCGCGAGTACATCAAGGAGCACCAGATCCTGCTGCCCGACTCCTACCTCAAGGGCATGGGCTCGCTCATGGCAAAGAAGCCCGAGGAGACCGCCGACGAGCATCCCGAGCAGAACCGTCACACCAAGGGCAGCTGGTACTACGTCTGGAAGGGCGAGTACGAGATCATGGAGTGCTTCCCGGAGTACCTGCCCAACACGTATCTGAACTACTACCTGCAGCAGAAGGAGTTCGTCGAGCATTCCAACCCCGAGCGCACCCGCGCTAACGAGGTCGAGGAGACGCGCGAGAAGAACCTCTTTGATGGCATCGACCACTACGAGAAGACGGGCGAGATCGACGAGAGCACGTTCTATGCGGGCAGCCACGGCGACTGGATTGCCGATCTGGCTATCGCTCTGAAGAACGATACCAAGCAGCGCTTCCTGGTCATTTGCGAGAACAAGGGCGCTATCCCCAACATGCCCTATGACGCCATGGTCGAGCTGCCTGCCTACATTGGCAAGAACGGCCCCGAGGTCATCAGCCGCGACAACATTCCTCTGTTCCAGCAGGGCCTCATGATGCAGCAGCTGAACTCCGAGAAGCTTGTGGTCGAGGCCACGATCGAGGGTTCGTACGAGAAGGCACTCAAGGCCTTTACGCTCAACAAGACCGTGCCGTCGATGAAGGTCGCCAAGGAGGTTCTCGACGACATGATCGAGGCCAACAAGGGTTACTGGCCTGAGCTTAGCTAAAGACAGAAGGTCGCTGGCACAAAAGAGCCGCTGACCGTAAAACTTGACCAATGCCCCGTCCACGTGATTGCGTGGACGGGGCATTGTCATTTGGTAACGCGTTTTATCAAATATGGCATTTATCTGCGGTAATGTTCTATTTCACCGCTGAGGGTGACATTTCATGCCGCCTGCCGAACTGCGTTGAGACCTAACAACTTTTTAGGTCAGTGTTGTGCGTGTAGCAATTTCGCCCGGCCTCGCCTCCGGGCTGCCATGTGAGAGGGGATCTTATGGCTCGACTGCATGTAATGGAACGCAGCCACGCTCAGGCCGTCATGGACGACCTGCACGATGCACTCGGACGCCGCTTGGCGGTGAGCTCGCTCGCCCCGTGTCCCGTCGAGTTTACGGCGGCGCTCGTCAACCTGTGTTCGACGCAGAGCTGCGGCAAGTGCACCCCCTGCCGCGTGGGCCTGAGCGCGCTGAGCGATCTGCTCGCCGATGTGCTCGAGGGCCGCGCCGACGAGTCCACGCTCAACTTGATTGAGCGCACGGCCCGCACCATCTATCTTTCGAGCGACTGCGCCATCGGCTACGAAGCTGGCGCCATGGCACTCACGGCCATTCGCGGCTTCCGCGACGATTTTGAGCATCACATTCGCGAGCACTCCTGCGGCTTTGATCGTGAGGCCCGTGTTCCGTGTGTCTCGGGCTGCCCGGCGCACGTCGACATCCCCGGTTACATTTCGCTCGTCGAGGCCGGCCGCTATGCTGATGCCGTCAAGGTCATCCGCAAGAACAACCCGCTGCCGCTCGTTTGCGGCCTGGTGTGTGAGCATCCCTGCGAGATGCACTGCCGTCGCGGCATGGTCGACGATCCCATGAACATCCTCGCCCTCAAGCGTTTTGCCGTTGAGCACAGCGACCTTAACGATTACAAGCCCAGCGTGGCCGACAACACCGGTAGGCGCATCGCCGTGATCGGCGGCGGCCCGGCCGGCCTTTCCTGCGCCTACTACCTGGCCGTGATGGGCCATAAGGTGACCATCTTTGAGCAGCGCCACCACCTGGGCGGAATGCTGCGCTATGGCATTCCCAGCTACCGTCTGCCGCGTGAGCGCCTGCAGGCCGAGATCGACTGGATCTTGAGCGCCGGCATCGACGTGGAACTCGACCACTCCGTCAACGGCGAGGAGCTTGCCCGCCTGCGCGACGAGTTCGATGCCGTCTACCTGGCCATTGGCGCCCACAGCGATAAGAAGCTCGGCCTTCCGGGCGAAGAGGCGCTCGGCGTGGAGTCGGCTGTCAAGATGCTGCGTGCCATCGGCGACGACGAGCTGCCCGACCTGAGCGGCCAGCGCGTGTGCGTCATCGGCGGCGGCAACGTGGCCATGGACGTGGCACGCTCTGCCGTGCGCTGCGGTGCCGAAAAGGTGAGCATCGTCTACCGCCGTCGCATCTGCGACATGACGGCCCAGGACGCCGAGATCGCCGGCGCCCAGGCCGAGGGCTGCGAGGTACTGGAGTTGACGGCCCCGCTCGCTATCGAGACGGGTGAGGAGGGTCGCGTGAGCGGCCTGCGCGTGCAGCCGCAGATTATCGGCGAGCCCCGTCGTGGGCGTCCGGCCCCGCGTGCCGCCGCCACGCCCGAGCGCGTCATTCCCTGCGAGCGTGTGTTTGTGGCCATTGGCCAGGACATCGATTCCAAGCCGTTTGAGAACATGGGCATCGCCTGCAAGTGGGGTCGCGTCGTCACCGATTCGGATGGCGCCGTGCCTAACTTCGATGGCCTCTTTAGCGGCGGTGACTGCCAGACCGGCCCCGCCACCGTCATCCGTGCCATCAACGCCGGCCGCGTTGCTTCGGCAAATATCGACCGCTACCTGGGCTTTGACCACAAGATCAAGCTCGACGTTGAGCTGCCGACCGTGCAGTTTAAGGGCAAGCATGAGTGCGGCCGCTGCGAGCTGGGCGAGCGCGAGGCCGGCGAGCGCATCCACGATTGGAATCTGGTCGAGCAGGGCCTTACCGAGGAGGAGGCACGCCAGGAGGCAAGCCGCTGCCTGCGTTGCGACCACTTTGGCTTTGGCGCGTTCCGCGGAGGGAGGAACCTGGAATGGTAGAGCCCAACAAAACCACTGTCAGCGACAACACCGAAAGCGGAGCACTCAACATGGTCAAGCTCACAATCGATAATTGCGAGGTCGTGGTGCCCGAGCGTACCACGATCCTGGACGCGGCCAAGTCCGTCGGCATCCAGATTCCCACCCTGTGCTACCTGCGCGATCTAAACGAGATCGGCGGTTGCCGCGTGTGCGCGGTCGAGGTTGAGGGCTGCGACCAGCTGGTTGCCGCCTGCAACAACTACGTACTCGACGGCATGGTGGTCCACACCAACAGCCCCAAGGCCCGCGAGGCGCGTCGCACCAACGTGCAGCTGCTGCTGTCCCAGCACGACTCGCGCTGTACGAGCTGCGTGCGCAGCGGTAACTGCAACCTGCAGACCATCGCCAACGACCTGGGCATCTTCTATCTGCCGTACGAGCAGCACCTGGCACGCGAGGGCTGGGACTTCGATTTCCCTATCATCCGCGATAATGACAAGTGCATTAAATTCATGCGCTGCATCAAGGTGTGCGAGAGCGTGCAGGGCTTAGGGATTTGGGACCTGACCAACCGCGCCACGCATACTGCCGTGGGCACCCGCGGGCGTGCGCCGATTGGGAAGACCGATTGCGTCGCGTGCGGTCAGTGCATCACACATTGCCCGACGGGCGCGCTGCGCGAGCGCGACGACACCGAGACCGTGTTTGATGCCCTCGCCGATCCCGATAAGATCGTGCTGGTACAGATTGCACCGGCCGTGCGTAGCGCCTGGGGCGAGGAGCTCGGCATTCCGCGCGAGGAGGCTACCGTCGAGCGCCTGGCTTGCGCGCTGCGCCGCGTGGGCTTTGAGTACGTGTTCGACACCGACTTCTCGGCCGATCTCACCATTATGGAGGAGGGCTCCGAGCTGCTCGAGCGCCTGAGCAAGACCGCCAAGGGCGAGGGCGACAGCCGCGGCTGGCCCATGTTTACGAGCTGCTGCCCGGGCTGGGTGCGCTTTGCGAAGGCGCGCTATCCGGAGTTTGTCGACAGCCTGTCCACGTCCAAGTCGCCGCAGCAGATGTTCGGCGCTATTGCCAAGACGTACTACGCCAAGGTGCTGGGCGTGGAGCCCGAGCGCCTGTTTGTGGTGTCCGTGATGCCGTGCACGGCCAAGAAGGCCGAGTGTGCGCTGCCGAGTATGGTGGGCGAGGGCGGTGCGCCCGACGTGGACGTTGCGCTGACGGTGCGCGAGATGGTGCGCATGATCCGCGCGAACCACGTGAGCGTGGACACGCTTACCGAGGAGCCGCTCGATACGCCGCTGGGCTTTGGCACGGGCGCGGGTGTGATCTTTGGCGCCACGGGCGGCGTGATGGAGGCCGCCGTGCGCTCGGCATATTACCTGGTGACGGGCAAGAACCCCGACGCCGACTTCTTTACCGACGTGCGCGGACTCGACGGCTGGAAGGAAGCCGTGGCCGATATCGATGGCACCAAGGTGCGTGCCGCCGTGGCACACGGGCTGGGCAATGCCGCCCGCCTGCTCGACGCGATTCGCGACGGCCGCGTGAGCTATGACTTCGTTGAGGTCATGGCGTGCCCGGGCGGCTGTGTCGGTGGCGGCGGTCAGCCCATCCACGACGGCTGCGAGCTGGCGGCCGAGCGTGGCCAGGTACTGTGGGGCCTGGATGCCGCTGCGGATATTCGCTTCTCGCACGAGAATCCCGATGTCCAGGCATGCTACCGCGAGTTCTTGGGCGAGCCGCTCTCGCCGCTGGCCGAGGAACTGCTGCATACCGACCATCACGCATGGACGATGCCCAACGAGGGGACGTGCTAGCGATGCGCGCGTTTGATGTTGAGATGTCGCGCCGGGGGTTTGCCTCGGCGCTCGCCGCGGGCGCCCTTTCGCTTGCGCTCGCGGGCTGTGGCGGCGGGGCTGCGGGGGCCGGGTCCGCCGCGGGCTCGGCTGCCACGGACGGCGCCGGTGCTGCTGCCGAGCCGGTCGAGGTGCACGTCGCCTCGCTCAAGGGGCCGACCTCGATTGGTCTGGTGCAGTTTATGGACCGGGCGGCCGATGGCGAGACGGACAATGAGTTCGGCTTTGCGATCAACACTGCCGCCGATGAGATTGTGCCCAAGGTCATTCAGGGCGATATCGACATTGCCCTGGTGCCCGCCAACGTGGCGAGTGTGCTCTACAACAAGACCGAGGGCGCGGTGCAGGTCATCGACATCAACACGTTGGGCGTGCTGAACGTTGTGACGGGCGACGCGAGTGTGGCCTCGTTTGGCGACCTGGCGGGTCGCACCGTCTATATGACGGGCAAGGGCACCACGCCGGAGTACGTCATGAGCTTCCTGCTGGAGCGCGCGGGCCTGACCGGCCAGGTGACACTCGAGTTTAAGAGCGAGCCCACCGAGGTGCTGTCGGCCCTGCTTGCCGATCCGTCTGCCGTGGGCGTGCTGCCGGAGCCGTTCAAGACCGCTGCCATCGCCAAGAGCGAAGGCAAGCTGTCAGCGCCGGTAAGTCTGACCGATGTGTGGGACGAGCTGGCGGGTGACACGGGTTCGCGCCTGCTGACGGGCGTGACCGTGGTGCGCCGCGCGTTTGCCGAGGAACATCCCGAGGCCGTGGCGGAGTTCTTGAGCTGCCATGCGGCGAGCGTTAAGGCTGTCAATGCGGCGCCGGCAGACTGGGCGCAGGCCGTGGTCGATGCCGGCATCGTGGACAACGCCAAGATCGCCGAAAAGGCGATTCCCGGATGCATGCTCGTGTGCCAGACGGGCAAGGATATGAAGGCGGCACTTAGTGGGTATCTGCAGGTGCTGGCCGACGCGGACGCGAGCGCCGTGGGTGGTAAACTTCCGGCTGACGATTTCTACTACATGGAGTAGCCCGTGCGTGCGTTTGCTCGACAAATGACAGAGCGTATGAATGCGGTGGCGGCAGCAGGTGCCGTCGCCGCCTTTTGGCTTGCCGTGTGGATGCTGGTGGCGGCGCTGGTGGCGCAGCCGCTGATCTTGCCGGGGCCGGGTGCGGTTGCCTTGGCGTTGCTGCGCCTGGTGTGCGATGGCGGTACCTGGGCGATTTTGGCGGGCTCGGGCGCGCGGATACTGGGCGGGCTGGCGCTTGCCGCGGTGTGTGGTGGCGTGCTTGCCGGAATTTCGTCACGGTCGCGGGCGTTTGCGCACCTGGTGGCGCCGGCGCTTTCGTTTGTTAAGGCGACGCCGGTTGCCTGCGTAGTGGTCCTGCTGCTCATTTTGCTGGGGTCGGCGCGTGTGAGCATTGCGGCGGTCTTTTTGATGGCGCTGCCGGGCGTGTATTTCTCGCTGGTCGAGGGGCTGGCACAAGTGGATAAACCGCTGGAGCAGATGTTCCGCTTGCATGGCGTGCGGGGCTGGCGACTGTTCTTCGCCCATATCTGGCGCGAGGTCCTGCCGTTTGTGCTTTCGTGTGCCCGTGCCGTGATTGGCATGAGCTGGAAGGCCGGCGTGGCGGCGGAGCTTATCGGCATGGCGGTGGGCACCGTGGGTGAGCGCATCTATCAGGCAAAGCTGCTCATCGAGACGGCTGACCTGTTGGCGTGGACTGTGCTGGTCGTTGCCGCTTCGTGGGCGTGCGAGCGCGTGCTGGTGTGGCTGCTGCGGGCTTCGGGTTCCGTGGCATGGCGTGTTGCCGTGCGGGCGCACGGGCATGGACTGCGCGGGCGTGCGGGGGCTGCGAGCGATAGCGCTGCGGCGGAGCTTGCGCTTGCCGTGGGCGATCGCGCGCCCTGGGCGCCGGCGCTGGATGGTCTGGTGCTCAACGTGCCCGCGGGTGGGCGTATCTGTGTGATGGGCGCTTCGGGCATGGGCAAGTCGACGCTGCTTTCGTTGGCAGCGGGGGAGTGCGCGCCGTGCTCCATGGTGTTTCAGGATGTGCGCCTGGTCGAGTCCGCCTCGGCGCTGGATAACGTGCTGGTGTGCGCCGATGCGCGTGTGGATGCTTCGAGCGCCGCGGCATTGCTGCGCCTACTGGTGCCGGGAATCGATGTGCATGCTCGCGTGGCCGAGCTTTCGGGCGGGCAGCGCCGTCGCGTCGAGATCGCCCGTGCCCTGCTGTGCCCGGGCGGCGCGGTGATTCTGGACGAGCCCTTTACCGGCCTGGATGTCGCCGCGCGCGATGCGACGGCCGAGGTCGTGCTCGACCTCCTCGATGGCCGCACACTCCTGTTCGCCACACACGACGCCTCCGACGCTCAGGCCCTCGATATCTCGGATATCATCACGCTCTAAATACTAACTCAGCAACAAAATGATCCGTTTTCCTCCGTCCCCATGGGGTCGGGTGTGGTATTCTATCTGCGGGGTAATACTTAGAAATACCAAGTAATACCAACGCCGCAGAAACAAACTCCAGATGCGGGCCAATCGGGTTGCCTTCACAGCCCGTCGCCCAGCCGCGTGGCCCGCATCTATCCGCACCACCGTCGTTTCAAAAAGGAAGCGCCATGGCAGAACACATGACCCCGGTTGTAGCGAAGGTCTTGCCTGAGGAAAAGGCGGCCTTCGCGGCGGCAACCCAGCTCGTGGGCACCACGCCGTCCAACGCCATCCGCATGTTTATCGCCGCGTTCAATCGCTGCGGCACCTTCCCGTTCGACATCTCGCCCAACGGGGCCTTTGGCAAAGACTGTCCCCAACGGCTGGTCGTTGAAGAACGTCCCCAATGACTAGTCGTTGGGGACGTTCTTATATGACTACCCGTCGGGAGGAGGTTGGCATGCTCAATGCGCTGGTTTGGGCGCTTGCCTGTTTTGGCGTTGTCGCGGCAGATATTGTCCTGAGCGTGGTTTTGTTCTCCGCTCTGGGCGTCGCATCGGTGATCATGGGCTTTTCGATTGACGACCTCGATATTCAATTGCTTCAGGCTGCCGCGCAGATGGCGTCGTTTTTGATGGCGCTGCTGTGGTGGCGTTATCTGTGGCCGCGCTCGTTTATGGCGCGCCGGCAAGGCGAGCGCCCGCTCGGTGGGGGAGCAGGCAAAGCATGGAGACGCATCGTCTGCGTTATCGTGATTGGCCTTGCCCTGCAGGTGGTCGTTGGCTACGTGACCGACGCCGTGCTGTCGCTGTTGCCCGAGGTCGCGACCGATTACAGCGAACTTGTCGAGGAAACAGGCATGGGCGACACGAGCTATCTGGCCGTTCTGACCACGGTGATTGGCGCGCCATTTTGCGAAGAGCTCCTGGTGCGCGGCATCATCTTTGAGTTCTCACTGCGTGCGTTTAATCCACAGTGCCATCCGCTCTGGAAACGTCGGCGCCGCGTGAACGCGCAAGACGGCGCCATAGTGCCCTGGGCGGCCCCGAGTACCTGGGGCGTCGCCGCGGCAATCGTACTGCAGGCGGCAATCTTCGGCTTTATGCACATGAATTGGGTACAGGGCTGCTATGCGGGCGCTGCCGGCCTCATTTTTGGCTGGGTGCTCGTGACGACCGGAAAGCTCCGCTACACGATCCTGTTGCACTTTGCCTTTAATGCCGGCTCGTACCTCATGGGCCTGCTATGGTTTGTGAACACGCCGCTCGACGCGGTAGTCACGGTCGCTATTGCCGGTGTCATCCTCGTTGAGGCAATGCGCTCGCTGCGCCACGCGTGCGGGATGGACGCAGCGAGCGCATTGCTGCCCTAGTTGCGGCGACCGCCTCCGTTGGCACCCTGACGCCCCTGAGCTGCGCGGTTGCGGCCTGCGGTGTTCTGCGCGCGCGACATGCCGCCGTGGCCCTTGCTGCCCTTAGGCCCCTTGCCAGCGCCGGCGCCGCCGTGTGCCTTGCCGCCCTTCTTGCCGGTGCCATGCCCACCGCCGGCAGACGTCTCGCCCGGGCGCGGCGGCACGGGGCGAATCAGGCAATGCTTGGTGTAGCCGATCAGATCGCGACGGCCAGCCTTTTCCAGTGCCTCGCGCACGAGCTTGTAGTTCTCGGGCTTGCGATACTGGATGAGCGCGCGCTGCATGGCCTTCTCGTGCGGGTCGCGCGCTACATAGATCGGCTCCATGGTGCGCGGGTCCACGCCGGTGTAGTACATGCAGGTCGACATGGTGGACGGGGTGGGGTAGAAGTCCTGCACCTGTTCGGGCATGTAGCCCATGTCCCGTACAGCCTCGGCAAGGTCCACAGCTTCCTTCATGGTTGAGCCCGGGTGGCTCGAGATCAGATATGGCACCACGTACTGCTTGAGTCCGTATTCGCGATTCAAGCGCTCAAATTTACGGCAGAACGCATCGTAGACGGCTCGGCTCGGTTTGCCCATCACAGACAGCACCGCGTCGCTCACGTGCTCGGGTGCCACGCGGAGCTGGCCCGAGACATGGTGTTCCAGCAGCTCGCGCAAAAACTCGTCCGAGGCATCTGCCATGGTGTAGTCAAAGCGGATGCCGCTGCGCACGAAGACCTTTTTGACGCCCGGCAGCTGGCGCAGGTCGCGCAACAGCTGCGTGTAGCCGCTCTCGTCGACCACCATGTTCTTGCACACGCTCGGCCACAGGCAGCGCTTGTTCTTGCACACGCCGTGCTTGAGCTGTTTGTCACAGGCGGGACGGCTAAAGTTGGCCGTCGGTCCGCCCACGTCGTTGATGTAGCCCTTAAACTCGGGGTCGTGTGTGAGCAGCTCGGCCTCGCGCATGATCGAGTCGTGGCTGCGCATCTGCAGCACGCGGCCCTGGTGGAAGGTCAGCGCGCAAAACGAGCACTCACCAAAGCACCCGCGGTTGGAGCTGATTGAAAACTTGATCTCGGCAAAGGCCGGCACGCCGCCTGCCGCGTCGTAATCGGGATGCCAATCGCGTGCGTAGGGGAGTTCGGCCACCTCGTCCATCTCGTCGGTGGTGAGCGTGGCCGACGGTGGGTTCTGCACCACATAGACGCTGTTGGGGTAGGGCTCTACCAGACGATGCCCGGTGATGGGGTCCATATTTTGCTGCTGCACGTTAAAGCTGCGGGCGTAGTTGAGCTTGTCAGCGGCAAGGTCGTCCCAGCTGGGCAGCAGGTCGTAGTCGTAGACCTCGTCGAGCGAACCCGTGCGGTAAACGGTGCCGTTGATATAGGTGATCTGATCGACGGGCAGCCCCGCGTCGAGCGCGTCGGCGATCTCGACAATCGCGTGCTCGCCCATGCCGTAGATGAGGATGTCGGCGCCCGAGTCGAGCAGCACCGAGCGCTTGAGCTTATCCTGCCAGTAGTCGTAGTGGGCCAGGCGGCGCAGGCTCGCCTCAATGCCACCGATAATGATGGGGGCGTCCTTGAACGTCTGACGGATGAGATTGCCGTAGACCGTGACGGCACGGTTGGGGCGGTGACCTTCCTCGCCGCCGGGGGTATAGGCGTCGGTGTGGCGGCGGTGCTTGGTCACCGAATAGTGGTTGACCATGGAGTCCATGTTGCCGGCACTGACCAAAAAGCCCAGGCGCGGCTCACCGAGCACGCTGATGCTGGCGGGATCGGTCCAGTCGGGTTGGCAGATGATGCCCACTTTGTAGCCGTGCGCGTCGAGTACGCGGCTGATGATGGCCATACCAAAGCTGGGGTGGTCCACGTAGGCGTCGCCGCAGATGTAGACGAAGTCACACTGGTCCCAACCGCGCGCGTCCATATCGGCGCGGCTGACGGGGAGGAACTTATCGCGGCCCGGGCGCCAGGGACGGGCGGGCGCTGCCGGGGTATGAACGGCGTGGCCGCCCTGGGCCTTGCCGCTGCGCTTTTGCTGCTGGCCCTGTTTGCCCTGCTGACTGCGCTGGTTATTCTGAGCGTGCTGAGGCTTTTTTGCCACGATCCCTCCCGGTGTTTGTATGCTGCACGTAATTGTAACCAGTCTTTTTGGGACGGGGCAAAAAAGACTGGTGGAGTACATGGGCTGGCGGATCGGCGTGTCGATGCGGGTGCCGTTTGTTTCCAGACTGTGTATCCCCGTGTCGAAGGGGTCGTCTCGCGCGCACGCCATGTTGTCAATGGGTTACAGTATGAACGGCGGCTATGTTTCCGCCAACGCACGAGAGAGTCGTCAACAACAAGGAGGATGCACGACGATGCAGCGTGCCAAACAGATATCGGAGTCCATCGAACTGGGCATTATCCTGGCGCTCGCCGGTGGCTTTATGGATGTGTATTCGTACATTGGGCGCGACCATGTTTTCGCCAACGCACAGACGGGCAACATCTTGCTGGTGGGCGTGAGCATCTCGGAGGGCAATTGGGCACTTGCGGGGCGCTATTTCTTCCCCGTGGTGTCGTTTGCCGTGGGCATTATGCTTGCCGACCTGGTGCACGAGCGGTTTGGCAGCGTGATTCACTGGCGCCAGGTGACGGTGTTTTTTGAAGCCGTCATCTTGCTGGGCGTGAGTTTTATTCCCGGTGGCGATTTCAACCTGCTCGCCAACTGCCTTACCTCATTTGCCTGCGGTATGCAGGTCGAGAGCTTCCGCAAGATTCATGGACACGGCATCGCCACGACCATGTGTATCGGTAACCTGCGCAATGCGCTGCAAAACGTGGACGACTACATCATCACCCACAAGCGCGGCTTTTTGGAAAACGGCGTGCTGTACTTTGGCGTGATCTTTACCTTTGTGTTTGGCGCCGTGCTGGGCAATTGGTGCATCGAGCGCATGGGCCTGCACGCCATTGCGGTGGCGAGCGTGCTGCTGTTTATCGCGTTTGCCATCATGTTTATCGACCGCGAGCGCGATTTGCACAGGAAATGGGCCCGCATCGTGGCTGACTGGCAGACCACGAGTCTTAAGCGCTAAGGTGCATGTTTGTAACAACATTCAGGAGCCAGAAAAACTATCTAGCTCCTGAATGTTGTTACGAACTGCTTTTTGCGATTTATTCGAGATGCTCTTCAATCCGAGCCCTAAGAAGGGCAATGGCTGTAGGTATTCCAATTGCGGCGGCTAATTCGGCTTTATCCAAAACCTGTATGCTAAAGCACGATTGTTTATCACATTGAAGGACGATAACTGAAGATAGCTTCACTTCCTGTTGGCTGAATATATCGTAATCTCCAAATAGGAAGTTACCTTTTATTGCGTAATTCGGTATGTTCGTTACGCACTTCATCTCAAGTCTGTTTAGACCATAATCGAACACCGCAACTTCCTTGTGTTCGATGATGAGCGCAACCCTGGGCATGTTGCTAAAGCCACCGTCGACGACAGTGAAGAGTTTTTCATTCGCATCGTCATAAACGGTATATTTTAGACTCAATAGCTGTCCTAGTGGACCCGTGAACCCATGTCTTTTGATATTGAGGCTGTCTCCAGCTGGGTTGGTTAGAACTAGAGCATGCGGATAAGGGTTACCTTCAATTGAGATTCGATATTCGTTTGTAGCCGTCTTGCTCGATTTAGGACCAGTAGCCATCACGCGTCATCGCCTCGATCGAATTGGAACCGTCTTCTACTTCGTGCGGAGAATTGCGCTGTACGTTGCGGTACATGCAGCTGCAATAACCGCATGGGCAATTTCTAACAAAATGAATGACGCTATTTGCTGCATGCATTTTATTTACTATAAAGTATCCTTTTATAAACGTATTGTCAAACATATATTGCTAAAACAGAAACAATTTATAGACTGAGTTGGTCGTATTCTTTGGGCGATTGCTCCTATAATCTAGCCTTCGCTGCTGTCGGGAGGGAAGGACTAGGACTCCGTTATTATGTTGAAACGCTTTAACACTTTTGATGTTCTCGCGTGTTTTTTGTTTCAAAAGCGTTAGGATGGGACTCATAGCGTGGGGCGTAATGGGTGCCCCGCACACGATGGGAGGCTATCAATGGCTAATCGTTTCGTTCTCAATACCATTTCTTATCATGGTTCTGGCGCCATCAAGGAGATCCCCGGCGAGCTCCAGCGTCGCGGCTACAAGAAGATCTTCGTCTGCTCCGACCCCGATCTGGTCAAGTTTGGCGTTACCGCTAAGGTGACCGACGAGCTCGACGCCGCCGGCATCGCTTGGAGCCTCTACTCCGAGATCAAGCCCAACCCCACTATCCAGAACGTCAAGGACGGCGTCGAGGCCTTCAAGGCCGCCGAGGCTGACGCTATCGTGACCATCGGTGGTGGCTCCTCCATGGACACCGCAAAGGCCATTGGCATCATCATCAACAACCCCGAGTTTGCCGATGTCCGCAGCCTCGAGGGCGTTGCTCCCACTAAGAACCACGCCGTGTTCACCATCGCCGTGCCGACGACCGCCGGTACTGCTGCCGAGGTGACCATCAACTACGTCATCACCGACCCCGAGAAGGTCCGTAAGTTCGTGTGCGTCGACACCAACGACGCCCCCGAGGTCGCCGTCGTCGACCCCGACATGATGGCTTCCATGCCCGCCGGCCTGACCGCTTCCACCGGCATGGACGCTCTGACCCACGCCATCGAGGGCTACACCACCAAGGGCGCTTGGGAGCTTTCCGACATGTTCCACTTTGAGGCTATTAAGCTGATCAGCGAGAACCTGCGCGACTCCGTTGCCGAGGCCAAGTCCGGTCAGCCCGGCTCCGGCCGCGAGGGCATGGCTCTTGGTCAGTATGTCGCTGGCATGGGCTTCTCCAACGTTGGCCTGGGCATCGACCACGCCATGGCTCACACCCTGTCCGCTCACTACGACACCCCGCACGGCGTCGCTTGCGCCATGCTGCTGCCGATCGCCATGGAGTTCAACAAGCCGGTTTGCACCGAGCGTCTGGCCAAGGTTGCCGTCGCCATGGGTGTTGACACCACGGGCATGAGCACCGACGAGGCTGCCGACGCCGCTATCGCCGCCGTTAAGCAGCTTTCCGCTGACGTGAACATCCCGCACGTCTGCGAGGCCATGAAGGCCGACGAGATCGAGGTCCTGGCCAAGGACGCCATGGCCGACGCCTGCTTCCCGGGTAACCCGCGCGAGGCGACGCTCGACGACGTCATCGAGCTCTTCAAGAAGATCTGCCCGGCTGCTTAACCTGGTTCGGCGGGC